>NZ_JAAGMD010000636.1 GCF_010548465.1 Streptomyces sp. SID14436 | reverse complement strand
AGGGTGGCGCACCGCTCCGGCGGGCCCCACCCCGCCAGCACCACGGCGGCGCCGCGCCCGGCGAGCGGTACGGCCTCGGCGAGCAGGCCGGCCAGCGCGTCCGCGTCCCCGGCCAGGCAGCCGATCGGCTCGAAGGCGGTCACCACGGTGTACGGGTGCCGGGGAGCGGGGGCGGCGTCGGCCGGTTGCCCGCGCACGATGCGGGGCTCCGCGCGCCCGCGTGGCTCCCGGTCCTCGGGCAGCAGCCGCTCCCGCGCGAGGCGCAGCCGGTCGGCGGCGGTGTCGACGCCGGTCACGGCGGCTCCGCGCGAGGCGGCCATCAGCAGCGCGAGTCCGGAACCGCAGCCGAGACCGAGCAGCCGGGTCGCCGGCCCCACGTCGAGCCGTTCGTGGACGGCCTCGTAGAGCGGGACGAGCATCCGCTCCTGGATCTCGGACCAGTCACGCGCGCGTGCATGCAGGTCCACGCGGGGGGCTGCCCCCGCCTGAGGCGGGTGCTGCCGCACGAGCGTAGGTGTCATAGGTAAGCGCCCCAATCAGCCGAGAGTTGCCGCTGTGCCCGTTTCCTTGGCCCCCGTGCAGTGCGCTCGCACTCCCCCCGTATGCCAGGTAACTCCGCCCTCGACCCGGCGTCCAGTGGAAGGGGACGGCGGCTTGGTAGTTGCTCGTGCCAGTGGCAAGAATTCACCGGGCGGCAACACGGGGCGCTCCCGGGCCGGGCGCGCGGGGTGCGGGGCGGCGCGGTGGGGCGGCCGCGGACCCGGTAACGTCGCGGTCGTACCGCTCGCCCTCCCGGCCGGCCCGGGGCATGTTCCGGCGGCGAGTACGGCCGAAACACCTCTTGCGTTTCCGCGATCCCTGGCATGATCGGCGCACGCGGTCCGCCCGCGCGCCGGGCCGTACGTCAGCCTACGTACCGGCTTGAGGCGAGCTGCGCGGCTTTCTCCGCAGATCAGCGCACCCGCCCTCGTCAGGACGCATCAGTGCGAACTGACGGGTACGTGCAAAATATTTGGGATGGCCCGGAATCGGAACACACAGCCACCCCGGCTCGTTGTCATTACGTGAGCACGACACAGACACCACCTGTACTCGCCGCAGAGCTGGCGCAGGCGTGGGCCGACATTCAGCGGCACCACCCCGAACTGCCGGATCTTGCCGCGCCCGAGTCCCTGATCGGGGAGTCGTCGTCCGCGTGCGGTCACGAGCTCTCCTTCGAGCGACTGCTGCACGAGGCAGTCCATGGCGTCGCCGCCGCGCGCGGCGTACGCGACACGTCCCGAGCGGGCCGCTACCACAACCGCAGGTTCCTCGCGATCGCCGAGGAACTGGGCCTGGACCATCCCGAGGAGCCGCATCCCAGCAGCGGCTTCTCGCTGGTCACGCTCACCCCGGAGGCGAAGCGCCGCTACCGTCCGACCATCGAACGCCTTCAGCGCGCGCTGAAGGCCCACACCGCCGCCACCGCGGGGGACACCGCGCGCAGCTTCCGCGGTCCCGCCGCCCGGCACGGATCCTCCGGAGGAGGTGTTCGCGTCAAGGCAGTGTGCGACTGCGGCCGCAACGTCCGCGTCGTCCCGTCGGTGCTGGCCCAGGCCCCCATCGTCTGCGGCGGCTGCGGCAAGCCGTTCCGCATTCCGGAGGTCGTGGCAGCGGCAGGCTGACCCCGCCCGGCATCTCGTGGGTGCCGGAGGGTCGGGTGCCGGGTGCGTCGAGGCGCTCCGCGCGCGCGGAGCGCCTCGACGTCGTGCCCGCCCGCACCCGCTGTCCGCGACCACCCCGCGGGTGTGGCAGAATGGCCTGCTGTACTCGACAGTCGCACAGGACCCCTCTCTCCTCCGGCTGACGCGTCCATCGGGCACTCGGGTACCGCAACCCCACGCGGCTTCACTCGCCGTGCCCAACCACGTCAAAATCAGGAGATTCCACTCCCGTGGCAGTCAAGATCAAGCTGAAGCGTCTGGGCAAGATCCGTTCGCCTCACTACCGCATCGTCGTCGCCGACGCCCGTACCCGCCGTGACGGCCGGGCCATCGAGGAGATCGGCAAGTACCACCCGACGTACAACCCGTCGGTGATGGAGGTCGACAGCGAGCGCGTGGCGTACTGGCTCGGTGTCGGCGCCCAGCCGACGGAGGCCGTCCGCGCCATCCTGCAGAAGACCGGCGACTGGCAGAAGTTCAAGGGCGAGCCCGCCCCGGCGCCGCTCCTCCAGCCGGAGGAGAAGGCCGCCCGTCCGTCCTTCGAGGCGATCGGTGGCGACGACGACGCCAAGGGTGAGGCCATCACCCAGAAGAAGAAGGCGGACAAGAAGGACGAGGCCGCGGCCGACTCCTCCGCGTCCGAGCCGACCGAGGCCTGAGCATGCTCGAGGAGGCTCTCGAGCACCTCGTGAAGGGCATCGTCGACCACCCTGACGATGTGCAGGTCGCCTCGCGCAACCTGCGCCGCGGACGCGTGCTCGAGGTCCGGGTGCACCCGGACGACCTCGGCAAGGTGATCGGCCGCAACGGCCGCACCGCACGCGCTCTGCGCACCGTCGTGGGCGCCATCGGCGGCCGCGGTGTCCGTGTCGACCTCGTCGACGTGGACCACGTCCGCTGACGCTTATCGCAACCGGCTCGGGCCGGGGAGGGCCACTCGGCCGTCCCCGGCCCGAAGTCGTCCCGACAGGAGATCAAGCACCGTGCAGCTGGTAGTCGCACGCATCGGCCGCGCCCACGGCATCAAGGGCGAGGTCACCGTCGAGGTCCGCACCGACGAGCCGGAGCTCCGCCTCGGCCCCGGCGCCGTCCTGGCCACTGACCCGCCCTCGGCCGGGCCGCTGACCATCGAGACCGGCCGGGTCCACAGCGGACGCCTGCTGCTGCGCTTCGAGGGCGTGCGCGACCGCACCGCCGCCGAAGCCCTCCGCAACACCCTCCTCATCGCCGAGGTCGACCCGGACGAACGCCCCGAGGACGAGGACGAGTACTACGACCACCAGCTGATCGACCTCGACGTGGTGACCGTCGACGGCACCGAGGTCGGCCGGATCACCGAGATCTCCCACCTGCCCTCCCAGGACCTCTTCGTCGTGGAGCGCCCCGACGGCAGCGAGGTCTACGTGCCGTTCGTCGAGGAGATCGTCACCGACATCGACCTGGAGGAACAGCGCGCGGTCATCGACCCGCCGCCCGGTCTGATCGACGACCGCGCCGAGATCGCCTCCGGCCGCGACGCCGCCGGGGACGACGCCTGATGCGGCTCGACGTCGTCACGATCTTCCCCGAGTACCTCGAACCGCTGAACGTCTCCCTGGTGGGCAAGGCCCGCGCGCGCGGACAGCTGGACGTCCGGGTGCACGACCTGCGCGCCTGGACCCACGACCGGCACCACACCGTCGACGACACCCCGTACGGCGGCGGCCCCGGCATGGTGATGAAGCCCGAGCCGTGGGGCGAGGCCCTCGACACCGTCCTGGCGGACGGCTACGAGAGCGGTGCCCGGGAACCGGCCCTCATCGTGCCCACCCCCAGCGGCCGCCCGTTCACCCAGGAACTCGCCGTCCGGCTCTCCGAACGCCCCTGGCTGATCTTCACCCCGGCCCGCTACGAGGGCATCGACCGCCGGGTCGTCGACGAGTACGCCACCCGCATGCCCGTGTACGAGGTGTCCATCGGGGACTACGTCCTGGCCGGCGGCGAGGCGGCCGTCCTGGTCGTCACCGAGGCCGTGGCGCGGCTGCTGCCCGGCGTGCTCGGGAACGCCGAGTCGCACCGCGACGACTCCTTCGCCCCCGGCGCCATGGCCGGCCTCCTGGAGGGGCCCGTGCACACCAAACCGCCGCACTGGCGCGGCCGGGGCATCCCCGACGTGCTGCTCAGCGGCCACCACGGGAGGATCGCCCGCTGGCGCCGCGACGAGGCGCTCAAGCGCACCACCGCCCACCGGCCCGACCTCATCGAGCGCAGCGCCCCCGCCGCGTTCGACAAGAAGGACCGCGAGATGCTGTCGATCCTGGGCTGGGAACCGGACCCCGCGGGCGAGCCGTACGGCCGATTTTGGCGCAGGACCGGCGGCGTGGAAGAATAGGCCGCTGTTGTGCGCCGACCGGCGTGCGCCCCTGCCGCAGGGGGACACGACGCCCGCCCGCGCCGCACATCCCCGATCCGACCTTCTTGCCGTTGATGACCTGCGGCATCAGCGAAGAAAGCAGACGAAATGTCTCACCTGCTCGACTCCGTCGACTCCGCGTCGCTGCGCAGCGACGTCCCGGCCTTCCGCCCCGGCGACACCGTCAACGTCCACGTCCGCGTCATCGAGGGCAGCCGCTCCCGTGTGCAGCAGTTCAAGGGCGTGGTGATCCGCCGCCAGGGTGCCGGCGTCCGCGAGACCTTCACGGTCCGCAAGGTCTCCTTCTCCGTCGGCGTCGAGCGCACCTTCCCGGTGCACACCCCGATCGTGGAGAAGATCGAGCTCGTCACCAAGGGTGACGTCCGCCGCGCCAAGCTGTACTACCTGCGCGAGCTGCGCGGCAAGGCCGCGAAGATCAGGGAGAAGCGCGAGAGCTGAGCGCTTTTCCGGGGTCACGCCGGGGCCGGATAGCATCTGGCCCCGATGGACACCGAAGCACAGCAGACGGAGCGCGACCGCTCCTCCCGCCCGGACACGACCGAGGACACCTCGGGGACACCGGGCCCGGAGGGCCGGTCGCGTTCCGCGTTGGGGCGGGGCGTCGCCTGGCTTCCCGGCGGCTGGGTCACCCTGACCCTGACGCTCTGCCTGGTCTTCCTGCTGGCGCTCAGCACGTTCGTGGTGCGGCCCTTCCAGATCCCCAGCGGCTCGATGGAGCCGGGATTGAGGATCGGGGACCGTGTTCTCGTAAACAAGTTGGCATACCGTTTCGGAGCCGCGCCGCAGCGCGGCGACGTGGTGGTGTTCGACGGAGCCGGACATTTCGGCGACGGCGACTTCATCAAGCGCGTCGTCGGGGTGGGCGGGGACCGCGTGGTCTGCTGCGACGAGGAGGGGAGGATCCGGGTGAACGGCCGGTCGGTCGACGAGTCGGGGTTCCTGTTCCCCGGTGACGACGCCTCCACGGTGCCCTTCGACGTCGTGGTGCCCGAGGGCCGCCTGTTCGTCCTCGGCGACCACCGCAGCGCCTCCAGCGACTCGCGCGACCGCCTCGGCTCGCCCGGCGGCGGCATGATCCCCGCCGGCGACCTGATCGGCCGGGCCGACGGCATCGTCTGGCCGTTCGGCAGAGCGGGGCGGCTGCACCGCCCCGACGCGTACACGCGCGTCCCCGCCCCGGCGGCGGACCCGGCGCCCACCGGGGGAGGCGCCCATGGGTAACCGCGGCAAACCCCGCGGCGTGCCGGCCAGTGCCGCGGAGAACCTGCTGCCCACCGGCTTCCGCCGCACCGCCAAGAGCGACGGGCGCACCCGGGCCGAACGGCGCCGGCTCCAGCGCAAGGTCAAGCGGCGCCGCCGTCGCAGCGCGGTCAAGGAGATCCCGCTGCTGATCGGCGTCGCCGTGCTGATAGCGCTGGTCCTCAAGACGTTTCTGGTCCAGGCGTTCGTCATCCCGTCCGGCTCCATGGAGCAGACGATCCGCATCGGCGACCGGGTCCTGGTCGACAAGCTCACCCCCTGGTTCGGTTCCAAGCCGCAGCGGGGGGACGTCGTGGTGTTCAAGGACCCCGGCGGCTGGCTCCAGGACGAGCAGACCGTGCCCAAGAAGGACGACCCGGTCGGCATCAAGCAGATCAAGGAAGGGCTCACCTTCATCGGACTGCTGCCGTCCGAGAACGACAAGGACCTGATCAAGCGGGTCGTCGGGGTCGGCGGCGACCGGGTCCAGTGCTGCGACCGCCAGGGCCGGGTCAGCGTCAACGGCGTCCCCCTGGAGGAGAACGACTACCTCTACCCCGGCAACCGCCCGTCGACGATCCCCTTCGACATCACCGTCCCCGAGGGGCGGCTGTGGGTGATGGGCGACCACCGCTCCAACTCCGCCGACTCCCGTTCGCACCAGGACACCGACTACGGCGGCACCGTCTCCGAGGACGAGGTCGTCGGGCGGGCGATGGTGATCGCCTGGCCGCTCGGTCACTGGAGCACACTGGAGGAGCCGAAAACCTACGCATCCGTGTCGGACTCGGCGCCCGGGTCGACGGCAGGTCCCCCGCCGTCGCATAGGGTTGCCCCCGACGGTCCGAACGTGATGATGCAACTCCCGATCCCTGCGGAACTCCCGCTCGTTATGGGAGTGGTGGGCCTGCTCCGGCACCGGGGCGGGCGGCGGCAGAGAGTAAGGAGTTGGCGTGGGGGATGCGGCGGTTGGCGCACGGTCCGGGCACGAGGGCGAGGAGCACCGCGGACGCCCCGTGGGAGCGGCCTACCCGGCGGCGGACGACTCCGTGACCTCCGGGAATCACTCCCCGGCGGGCGGCGGAGACGGTCCCGGGGACCTGCCCCCCACGGCACGAGGAGGCGGGGACGGCGGCGCGCCCCAGGCGAAGAAGCCGCGTTCCTTCTGGAAGGAACTGCCGATCCTGATCGGTATCGCGCTGGTCCTGGCGCTGCTGATCAAGACGTTCCTGGTGCAGGCGTTCTCCATCCCGTCCGACTCGATGCAGAACACCCTCCAGCAGGGTGACCGGGTCCTGGTCGACAAGCTCACCCCCTGGTTCGGCTCCGAGCCCGAGCGCGGCGAGGTGGTCGTCTTCCACGACCCGGACAACTGGCTGGCGGGTGAGCCCACACCGCAGCCCAACGCGCTGCAGCAGATGCTCAGCTGGATCGGCCTGATGCCGTCCGCCGAGGAGAAGGACCTGATCAAGCGGGTCGTCGGCGTCGGCGGCGACACGGTCGAGTGCAAGGGCACCGGCCCGCTGAAGGTCAACGGCAAGGCGCTGAACGAGCCGTACGTGTACCCCGGCAACACCCCGTGCAGCCAGGACGACCAGGGCGGCCAGTTCAAGGTGAAGGTGCCCGAGGGCCACATCTGGGTTATGGGCGACCACCGGCAGAACTCCCGCGACTCGCGGTACAACCGGGCCGACAAGAACGACGGCATGGTCCCCGTGAAGGAGGTCGTGGGCCGGGCCGTCGTCATCGCGTGGCCGGTCAACCGCTGGGACAACCTCCCGGTCCCGGCCACCTACGACCAGCCCGGACTGAACGCGGCCGGAGCCGCGGCGGACGCCGCCCTGGCGGTCGCCCCGCAGGGCCTGGCGCTCGTCGGCGCGGTGCCGCTGGTGCTGTGGCGCCGTCGCCGCGAGGCCGGCGTCCAGGGCCGCTGAGGAGGGGCTGACCCGGTCCGGTACCGCCGGGTAGGGTGCCGCCCATGAGTGGACGGAGCACGACGCACAACGCCCCGGGCGGCGACCGGGGCCCCGCGGCGGCCGGCCGGACCGGGCGGCGCCTGTCGGGGCTGGCCGTGGCCCTGGGCATGGTGCTGTTCCTCGGCGGCTTCGTCTGGGGAGCCATCGTCTACCGCCCCTACACCGTGCCCACCACCTCCATGGCCCCGACGATCGGTGCCGGCGACCGCGTGCTGGCGCAGCGGGTCGACGACGCGGACGTGCGCCGCGGCGACGTCGTCGTCTTCCGCGACGAGAACTGGGCCGATGTGCCGATCATCAAGCGGGTCGTCGCCGTCGGCGGGGACACCGTCTCCTGCTGCGACAACGGCAGGCTGAAGGTCAACGGCAAGGAGATCGACGAACCGTATCTGCCGCGGGACGCGGTGGCCGGGCTCAGCACCTTTCCCGCGGTGACCGTGCCCGAGGGGCGGCTGTTCCTGCTCGGTGACGAGCGGTCCGGCTCGGTGGACTCCACCGCCCACCTGACCGACGCCGCCAACGGCACCGTCGCGCGCAGCGCGGTCCAGGCCCGGGTCGACGCCGTGGTGTGGCCGATGGACGGCATGCTTCCGGCCCCCACCGGCTTCCGCGAGCTCGGCAGCCTGTCCTCGCCCGGCCCGCTGCCGGCCGTCGTGGCGATGATCGCCGGCGGCGCGGTGCTGGTGCTGGCCGGTGCCGCCTACGGCCCGCTCGCCCAGCGGGCCGCCGCGT
>NZ_JAAGMD010000608.1 GCF_010548465.1 Streptomyces sp. SID14436 | reverse complement strand
GATGTCGGCGTCGGTCAGCAGCAGGTACTGGGGGTCCCGCGCGCGGGCCAGGGCGATGCCGTGGCGCACCGCCCACAGCTTGCCGGTCCACCCGGCGGGCGGCTCACCGGGCGCGTCGACGGTCAGCGGCAGCCCGCCCCGCCCGCGCGCCAGCTCGCGCGCGAGCGCGCCGGTGCCGTCCGTGCTGCCGTCGTCGACGAGGAACACCTCGGCCCGGCCCGGGTAGTCCTGGGCGAGCAGGGCCGGCAGGCTCGCGGGCAGCACCTCCGCCTCGTCGCGGGCCGGGACGACGACACAGACGGACGGCCAGGAGTCCGGCTCCCGCGCGGGCGGCAGCCGGACGTCGGTCCGCCAGAAGAAGCCCTGGCACAGCAGGAGCCACAGCCACGCGGCGAGTGATCCGGCGGCGGTCCACGCAACGACGCTCACGTGCGCAGTGTGCCCCACGGCGGCGGCCGGAAGCCGCCCATCGACTATCGTGACCGGGTGAAGATCGCGCTCATGGACTCCGGAATCGGTCTGCTGGCGGCCACCGCAGCGGTACGGCGCCTGCGCCCGGACGCCGATCTCGTCCTCTCCCTCGACCCCGACGGCATGCCGTGGGGCCCCAGGACCCCTCAGGACCTCACCGAGCGGGCCCTCGCCGTCGCCGAGGCCGCCGCCGCGCACCGGCCCGACGCGCTCGTCGTCGGCTGCAACACCGCCACCGTGCACGCGCTCACCGCCCTGCGCGCCCGCCTGGAACCCGGGCTGCCGGTGATCGGCACCGTCCCGGCGATCAAACCGGCCGCGGCCGGGGGCGGACCGCTGGCCATCTGGGCCACCCCGGCCACCACCGGCAGCCCCTACCAGCGGAATCTGATCGACACCTTCGCCGGCGGGGTCGAGGTCGCCCAGGTGCCGTGCTGGGGACTCGCCGAGGCGGTGGAGCGGGCGGACGAGTCCGCGATCGACGCGGCCGTGGAGGCGGCGGCGGCCCTCACCCCGGACGACGTGACGACCGTCGTCCTGGGCTGTACCCATTACGAACTGGTCGGCGAGCGCATCCGGGCCGCCGTCCAGCAGCCCGGCCGGCCGCCCCTCGCCCTGTACGGCTCCGCGGACGCCGTGGCCGCCCAGACACTGCGCCGCATCGGCGGCCGGCCCGCCCCCGACGCCCCGGCGACCGGCACCCTGACGGTGCTGCTCAGCGGACGTCCGGGCCCGCTCCCGACGGCGGCGCTCACCTACGCCGAGGGCCGGCTCCTGCACCGGGCCGCCCCCGTCCGCTGACCGCGCTCCGCGGACTCGCCCTGGAGGACTGCGGGGCGCCCCCGCGCACTCCGGCGGGTCCGGTCGGCGCAGTCACGCTGTGCGACGCCGTACCAGCGGAGCGAAACCTGAGTAACCTCGAAGGTATGAGGGACCACCCCCACGGCAAGCCCGTTCCCTGTTCCGACGTCTGGACCGGCAGGGCCACCAACCGCATCCAGTGGCTGCTCGCCCTGATCGGCGCCGCCTGCATGGCACTCGGCATCGCCCTGGCCGTCGACTCCGCGTGGACGACCGGCGTCGCCCCCCTGGTCATGGCCGTCGTCGGATGCATCGCCGCCGGGCTGCTGGTGCTCTTCGGCACCCTCGCCTTCGTGCACGTGGCGCTGCGGGTCGACGAGGACCACCTGGAAGTGCGGTGCGGCCACATCGGTGTGCCGCGCCGCCGCATCCCGCTCTCGCACGTCGCGGGCGCGGACTTCGCACCGCACGTCACCCCCCGCCACTGGGGCGGCTGGGGCTACCGCTGGCGTCCCGAGAAGGGCACGGCCGTCGTCGTGCGGCGGGGTGAGGGGGTCGTCCTGCGCCTGTGGGACGGACACACCTTCACCGTCACCGTCGACGACGCCGAGGCGGCGGTCCGCGTCATCCGGGACCGCCTGCACCCGCACAAGCCCGGCGCGGCCCACTGACCCACTCCGCCGCGGCCCTCAGGGCGCCACCCGGCCCCCGCGCGGGGGCGGGCCGCTCTCAGGGAACGGCGCCCGGTCGTGGACGAACGGACGCGCGGTCGCCAGGCCCGCCAGAAGACCGGCGCCCAGCGACACCACCGTGAAGCTGAGCGCGTTGCCCACCGCGGCGATGGCCGCCACGGCCGTCAGCGCCGCACCCGCCGTCAGCACCACCGGAGTGCTGCGCGGACTGCGCCACAGCGCGTAGAGCACCCAGCCGAAGGCCGCCGCGAGGAGCGCCACCCCGGCCACGCCCTGTTCCGCCGCGAGCTGCAGGGGCGCCGAGTGGGGCCGGTCGTCGGACAGCAGCGACCGCGCGGCCGTGGCGCTCAGCTCCCCGAAGTTGCCCGGCCCCACCCCGGCCCCGACGTGGTGCCCGGCCATGTCCAGCGCGTCCTGCCACAGTGCCACGCGGTGCGGGGTCAGCCGCCCCTCCAGCGCGCCGGCCAGGCACTGAGGCACCGCCCGGCCGGCCACCGCCCAGGTCAGCGCGCTCACCCCG
>NZ_JAAGMD010000588.1 GCF_010548465.1 Streptomyces sp. SID14436 | reverse complement strand
AGCAGGCGCAGCCGCAGCCGCAGCACTCGATGGCGGGCCAGTCACGGCTCGCGCCGGCGGCGGAGGGCGCGGGGCGCTCGTACGCGATAGGCGCACCGGACGCGGACGCCGCCGAGGGACCGGAGCCGCTGGACGGTCCCGGCGGAGCGGTCGAGGTGGCCGACCCGCCCCGGCCGCAGCCCATGGACGACGAGATGCCGCCGGAGCCGCTGGACAACCCGCGCCGGCTGCTGGTGTGGCCGGCGCCCGACGTCTCGACCCAGCAGGCGTTGAGCGACCGCGGCTACCGGCCCGTGATCGTGAACTCCCGAGAGGAGGTCGACGCGCAGATCGCGGCCTTCCCGGCGGCCCTGTTCGTGGACCCGCTGACCGGGCCGATCACGCGTACGGCACTGCAGTCGCTGCGGCAGGCGGCCGTGGCGGCCGAGGTGCCCGTCCTCGTCACCGCCGGACTCGGGCAGGCGTCGCGCGACGCCGCCTACGGTGCCGACCCCGCCGTGCTGCTGAAGGCGCTCGCTCCGCGCGACAGCGAGCAGCACCCGCCGCGCGTGCTGCTGGTCGAGGAGCACGCGGAGATCGCGCTGGCCCTGACCGGCACGCTCGAACGGCGCGGGATGCAGGTCGCGCGGGCCGCGAGCGACGCGGACGCGGTGGCGCTGGCGGGGCAGTTCCGGCCCAACCTGGTGGTGATGGACCTGATGCAGGTGCACCGGCGCCAGGCGGGCATCGTGGACTGGCTGCGCGCGAACGGCCAGCTCACCCGCACCCCGCTCGTCGTCTACACGGCCGCCGTGGAACAGACGGACCTGCCGCGGCTGGCCTCCGGCGAGACCGTGCTGTTCCTCGCGGAACGCTCCACGAGCGCCGAGGTCCAGGACCGCATCGTCGACCTGCTCGCCCGGATCGGCACCAACTGACACCGGGGCGGGCCTGCGGGCCGTCATGCGGTTCGCAGGCCGTGGGCGGTGCGGGGCGGGGCAGGACTCCCACGGTCCCGCACGTCCCGGGGGGCGAGGCGTGAAACAGCGGACGCGGACGCGCCGGGCGGGGCGGCCGGTTTCCCGGTCCCGCCCTGCCCGGCGCGTCCCGCAGCCGCCCCCGTCCCCCTGGTGATCCTGAGGGACGGGGCCGCGTCTGAGCCGTTTCAGATCTGGGTGACGTCCAGCGAGCCGTCGGCGTACTGCCTGCGCAGCACCTTCTTGTCGAACTTGCCGACGCTCGTCTTCGGCACCGCCTCGATCACCGTCCAGCGCTCCGGGAGCTGCCACTTGGCGATCCCGCGCTCCTCCTGGAGGAAGGCGCGCAGGGTGGTGAAGTCGGCGGTGGAACCTTCCCTCAGGACGACGGTGGCCAGGGGCCGCTCGCCCCACTTGTCGTCCGGCACGGCGACCACGGCGGCCTCGGCCACGTCCGGGTGGGCCATCAGGGCGTTCTCGAGCTCCACGGAGGAGATCCACTCGCCGCCGGACTTGATGACGTCCTTGGCCCGGTCGGTCAGGGTGAGGAAGCCGTCGGGGCTGATGATGCCGACGTCGCCGGTCTTGAGCCAGCCGTCCTCGCTGAACTTGTCGGCGGGGCGCAGCGGTTCCTCGCCGGGGCCGTTGTAGTAGGCGCCGGCGATCCACGGGCCGCGGACTTCCAGCTCACCCGCGGACTCGCCGTCCCAGGGGAGCCGCTCGCCACCGGGGCCGGTGAGACGGGCCTCGACACCGGCCGGGAAGCGGCCCTGGGTCAGCCGGTAGGCGAACTCCTCGTCCGTGCCCACGGCGTGCGCCGGCGGGCGGGCGACCGTGCCGAGCGGGGACGTCTCCGTCATGCCCCAGGCGTGGCAGACCCGCATGCCCAGCTGGTCGAACGCCTCCATCAGGGAGGGCGGGCAGGCGGAGCCGCCGATGGTGACCTGGGTGAGGGCGGACACGTCCCGGGGGTTGGCGGTCAGCTCGGCGAGCAGGCCCTGCCAGATGGTGGGCACGGCGGCGGCGTGCGTCGGCCGCACGCTCTCGATCATCTGGGCGAGCGGTGCGGGCTGCAGGAAGCGGTCCGGCATCAGCATGTTGACGCCGGTCATGAAGGTGGCGTGCGGCAGGCCCCAGGCGTTCACGTGGAACTGGGGGACGACGACGAGCGAGGTGTCCTCGTCGGTCAGGCCCATCGACTGCGCCATGTTGACCTGCATGGAGTGCAGGTAGATCGAACGGTGGCTGTACACCACGCCCTTGGGGTCGCCGGTCGTGCCGGAGGTGTAGCACATGGCCGCGGCGGCACGCTCGTCGAGCTCGGGCCAGTCGTAGACGGTGGGCTTCCCGGCGATCAGGTCGTCGTACTCGTGCACCTGGACGGAGGCGTCCGCCAGCGCGGCCCGGTCCCCGGGGCCGGTGACGACGACGTGCTCGACGGTCTTCAGGTGCGGCAGCAGCGGCGCGAGGAGCGGGATCAGCGAACCGTTGACCAGGACCACCCGGTCCGCGGCGTGGTTGACGATCCAGGCGAGCTGCTCGGCCGGGAGGCGGAGGTTGAGCGTGTGGAGCACGGCACCCATCGACGGGATCGCGAAGTACGCCTCCACGTGCTCCGCGTTGTTCCACATGAGGGTCGCCACGCGTTCGTCGCCGGTGACCCCGAGATCGTCGCGCAGGGCGTGGGCCAGCTGGGCCGCACGGGCGCCGATCTCCGCGTAGGAGCGGCGCTGCGGATCGCCCTCACCCGTCCAGGTGATGACCTGCGATGTGCCGTGGATCGTCGATCCATGGGCCAGGATCCTCGAGATCAGCAGCGGTACGTCCTGCATGGTGCTCAGCACGGAGTCCTCCTGGGCGACATTGCCTACGCGCGGGTAAGAGTTGCGCTGATTCTGCGCACATACCACGCGGTATGTCACTAGGCGAGCGGTGATCGATCACACCACAGCAGGCGACAATTCACCTCAGAAGCGAACAAGCCCCAGGTCAGGGTCATCACGCAGCTTCCCGAGCGCCCGCGAGACGGCCGACTTCACCGTGCCCACCGACACACCCAGGACCTCGGCCGTCTGCACCTCGCTGAGGTCCTCGTAGTACCGCAGGACGACCATCGCGCGCTGCCGGGCCGGCAGCCGCATGATCGCCCGCCACATGGCGTCGCGCAGCGCCTGCCGCTCGGCGGGGTCGTCGCCGCCGGACACCGGGTCCGGCTCGGGCAGCTCGTCGCAGGCGAACTCGTCGACCTTGCGCTTGCGCCACTGCGACGTCCGGGTGTTCAGCAGGGCTCTGCGCACATAGCCGTCGAGCGCACGGTGGTCCTCGATCCGCTCCCACGCCACGTACGTCTTGGCGAGCGCGGTCTGCAGCAGGTCCTCCGCGTCGCTCGGATTGCCGGTCAGCGATCGGGCGGTCCGCAGAAGCACCGGCTGGCGGGCCCTCATGTACGACGAGAACGACGGGTACACGAGAGTCTGCGACGGTGGAGCAGCGGCGTTCGAAGCGCGGGTGCAGACGGGTGTGGTCATGGCTCAACGCTATGAGCGGAGGCCGTCCCGCGGATCGCCCGCAGGTCCCGAAGCCGCGTCCCCCTCAGGTTGTATGGGTAGGGCCTGCCTCACCTCCTGAAGGTGGACGTGGCGAGCAGGGTCCCTGAGGGTTCACCCCTCAGGGGACGCGCCGTCGACGGGCTGCGGTCAGCGGTCGCCGGTCAGGACGGGCCCCGAGGTCGGCACGCCCGTACCGGCCGTGACCAGCACCCGTTCGGCACCGGGTATCTGGTTCGCCGCCGTCCCCCGTATCTGGCGCACCCCTCCGCGAGCTGGATGAGACCGACGACGTAGGGCGGGTCGAAGGCCGGGAAGGGCGGGTGGTGCATGACGACGTAGGAGTGGACGGTGCCCTCGCCGGTGGCCTCCACGGTCGTCCAGGCCCGGGAACCGCACGCGTTGCAGCCCGGAAGCCAGGGGAATCGCAGGGTGCCGCACTCCGTGCAGCGCTGTATCAGGAGCCGGTGCCGGGCCACTCCCTCTTAGAGGTCCTAACAAAGGCGTTGGACGTGCCGGTGGGTGATCAGGCAGGTCGCGAGGCCGAGGAAGGCTTCGTGGATGTCGTCGCGCCGTTCCCAGCGGACGCGTAGGCGCCGGAAGCCGTGCAGCCAGGCGATGGTGCGTTCGACGACCCACCGGTGCACTCCGAGCCCCGAACCATGAGGGGTGCCGCGGCGGGCGATCACCGGCTTGATGCCCAAAGCCCACACGAGCCGACGGTACTTGTCGTGGTCGTAGCCACGGTCGCCGAGCACCATGTCGGGCCGCCGACGCGGCCGCCCGACCAGGCCCGCAACGGACGGGACCTTGGCGAGGAGGGGCAGCAGTTGCGTGACGTCGTTACGGTTGCCGCCGGTCAGCGACACCGCGAGCGGGACGCCCTGACCGTCGACGAGGACGTGGTGCTTGCTGCCCGGACGCGCACGGTCGACCGGGCTGGGTCCGCTTTTGGGCCTCGTCGAGCGGCCCGCACATGGCTGGAGTCGATCACCGCCCGAGACCAGTCGAGCTGCTTCGCAGCCCGCAACTTCTGCAGCAGGATGACGTGAAGGCGGTCCCACACGCCGGCCTCGTTCCAAGCGGCCAGCCGCCGCCAGCACGTCATGCCTGAGCCGAAGCCGAGCTCCTGGGGTAGGTACTCCCACTGGATGCCGGTGTGCAGGACGA
>NZ_JAAGMD010000566.1 GCF_010548465.1 Streptomyces sp. SID14436 | reverse complement strand
CCGGCGCAGCCGCACCGGGCCCGGCTCCAGCCGGTAGTCGTGCATGTCGACGCGCACCCACGTGTGGTGGGCGCCGAGGTCGGGGGCGGCGTCCGCGGCGCGGCTCAGCTCGCGGGGGCGCAGGGGCATCCGGATGCCCTCGCGCTCGGTCAGCCCCAGCAGGCCCAGCGTGGCCCAGGCGGCCCGGCGCAGCCCGAGGCCCCGGACCGCGGCCTCGGCGTACGGCCGGACCGCGTAGGTGAGTTCGGACCGGGCGCGGCGCGGGACCAGCAGCTCGTCGCGGGCGGCACGCAGGTCGTCGGCGAGGTCCGGGTCGGCGACCGCCAGCATGCCGCCCGCCTTGGCGTCGACATGCTTGGAAAGGCTGAAAACCGACGCGTCGCCCCAGGCGCCGACCGGGCGCCCGCCGACCTCGCTGCCGATGGCGTGGGCCGCGTCCTCGAACAGCGGGATGCCCAGCGAGGCGCACCGCGCGCGCAGGCGGGGCGCCGGGTCCGGGTTGCCGTAGAGGTTCGTGGTGAGCACGGCGGAGAGCGAACCCCACACGTCGGCGGGCACGGCGTCGATGTCGATGGACGCGTCGAACGGGTTCAGCGGCGCCTGCACCGGCCGCAGCCCGGCGGCCAGCACGACGAAGAAGATGACGTCGTCGTTGACCGGCGACATCAGGACCCGGCCCCCGGGCGGGCACCAGTGACGCAGCGCCACGTACAGCCCGAGCCGGCACGACGGCATGTACACGCATTCCCGGCCGAGCCGGGCACGCAGGGTCTCCTCCAGCCGTCGTGGCTGGACACCCGAGCGCACCGAACCCGGACCGGCCTCCCCAATGGCCATCCGCCCCCCTGAGGTGCCGTCGGAAAACCCCCTCCCCGAGGCCTTCCGGCACCTGCCCAGAGTCGCCCCGTTCGCACCGCTCCGTCAAGATTGCGTCGCGTCCTGTGGATAACTTCCGGTACGCAAGTGACGGCGTGCGCGGGCCCGTCCGCGCCCCGCACGCCGTCGGCCTGCCCCGTCCGCCACCGCGCCATCACGACGGCCCTGCCCAAGACGGGGGTGTCCCCCGTAACGTGTGGCACGGCCACGGACACGTGGAGCACTGCGCACACGAAAGCGAGGCAGCACCCGATGCCCCCCTTCGATGTCCCCGAGGGCGATCCCTTCGGCCCGCACAATTTGCCGTACGGCGTGTTCTCGCCCCCCGGCTCGTCGGAGCGGACCGTCGGCGTCCGGCTCGGCGACCACGTCCTCGACGCCGGAGCCGCCGCCCACGCGCTCGGCTCCCCCTACGCCTCCCTGCTGGCCCGGCCGACCCTCAACGCCCTGCTGGCGGCGGGCCGGACGGCCTGGTCGGACGTGCGGCGGGCGATCACCGCGTGGGTGACCGTCCCGGCGCACCGGGAGACCGTGGAGCCGCTGTTCCACCCCCTGTCCGCGGTGACCCTGCACCTGCCCTTCGAGGTCGCGGACTACGTGGACTTCTACGCCTCCGAGAACCACGCGCGGAACGTGGGCCGGATGTTCCGCCCCGACGCCCCGGACTCCCTCACCCCCAACTGGAAGCACCTGCCGATCGGCTACCACGGCCGCTCCGGCACGGTCGTGGTGTCCGGCACCGATGTCGTGCGCCCCGCGGGCCAGCGCAAGGCGCCCGCCGACCCCGCCCCGGTCTTCGGCCCGTCCGTGCGGCTGGACATCGAGGCCGAGGTCGGTTTCGTCGTCGGGGTGCCGTCGGAGCAGGGGCGTCCGGTGCCGCTCGGCTCCTTCCGGGACCACGTGTTCGGCCTGTGCCTGCTCAACGACTGGTCCGCGCGCGACGTCCAGGCCTGGGAGTACGTGCCGCTCGGCCCGTTCCTCGGCAAGTCCTTCGCGACCTCGGTGTCCGCGTGGATCACCCCGCTGGACGCCCTGGACGAGGCCCGGGTGGCGCCGCCGGAGCGCACCCACGACCTGCTGCCCTACCTGGACGACCGGGAGGAGGAGCCGGGCGGTTACGACCTGCGGATGTCCGTCGCCCTCAACGGCCACGTCGTCTCCGAGCCGCGCTTCTCCACCATGTACTGGACGGCCGCGCAGCAGCTCGCCCACATGACGGTGAACGGCGCGTCCCTGCGCACCGGCGACCTGTACGGCTCCGGCACGGTCAGCGGGCCCACCGAGCGGGAACGCGGATCGCTGCTGGAGCTGACCTGGAACGGCCGCGACCCGCTGGAACTGCCCGACGGCAAGCGGACGTTCCTGGAAGACGGGGACGAGGTGACCCTGACGGCCTGGGCGCCCGGCCCCGGCGGGGTGCGCGTCGGACTGGGCGAGGTCACCGGCCGGGTGGTGCCCACGCCGTCCTGACCCGGACCGTTCCCACTGGGTCGGCCGGACCGGAACCGGCCGACCCCTGCCTCGCACCGCCCCGCGCCGTCATACTGGGCGTCGGGCGGTGCGGACGGTCCGGCCGGCAGCCCGCGGACCCCCGCGCACCCGCCCCGCGCACCAGCCCGCTGTGTCCCGAGCCGCCCTCTTCCGAGAAGATCCGGAGTCCGTGGCATGACCGTCTGCCTGCTCCTGCTGAGCTTCGTCGCCGTGACGGCCGCCGTCCCCGTCCCCCGGGCGCTGACCCGGGCGAAGTGGCCGGAGCGGGAGCCGGTGGTGGGCCTGTGGGTGTGGCAGTGCCTGGTCGCCACCGTCCTGCTGTGCTGTGTGACCGCGCTCGCCCTGGGCGCCGCCGCCGTGTTCGGCACCGTCCGCGCCCAGCTCTTCGCCCCGGCCCCGCCCGCCGTGACCGCCGCCTACGACCTGTCGTCCGCGCCGGCCTGGGCGGTCGTCCTCACCGTGCTGCTGGCCTGCGGGGCCGCCTGGACGACGGCCATGCTCGCGCGGGAGCTGTTCGAGGCCCGCCGGCGCCGCGCCCGGGCCCGC
>NZ_JAAGMD010000542.1 GCF_010548465.1 Streptomyces sp. SID14436 | reverse complement strand
CGGAACGGGGCGGCCGGGGCCGGCGGGTGAGCTGCACGGTGGCCCTCGCGGTCGCCGGCGCCCTCGCCGCGGTGACCGTCGGCTCCGTCCTCGTCCTCGACCTGCTGCCGGGCGGCTCCCGGGACGGAGCGCAGGGGTCCGCCGGCGACGGCCGCTCCGAGGCGCCCGGCCGGACGGTCCCCGCCGCCTACGTCGGCACCTGGGAGGGCCAGGCCGCATCCCGGGACAGCCTCAGCATCCCGCTGGGCACCTTCCGGGTGACGCTCAAGGACGCGAAGGCGGGCGAGCGGGTGGGCACCGTCCGGCACACCGACATCCTCGGCGGGGTCTGCGAGGACGTCCTCACCCTCGAACGGGTCTCCGGCAAGCGGCTCGTCGCCGTCGCGGCCGGTGCCGAGTCCAACCGCTCCGTGTGCGACCAGGCCCGGCACACCGTCGTCCTGACCCCGACCGGCGACGACCTCGTGTACGAGTCCGACAGCAAGGCGTCGGGCCGTCCCGAGGCCCGCCTGTCGAAACTGCGGTAGGCGCGCCCGGGTACGAACGGCAGAGCGGTCGCCGAACATCCCGCGGATCTGCACAGCGTCCCCGGGGCGGGCCGGGCGGCACCCGGCCGGCGGCCGGCCCGGTCCCGGGGTGCCGGGCGGCGCGGCGGGCGCAACCCGGCCGAGCGCCGGGTGCGGTGAAGAATCCGCCGCCGGCCGTGACGCGTCCTTCACAGGCGTGAACACCGGTGACGGGGGAGCCGGGCCGAGCCGGGCCCCCGCTCCCCCGGCGGCTGGCCGCACCGTCCCCCGCGTGCTTTGCTTCCGCAGTCGCGAAGTGCCGCAACGAAGGGAAACGCGCGCCATGAACCTCGCTCCCCAGGTGGAGACCGCCGAACTCGCCGACGCCGAACTGGACGCCCTCGCCGGAGGACAGGCCGGCTCCGCGGGCTTCGCCCTCGGCCTGCACGCCGCGCCGGGCTCCCTCGGACTGCACGTCGAGGCCGGTGACGTCGCCGTCTCCGCGGGCGTCGGCGCGTCCGTCTCCGCGTCCGGCTTCTCGGCCGACGGCCACCTCCACACCACGATGTACTGACGGCCACGCGCCCACGCCGAGGGCCCCGCACCCCGACGACCGACGACCGGGGGCGGGGCCCTCGGCCTGCCCGTCGACGCGGCCGGGGCGAATCCCTAGGATCTCCGTGGCCCAGCACCCCCGGCGCCGCCGCCCGTCCATCCGCCCGTCAGGACGTCTCATGCCGTGGAACACCGACGCCGTGCTGATCGTCGCCGCCGCGCTGTGGGGCGCCCTGGCCGGCACGCTGCTGCCGCGCGCCGCCTACCGGCTGTCCGTCCCGGCGGAGGAGGACTGGCGGGCGGTGTGCCCCCGCGGCCACGTGCTCGCGGGCTGGCTGGGACCGGCCCGGTGCCCGGGATGCGCCGGACGCCCGTACGGGCCCGGCA
>NZ_JAAGMD010000513.1 GCF_010548465.1 Streptomyces sp. SID14436 | reverse complement strand
GCGACGGATCCGGCGGCGCCGGACGGGCTCGCGGTGGCGGCCGGGCCCGGCGGGCGGCTCACGGTGACCGTCGGGGTGCCGGCGGAGGTGCCCGCCGGCACCCCGGTCGACGTGGTCGTGCGGTACGCCGACGCCCGGGCCGTGCGGGAGGGCGCCTTCACCCTCGTCACCGTCCTGGACAGCCCCGGCCCCCCGGCACCGGCGCCCTCCTGACCGGCCCCCGCCGCCCGGTACTTCCGTCCGCCATGTGACCGGCCCCCGCCGCCCGGTACTTGCGTCCGCCATGTCTCCGGGGCGGCGGACGCCGGACCGGTACGGTCCTAGTCCGCGGCCCCGGCCTCCTTGTCGAGCTGGAACGCCTCGTTGCCCAGACCGATGCGGGCGTGCTTCTCCGGGGCGCGGACGCGCAGGATCATGCCCTGGACCAGGCCCGCGAGGAGGGCGAGCCCGATGATGCCGGGCAGGAGCCGGCTCAGCGCGGAGCCGGGGCCGGCGCCGACGAGCACGTCGAAGTCCTTGACGGTGTAGCCCGCGATCACGACCAGGGCGAGTCCGGCGACCGTGGAGGTGGCCAGCCGCCACGCCTGGGTCCGGGCCGCTCCGCGGCGGACGAAGAAGACGACGACGGACAGCGAGGCGATCGCCATCAGCACGATGACGCCGAGGGCGCCGATGTTGCCGAACCAGGTGAACAGGTGCAGCACGGGCGCCGTCGGGTCGCCCACCGGTTTGTCGTCGGTGAGGGCGAAGGCGAGCACCAGCACCGTCGCGACCACCGTCTGGAGCAGCGACCCCGTGCCGGGTGCCCCGCTCGTTCCCGAGGTGCGGCCGAACGCGGACGGCAGCAGGCCCTCCCGGCCCATGGCGAAGGCGTAGCGGGCGACGACGTTGTGGAAGCTCAGCATCGCCGCGAACATGCCGGTGACGAAGAGGACGTGCAGGACGTCGGTGAAGGTGCCGCCGAGCCGGTCCTCGGTGAGGAAGAACAGCAGGCCCGCGCTGTGCTCCTGCGAGGTGCCGACGACGGTGGCGGGGCCGGTGGCGACGGTGAGGGCCCAGCTGCTGATCGCGAAGAACACGGCGACCCCGGCGACGGCGAGGAACATCACGCGCGGCACCAGGACGTGCGGCCTGCTGGTCTCCTCCGCGTACACGGGGGCCTGCTCGAAGCCGAGGAAGGCGGCGATGCAGAAGCACAGGGCGGTGCCGACCCCCGCCCCGGTGAGGGTGTCGGGGTTGAAGGCGTGCAGGGACAGGCCCTCGCTGCCGGGGTCGGCGATGGCGGCGACGTCGAAGACGACGACCAGGAGCACCTCGATGACCAGCAGGACACCGAGCACGCGCGCGTTGACGTCGATCTTCAGCCAGCCCAGGACGCCGACGGCGAGGACGCCCGCCAGGGCCGGTATCCACCAGGCGACCTCCAGGCCGGCGTAGGTGGCGAGGAGCCCGGAGACCTCGAAGCCGAAGATGCCGTAGATGCCGATCTGGAGGGCGTTGTAGGCGACGAGGGCGACCAGCGCTGCGCTGGCTCCGGCGGTGCCGCCGAGGCCGCGGGAGATGTAGGCGTAGAACGCCCCGGCGTTGTGGACGTGCCGGCTCATCTCGGCGTAGCCCAGGCTGAAGAGGATCAGCACGGTGCCCAGGACCACGAACAGCAGCGGCTGGCCCACGATCCCCATCACCGCGAATGTGGTGGGCATGACACCAGCGACCACCATGAGCGGGGCGGTCGCGGCGAGGACCGAGAGCAGCAGTCCGCCCGTGCCCAGGCGGTCGGCGCGCAGCGCGCGCTCCTGGCCCTTGAAGGTGCTGATGCCGTCGGCCGGTGGTCTGCTCTTGCTCGAACTGTCCGTCGTCCTGTCCGTCGTCATGCGAAGACCGTCCTTCGGTCGGGAGTGGTGGTCGGGCGGGCTGATCGGAGGTGGTTCGGGCGGGTCGGCCGGAAGCCGGTCCGGGCGGGGCGGTCGGGGGTGGGGCCGGGTCGGAGGGGTCAAGGGCGGGCGGAAGGGTCAGGGGCGGGCGGAGGGCGGCCGGTCAGGCCGTGCCGAGGGCGGTGGCGCGGGCGGTGCGGAAGGCGGTGACGGGGTCGCGGCCGGGGTACGACCAGGGCGCCGGGGTGGCGTGGTCGCCGATGCGGTGGAACAGGGCGGCCGCCTCGGCGCCCCGGCCCTCGCAGACCTTGGCGTGGGCGAGGAAGTTGAGGTCGATCAGGCGGCGCGGGTGGCCCTCGTGCTCCCACTCCAGCCACCAGTCGAAGGCGGCCTTCATCACCTGCCGGGCCCGCCGGCCCGTCCAGTGCCCGGAGGCGGCCGGGTCGGGGCGCTCGTGGCCGGCGGCGGCCAGCGCGCGGTAGCGCTCGGCGTGCGCGATCACCGGGAGGATCGCCAGCGGCGAGTCGGCGGGGGCCTGCTCGGCGGCCCAGTTGGCGAAGTCGTACACCTCGTGCAGCGGGTCCGGCCCGGCCTCGATGCGGTGCTCGGCGAGCCAGGCGACCACCAGGTGGTGTGCGTGGTGGTGGTCGGCGTAGCGGGTGCGGACCTGCTCGAAGACGCGGACCACGTCCCCCTCGGCGCCCAGGTCGCGCTCCAGCATCAGCAGCCCGAGCCACGGGGTGGGGTCGGCGGGCGCCAGTCCGGCGGCGCGCAGGCACGCCTCCCGGGCCCGGGCGGGTTTGTCCTTGCCGCGCAGCACGCGCCGGACCTGGGCCAGGGCCAGCAGGACCGAGGCGTCCCCCGAGTCGGGCTCGGCGAGCAGCCACTCGCGGGTCCAGGCGGCGCAGGACGGTTCGCGGGCGAGCACCGTGACGCGGTGGCCGCGGCGGTCCCAGTCGGTCCCGGTGCGCACCAGCAGCGAGCGGGCGTTCTGCCAGCGGCCCTGGGCGAGCGCGCTCCGCGCGGTGACGAGTTCGGCGTCGTCGAGGGCCTCGTCGAAGCCCGGGGTCGTGCGTCTGCGGGCGCGGCCGAGGGGTGGCGGGGGTGGGGGCACCGCGGGACTTCCTCACGCGTTCTTCGTGGTTCGGTTCACGGCGGTGGTCGGTACGGCAGTGGTCGGCTGCCGAACGCCATGAACTGATCACGGACAGCAAACCGGCAGCCAACAGTTGACGTCAAGGGCGCCCCGGGCATTACACGCGTCAACTCCCCTTGCACGGACGATATTTGTAACGGCCGGGCGCTCCCGGGGGCGCGGACGGCGTGACGAAGGCGACGGTGCCCGGGGTGCGCGGGCGCAGGCGCCGGGGCCCGGTGGCGATTAGAGTCGGCTTCACCGTCCGTGACCCCGCATGATCATTGAGGTACGCAGCGTGTCGGTTCCGGTACTGGTGCTCGCCCTGAGCGCCGCCTGCTGTCTGGGCTTCGGTTTCGTGCTCCAGCAGGACGCGGCCCAGCGGGCACCGCTGAGCGACTTCCTCCGCCCCCGCCTCCTCCTCGACCTGATGAAGGTGCCGGAGTGGATGGCCGGGCTGGGGCTGGTCGTGGCCGGCATGGCCCTCGGCGCGGTGGCGCTGGGCCAGGGCGAGCTGTCGCTCGTGGAACCGCTCCTCGCGACGAACCTGCTGTTCGCCCTCACCCTGTCCCGGCACCGCACCCGCCAGTCGCTCGGCCGGCAGGGCTGGGCGGGGCTGGCGCTGCTGGCCGGGGGCGTGACCGCGTTCGTCGTCGCGGGCCGGCCGACGGGCGGCACCGCGCTCACCGACCCGCTGCGCCACTGGCTGATCATCGGCGGCATGGTCGGCCTCGCCCTGCTCCTCACCGCGTGCGCCAAACGCTGGCGGCTGACCTGGGCGCCGATGCTGCTGGCGGGCGCCGCGGGGCTGCTGTACGGCGTGCAGGACGCGCTCACCCGGGTGAGCGGACAGCGGTTCGAGGCGGGGGGACTCGCCGAGGTGCTGACCGGCTGGCAGCCGTACGCGGTGCTGGCGCTCGGCGTGACCGGGCTGGTGCTGGTGCAGAGCGCCTTCGAGACGGCGCCGCTGCGGATGTCGCTGCCGGCCCTGACCGCCGCGCAGCCGCTGGCCGGGATCCTCTGCGGCGTCGGCTTCCTCGGCGACCGGCTGCGCACCGACACCGGCGCCCTGACCTGGGAGGCGTGCGGCCTGGCCGCGATCGTCGGCGGCATCGTCCTGCTGGGCATGCACCCGGCGATGCCCCGCGGTTCCCTGGAGGGCGCCCCGACGCGGAACGTCCGGCTGGGGTGACGTGACCGGCCGGCCGGCCGGCGGAAGGATCCGGGGGCGGGGCTGCTTGGATGGGCGGCATGAGTTCCGCCGACGAGATCCTCGACATCGTGGACGAGCACGACCGGGTGGTCGGCCGGGCCCCGCGCGGCGAGGTCTACGCCCGCGGGCTGCGCCACCGGTGTGCGTTCGTGCTGGTCAGGGACGCCGAGGACCGGGTGTTCGTGCACCGGCGCACGGCGGACAAGCTGGTCTACCCCTCGCTGCACGACATGTTCGTCGGCGGTGTCGTCGGCGCGGGCGAGAGCTACGACGACGCGGCCCTGCGCGAGGCCGAGGAGGAACTGGGCGTCAGCGGCCTGCCCCGGCCCACGTTCCGTTTCTCCTTCCTCTACGACGACGGCGGGGCCCGCAGCTGGTGGTCGGCGGTCTACGAGGTGCGCTGCGAGCTGCCGGTCCGGCCGCAGGCCGAGGAGGTCGCCTGGTACGCCTTCCTGCCCGTGCCGGAGCTGCGGCGGCGCCTCGGCGAGTGGGAGTGGGTGCCGGACGGGCTCGCCGCCTGGCAGCGGCTGGAGGCGCACCGGCCCGCGGGGTGACCGGCCGCGACGGCGTCCCGGTAGGGTCACCGAGTGATCGAGTTCGTACGGAACGTCCGGTTGTGGTTCGCGCCGGAGGACGCACGCCAGGAGGGCGAGACCCCGGACTACCGGTTCTCCCTGGCGAACGAACGCACCTTCCTGGCCTGGCTTCGCACCGCGCTCGCCCTCGTCGGCGGCGGCTTCGCCGTCGACCAGTTCCTGCCGGACCTGCCCGGCCCCTGGCGCACCGGCCTGGCGCTCGCCCTGCTGGCGGCCGGCGCCCTGTGCGCGCTGCGGGCCGTCAACCACTGGGTGCGCTGCGAGCGGGCGATGCGCCGGGGCGAGGACCTTCCGGTGTCCCGCTTCCCGGCGCTGCTGAGTCTGCTGATCGCCGCGGTGGCCGTGGTGATGGTCGTCGTCGTGCTCGCCGGGCGGGAGGGATGAGCGGGCCGTCGGCCGACGGCGGGCGCGATCCCGGTCTGCAGCCCGAGCGGACACGGCTCTCCTGGCGCCGTACCACGCTGTCCGCCGCGGTGGCGGCCCTCCTGGCGGTGCGGACCGTGGCGCGGGGCGGGGCGTCGACGGCGGGTGTCGTCGCGTGCGCCCTGTGCTGCCTGTGCTGGCTGGGCCTGCTCGGCGTCGCGCACCGCCGCATCCGCGCGCTCACGGCCCCGGGCGTGCCCACGGCA
>NZ_JAAGMD010000487.1 GCF_010548465.1 Streptomyces sp. SID14436 | reverse complement strand
CCCGAGCCCGGTCGTCGCGCGCTGCGCCACGTGCTGCTCGACTGCCACGACCCGCGCCTGCGGGCCGAGCTGGCCGCGGAACTCGGCCGCCGCTCGATCACCTGGGGGCTCGCGGACGACGACGGCCCGGCCGACGCCCTCCTGCACGTCTGCCCCGGCACGGCGGACGGCCTGGCGCAGCAGCTGAGGGCGGGCTTCGAGACCGTACTCCCGCTCGCCGCACGCCACTTGGCGGCGGCCCCCGCCCCACCCCTGCGCGTCCTCGTCGCCCACCACGCCGACCCGGCGACCGGCCGGGCCCGCCCCGCCTACACGGCGCTCACCGCCCTGCTGCGCACCCTCGCCCTGGAACACAGCGGCTTCTCCGGTCTCACCGTGCACCTCGACGCCGACCCGGCGGACGGCGCACGGCTGCTCGTCGACGAACTCCTCGGCGCGGACGAAGGAGAAGTCCGGCTCACCGGCGGCCGCCGGGAGACCCTGGAGTACGAGGAGTACGCACCGGAGCCCGCCGGCCCGCCGGCCCCGACGGGCCGCGCGCGCACCTACCTGATCACCGGGGGCGCCGGACGGATCGGCGCCACGGTCGCCCGGCACCTCGCCGTGACACACCGGGCCGACATCGTGCTGTGCGGGCGCCGTCCCGCCGACGCCGCCGTCGCGGACCTCCTGCGGGAGCTGACCGCGACGGGCGTCGAGGCGATGTACCACCCGGCCGACGTCGGCGACCGCGACCAGGTGCGCGAGCTCGTCACCGCGGTCCGCCAGCGGTTCGGCGCCCTGCACGGCGTGGTCCACGCGGCCGGAGTCACCCGCGACGCCCTCGCGGTGCGCAAGACGCCGGACGACGCGGCCGCCGTCCTCGCCCCCAAGGTGTGGGGCGCGGTGCACCTCGACGAGGCCACCCGGGACGAACCGCTCGACTTCCTCGCCCTGTTCTCCTCCGTGGCGGCGTCCACGGGCAACCTGGGGCAGGCCGACTACACCTTCGCCAACGCCTTCCTCGACGCCTTCGCCGAGGAACGCACCGCCCTGCACACGGCCGGACTGCGTCCCGGCCGCACGGTGTCCATGGCGTGGCCGTTGTGGGCGGACAGCGGGCTGGCCGTGCCCGAGGCCAGCCGCACCCTGATGGCGCAGCACTCCGGCATGGTGCCCCTGCCGGCCGCGGACGCCCTGCGCGCCTTCGACACGTTCCTCGCCGGCGCAGAGCCACGCCCCGGCGTGGTCGCCTACGACCCCGGTCTCCGGCGGATGTCGGAAGCCCGCAGGGCCGGGGAGACGGGAGCGGCTGCGGGCGGCGTCCCGACGGCGGCGCGGTCCGCTACCGGGGCCCCGGCGGGCGCGAGCGCCGCGTCGGCCGGCAGCGTGGAACAGGAACTGCGGTCCCTGGCCGCCGGGTTCCTGATGGTCTCGGACGACGACGTGGACCTCTCCACCAACCTGATGGAGCTCGGCTTCGACTCCATCTCCCTGACCGAACTGATCACCCGGGTCAACGCCCGCTACGGCCTCGACCTGCTGCCCACCGTCCTGTTCGAGGCACCCACCCTGGAGGCACTGGCCGAGCGCCTGGTCCGCGACCACCCCGACATCGGCCGCACACCGGACGCCCCGGACGCTCCGGGCGCTCCGGCTGTCCCGGCCGCCTCCGTCGCTCCGACCCCCGCCGCTGACGGGGGCCCCGGGCACGTACCGGTCCGCGCGCAGCAGCCCCCGCCCCCGGCGCCCGAACCGGCCCCGGCGGAGAACCCGCCTGTGTCGGCCGGCGCCACCGGTACGCCCATCGCCGTCATCGGCATGGCGGGCCGGTTCCCCGGCGCCGACGACCTGACCGCCCTGTGGGACGTCGTCGCGGCCGGAGAGGACCGGATCGGAC
Organism: Streptomyces sp. SID14436; assembly: GCF_010548465.1. Classification (GTDB taxonomy): domain Bacteria; phylum Actinomycetota; class Actinomycetes; order Streptomycetales; family Streptomycetaceae; genus Streptomyces. Next base: position 1,682 of record NZ_JAAGMD010000487.1, on the reverse strand, counting down.
CCGTCCCCGCCGACCGGCCCGACCTGCTCGCCGACCCCCGGATGAAGGACGTGCGCGCCGGATTCCTGGACCGCGTCGCCGAGTTCGACGCCACCGCGTTCGGGATCTCGCCGCGCGAGGCCGGGTTCATGGACCCCCAGCAACGGCACTTCCTGGAGGTCACCTGGGAGGCCCTCCAGGACGCGGGCCGCCGCCCCGGCGAGCTGGCCGGCACGGCCACCGGAGTGTTCGTGGGCGTCGCCACCGGCGACTACAACGAGCTGATGGCGTCCCGGTCAGGCGCCTCGGAGGCGCACATGGCCACCGGAGTCGCCCACGCCGTCCTCGCCAACCGCGTCTCCCACCTGCTCGACCTGCGCGGCCCGAGCGAAGCCCTGGACACCGCCTGCTCCAGTTCGCTCGTCGCCGTGCACCACGCCGTACGGGCGCTGCGGGACGGCGACTGCGACCTGGCCGTCGCCGGCGGCGTGAACCTGACCCTGAGCCCCGCCCTGTACGACACGTTCACCCGGGCCGGCATGCTCAGCGCACAGGGCCGGTGCGCCTCCTTCGACGACTCCGCCGACGGCTACGTCCGCGGCGAGGGCGTCGGCGCCGTCGTCCTCAAGCCGCTGCACCGCGCCCTGGAGGACGGCGACCCGGTACGCGCCGTGATCCTCGGCAGCGCCGTGAACCACGGGGGCCGCTCGCCCTCGCTCACCGCCCCGAACCCACAGTCCCAGGCGCAGGTCGTCGTCGACGCGGTGCGCGCGGCGGGCGTCGACCCCCGCACCATCGGCTACGTCCAGGCGCACGGCACCGGCACCGCCCTGGGCGACCCCGTCGAGATCGAGGGCCTCAAGCAGGCGTACGCGCGGCTCTACGAGGACCGGAACCTGCCCGCCCCTGCCGCACCGCACCTCGCGGTCGGGTCCGTCAAGACCAACATCGGGCACCTGGAGGCGGCGGCCGGGATCGCCGGACTCCTCACCACCGTGCTGGCCATGGACCACGGACTGGTCCCGCCGAACCCGCACCTGCGGCGGCCCAACCGCCATCTGCGGCTGGACGGCACCCCGTTGACCCTCGCCGACGGCACCGCCCGCCCCTGGGCGCCCGTACCGGACGAGTCCGGCCGACCGGTCCGCAGGGCCGGCGTGAGCTCGTTCGGCTTCGGCGGATCCAACGCCCATGTGGTGCTGCAGACCGGCGGCCTGCCACGCGGCGGGACGGCACCGGTCACCGCCGACGGCCCGTTCGTCGTGCCCCTGTCGGCGCGCGACGAACAATCCCTCGCCGACTACCGCTCCCGGCTCGCCGACGCCCTCGACCGGGACCCGGACCTCCGTCTCGACCAGGTGGCCCACACCCTCCAAGCCGGACGGGAGGAACTGCCGCACCGCCTGGCCGTCGTCGCCTCCGACCGCGCCGGGCTGATCGCCGCCCTCCGCGACACCGCCTCGCAGACCGTGTACCGGGGTGTCGTGACCGGCCGGGCCGCCGACGGTCCCACCGGCGCCGGCCCGGCGGACCTCGCGGCGGCCTGGTGCACCGGTCACGCGGTCGACTGGGACGCGCTCTGGCCCGTCCCGACCGGGCGCGTGTCCCTGCCCGTACCGGGCTTCACCCGCACGGCCCACTGGTTCCCGCGGGCGGCGGACGACGCCCCGGCAGGCACCGCCGCCGGCTCCGTGGCCGCCGGC
>NZ_JAAGMD010000455.1 GCF_010548465.1 Streptomyces sp. SID14436 | reverse complement strand
TCCCCGCCCCCCAGCCCCCGGCGCCCCGGGGGGCCGGGGTCCCCGCCGGTGCCCCGCCCCTCTCGGCGGGCGCCGTCCGGCGCCCTTCCCCTCCCGCATCCCCGTTCGTCCGTGCCTGCGTCTACTGTCGGCGCATGGAAGGTTTCCCGTCGGACACCCCCGCCGCGCGCTCCCCGTACGAGAACCACGTCCCGCCCGCCGGATACGACCCGGCGGCCGTCGAGCGCTGGGCCGCCGAGCCCGACAAGCGCCCCGGGCGTACCGCCTTCCAGCGCGACCGGGCGCGCGTGCTGCACTCCGCGGCGCTGCGCCGCCTGGCCGGCAAGACCCAGGTCGTCACCCCGGGGGAGGCCAACCCGGTCTGGGACGCCAGCCCCCGCACCCGCCTCACCCACTCCCTGGAGTGCGCCCAGGTCGGCCGCGAGCTCGGCGCGGCCCTCGGCTGCGACCCCGACCTGGTGGAGGCCGCCTGCCTCTCCCACGACCTCGGCCACCCGCCCTTCGGGCACAACGGCGAACAGGCGCTGAACGAGTTCGCCGAGGACTGCGGCGGCTTCGAGGGCAACGCCCAGTCGCTGCGCCTGCTCACCCGGATCGAACCCAAGCGCTTCGTCACCGACCCCGCCACCGGCGACGTCACCAGCGTCGGCCTGAACCTCACCCGCGCCGCGCTGGACGCCGCCACCAAGTACCCCTGGCCGAGGGACGCCCACCCCACCGACCCGGCCTCGCCGAAGTTCGGGGTGTACGACGACGACCGCGCGGTCTTCGACTGGCTCCGCAAGGACGCCCCCGGCGCCCGCATCTGCTTCGAGGCGCAGGTCATGGACTGGTCCGACGACGTGGCCTACTCGGTGCACGACGTCGAGGACGGTCTGCACGCCGGCCACATCGACCCCAACTGCCTGCACGCCGACCCGGAGCGGGAGGCGGTCTTCGCCGTCGCGATCGGCCGCTACGTCCCCGCGGACACCGACCCGGCGGAACTCGCCGAGGCCCTCGACCGGCTCCTCGCGCAGGAGTGGTGGCCGCACGGCTACGACGGGACCGCCGTCGCCCAGGCCCGGCTGAAGGACGCCACCAGCCAGCTCATCGGCCGGTTCTGCCTCGCCGCCGAGGGCGCCACCCGGCAGACCTGGGGCAGCGGCCGGCTCACCCGGTACGGGGCCGAGCTCGTCGTCCCGCGGGGCACCCGCATGGAGTGCGCCGTGCTCAAGGCGGTCGCCGACCGCTACGTCATGCAGCGCGCGGAACAGGAGCAGCTCCGCGCCGACCAGCGGATCGTCGTCCTCGAACTGGCCGAGGCGCTCACCGCCCGCGCCCCCGAGGGCCTGGACCCCCAGTTCCGCACCCTGTTCGACCGGGCCCCCGACGACCGCGCCCGCAAACGCGTGGTCGTCGACCAACTGGCGTCCCTCACCGACGCCTCGGCCCGTTCGCTTCACGCCCGGCTGACCGGGGCAGGAAGGAGACAGGACCGGCACCACCGGGACCGGTGAGACACGAGGGGGCGCGAGCCCGTCCGATCGTGACCCTGCGTGGCCTGATCGGGTCACTCCCCCTTCCCGCATCACTGTGCGTGCGGGAGGCTCGCATGTGGCGGCACCCTCAAGAGGAGGCATCACGTGGTCGACGCGGATCAGACATTCGTCATCGTGGGAGGCGGACTCGCCGGCGCGAAGGCGGCCGAGACGCTGCGAGCGGAGGGTTTCACCGGGCGGGTGATACTGATCGGCGACGAACGCGACCACCCCTACGAGCGCCCGCCCCTGTCCAAGGGCTACCTCCTCGGCAAGGACGAGCGCGACAGCGCCCTGGTGCACGAGCCCGCCTGGTACGCCCGCCACGACGTCGAACTCCACCTCGGCCAGACCGTCGACGCCCTGGACCGCGCCGCGAAGACCGTCCGCTTCGGCGAGGACGGCACCACCGTCCGCTACGACAAGCTGCTGCTGGCCACCGGCGCCGAGCCCCGCCGCCTCGACATCCCGGGCACCGGCCTGGCCGGCGTCCACCACCTGCGCCGCCTCGCCCACGCCGACCGGCTCAAGGGCGTCCTGGCCTCCCTCGGCCGGGACAACGGCCACCTGGTGATCGCCGGGGCCGGGTGGATCGGCCTGGAGGTCGCCGCGGCCGCCCGCGGCTACGGCGCGGAGGTCACCGTCGTGCACCGGGGCACCACCCCGCTGCACTCGGTCCTCGGCCCCGAACTGGGCCAGCTCTTCGCCGACCTGCACCAGGCGCACGGCGTCCGTTTCCACTTCGGCGCCACCCTCACCGAGATCACCGGCCAGGACGGCATGGTGCTGGCCGTCCGCACCGACGACGGCGAGGAACACCCCGCGCACGCGGTCCTCGCGGCGATCGGCGCGGCCCCGCGCACCGGCGTCGCCGAGGCGGCCGGCCTGGCCCTCGCCGACCCCGCCGACGGCGGCGGCATCCTGGTCGACGAGCAGCTGCGCACCTCCGACCCCGACATCCACGCGGCCGGCGACGTGGCGTCCTTCCCGCACCCCCTGTTCGGGACCAGGCTGCGCGTCGAGCACTGGGCCAACGCCCTCAACGGCGGCCCGGCCGCGGCCCGCGCCATGCTCGGCCGGGACGAGCCGTACGACCGCGTGCCGTACTTCTTCACCGACCAGTACGACCTGGGCATGGAGTACAGCGGCTGGGCCCCGGCCGGCTCCTACGACCAGGTGGTCGTCCGGGGCGACACCGGCAAGCGCGAGTTCATCGCGTTCTGGGTGAGGGACGGCCGGGTGCTGGCGGGCATGAACGTCAACATCTGGGACGTCACCGACACCGTCCAGCGCCTCATCCGCTCCCGGGCGGTCGTGGACACGGACGCCCTGGCCGACCCGCACGTCCCGCTGGACAGCCTCGCCCCCTGACGGGCGGGCCGCGGCGCGGTTCCCGGGCCCCGGCGGCGGGGGGCCGCCGCCGCCCCGGGAGTGTCCGCGCGGCACCGTAGACTCACGGTGTGGCTGGACGGATCAACGACGAGGACGTGAAGGCGGTACGGGACGCGGTCCCGATCGACGCCGTCGTCTCCGAGTACCTCCAGCTGCGCAACGCCGGCGGCGGCAACCTCAAGGGGCTGTGCCCCTTCCACGACGAGAAGTCGCCGTCCTTCCAGGTCAGCCCCGCCAAGGGCCTCTTCCACTGCTTCGGCTGCCAGGAGGGCGGCGACACCATCACGTTCGTGATGAAGGTCGACCACCTCTCCTTCTCCGAGGCCGTCGAGCGCCTCGCCGCCCAGGCCGGCATCACCCTGCGCTACGAGGAGGGCGGGTACAACCCCGCCCACCAGCGCGGCGAGCGCATCCGCCTGGTCGAGGCCCACAAGATCGCCGCCGAGTGGTACGCGGAGCAGCTCGCCACCTCCCCGGAGGCCGAGACCGGCCGGGTCTTCCTCGCCGAGCGCGGCTTCGACCAGGCCGCCGCCGTCCACTTCGGCGTCGGCTACAGCCCCCAGGGCTGGGACCACCTCACCCGTTTCCTGCGCGGCAAGGGCTTCAGCGACAAGGAGCTGATCCTCTCCGGCCTCGCCCAGGAGGGCCGCCGCGGCCCCATCGACCGCTTCCGCGGCCGGCTGATGTGGCCCATCCGCGACATCGGCGGCGACGTCGTCGGCTTCGGCGCCCGCAAGCTGTACGACGCGGACAACGGCCCCAAGTACCTCAACACCCCCGAGACGGCGATCTACAAGAAGTCCCAGGTCCTCTACGGCATCGACCTGGCGAAGAAGGACATCGCGAAGTCCTCCCGCGCCGTCGTCGTCGAGGGCTACACCGACGTCATGGCCTGCCACCTGGCCGGTGTCACCACCGCCATCGCCACCTGCGGCACCGCCTTCGGCGGCGACCACATCAAGATCCTGCGCCGCCTGCTCATGGACAACGGCAGCGCCCGCGTGATCTTCACCTTCGACGGCGACGCGGCCGGGCAGAAGGCCGCCCTGCGCGCCTTCGAGGACGACCAGAAGTTCGCCGCCGAGACGTACATCGCCATCGCCCCCGACGGCATGGACCCCTGCGACCTGCGCCTGGCCAAGGGCGACGACGCGGTCGCCGACCTCGCCGAACCCCGCACCCCGCTCTTCGAGTTCGCCCTGCGGCAGATCGTCGGCCGCTACGACCTGGACACCCCGGCCGGACGCGCCGCCGCCCTCGACGAGGCGGCGCCGGTCGTCGCCCGCATCAAGAACAGCGGGGCCCAGCACGAGGTCGCCGTCCAGCTCGCGGGCATGCTCGGCATCCTCGACACCCAGTTCGTCGTCAAGCGCGTCGCCCAGCTGGCCCGCTGGGCCCGCGACCGCGGCGGCAAGGGGCCCGCCCCCGAGCGGCCCGGCCGACCGCAGCACGGCGGCCCCCCGCAGCAGTACGCCGCCGCCCCGGCCGGACCGCGCGGCCCCGCCCTCAACCTGCGCAACCCGGTCTTCGCCACCGAGCGGGAACTGCTCAAGCTGGCCCTCCAGCGCCCGGAGCTGGTCTCCCCGGCCTTCGACGCGTACGGCGTCGACGAGTTCACGGCCCCGCCCTACGCGGCCGTCCGGCAGGCGATCATGGACGCCGGCGGCGCCGAGTACGGCACGCAGGACCCGCAGGAGTATCTGATCCGGGTCCGCGACGCCGCCCCCGACGACACCGTCCGCGCCATGGTCACCGAGCTGGCCGTCGAGGCGATCCTGCTGCATCGCGGGGTCAAGGAGGTCGACGAGACCTATGCGGGCGCCCAGCTGGTCACCGTCCGCCGCCGCGCGGTCGAACGCCGCATCCGCGATATCACCAGCCGCCTCACCCGCCTCGGCACGCAGGCGGACCCGGCCGAACTGACCGCGGTGCAGAACGAGCTGTGGGTGCTCCAGCAGTACGACCAGTCCCTGCGGGAGCACGGCGCGGCGGCGCTGTAGGGCCCGCAGCCCCGGCCGCGGCCCGGCGGCCGGACGCGCCCTCCCGGCCGGGGGCGGGTGACCGGCCCGTCACCGTCCGGTCGCAAAAAGTCATCGCACGCCCCTCGTGGGGACGATGTGTCGTACCCCACACTGGGGGGCGGTGCCTGAGTCCTCGGAGCGCGGCCGACCCGTCCCCGACGGTGACGGGACCCCCGCGGTCGCGCTCATCGCGTACGGGACGGACAGCGGCGAGGCCGCCGACTCCGCCCCCGACGTACCGCTGCCGCCCTCCATGGCAGCGATCATCCTGGAGGTCGCCCCCGTGCAGACCCGGACCCTCACCCAGACCGGCCCGGCCACGGCC
>NZ_JAAGMD010000432.1 GCF_010548465.1 Streptomyces sp. SID14436 | reverse complement strand
TCCGGCCGTCTGGCCGGGACGGTATCAGCACCACGACCCGCGTGGACATGGGGATATCACGCTCGGTGAACCCTCCGGGTCCGCCGGCTCCGGCCCACCCCGCGACGGGCGCGGGACGGGCCGGAACGCGGCCGGCCGGCACGGCGCGCGGGGGTCAGTCCCCGTCGGCCGCCAGCACCTCGGCGAGCACCCGCGCCGCCCGCTCCACGTCCGCGAAGCCGAGGTACAGCGGGGTGAAGCCGAAGCGCAGCACGTCCGGGTGCCGGAAGTCGCCCACCACCCCGCGCTCGATCAGCCGCCGCATCACGTCACCGGCGTCCGGGCAGCGCAGGGCGATCTGGCTGCCCCGCTCCGCGTGCGCGAGCGGGGTCAGGCACGCGACCCGGCCGTCCGGGACGTACGCCGTCACGCACTCCAGGAAGAAGTCCGTCAGCGCGAGGGACTTCGCCCGCACCTGGTCGACCGACACCCCGTCCCAGACGTCCAGCGCCGCCTCCAGGGCGAGCATGGACAGGATGTCGGGCGTGCCGACCCGCCCGCGCAGCGCGCCCGGCGCCGGCTCGTAGTCCGGGCGCATCCCGAAGGGCTCCGCGTGGGAGTTCCAGCCGGGCAGCGGGGAGTCGAAGCGGTCCTGGAGCTCCTCGCGGACGTACAGGTACGCGGGTGAACCGGGGCCGCCGTTCAGGTACTTGTAGGTGCAGCCGACCGCGAGGTCCACGCCGTGCCCGTCCAGGCCCACCGGCAGCGCGCCCGCGCTGTGGCACAGGTCCCACACCACGCGGGCGCCCGCCGCGTGCACGGCGGCGGTGAGCGCGGGCAGGTCGTGCAGCCGGCCGGAGCGGTAGTCGACGTGGTTGAGCAGCACGGCGGCCGTCCGCTCGCCGAGCACGCCCGGCACCTGGTCCGGGGTCACCGGCCGCAGCCTGCAGCCGGTCATGCGGGCCGCGGACTCGGCGATGTAGCCGTCCGTGGGGAACATGGTCGCATCGACCACGATCTCGTCCCGGCCGGGGTCCGCGAGCCGGGTGAGGCGCACCGCGCCGACCACGGCCTTGAACACGTTGACGCTGGTCGAGTCGCCGACGACGATCTGCCCGGCCGCCGCGCCCACCAGCGGGGCGATCCGGTCGCCGATCCGCTCGGGCGCGGTCCACCAGCCGCTCTCCGTCCAGGACCGGATGCGCAGCTCGCCCCACTGCCGGCCCACCACGTCCGCCATCCGGGCGGGCACGGCGGCGGGCAGCGCGCCGAGCGAGTTCCCGTCCAGGTAGACGCCCGCACTGCCGGACGCCCCGTCGGACGCGGAGTCCAGCACGAACTCGGCGCGCTTCGCGGCCAGTTCGTCGGCCCCGTCCAGCTCCTTGGCCCGTATGCGCAGCTCAGACATAGGACCGCGCCGTCCACAGCTCGGGGAACACGCTCTTCTGCGCCCGCTTCTCCAGCCAGGCCACCCCGGCGGAGCCGCCCGTCCCGGTCTTGGCGCCCATCGCGCGGCGGGTGGCGACGAGGTGGTCGTTGCGCCAGCGCCACACCAGCTCGGCGACGTCCGTCAGCGCCTCGCCCAGGCGCGCGGTCGCGTCCCGCTCGTCACCCGAGTAGACGGCCGTCCAGACGGCCTCCACCTGCGGGGACGGCTCGTAGCGCCGCGAGACGTCGCGGCGCAGCACCTCGTCCGGGACGGGGTGCCCCTGGCGCGCGAGGTGGCGCAGCACCTCGTCGTACAGGCTCGGCTCGTGCAGCGCCTTCTCCAGCTCGGCGTGCACGCGGGGCGCGCCCCGGTGCGGCACCAGCATGGACGCCGACTTGTCGCCGAGCAGGAACTCCATCCGCCGGTACATCGCCGACTGGAAGCCGGAACCCTCGCCGAGGGCACCCCGGTAGGAGTTGAACTGCGCCGGGGTCAGCCCGCTCAGGGGCTTCCAGGAGGCGTTCAGCGCCTCCAGCTCGCGCACCGAGCGCTTCAGCGCGTCGGTCGCGGTCGGTACGTCGTCCTCCCGCAGTGCCTTCGCGGCCGTCTCCCACTCGTGGACGATGACGGTGAACCACAGCTCCATGACCTGGGTGGTGACCAGGAAGACCATCTCTCCGGGATCGTCGGAGAGGGTGTGCTGGAGGTGGGTGAGGACATCGGCCTTGACGTAGTCCTCGTACGGGGTCGTGCCGTGGAAGTCGAGATGCGGGGTCTCGGGCTCGTGAGCCTCGTGGGACATCGCTGTCTCCTGAAATGTGCTCCGGGTAGCGGTCCGCCCCTGCCGTTACCGGCACGGGGGCCCCGGTCCCCATCGCATCCTGCGCACGAGCCCCACTGATCCGCAAGGCCCGCCCGCTCACGGGCGGGCCTCGACGCGGTCACGACCGCTCAGCCGAGGACCTCGGCCGCCGTCGGGGAGGAGTCCTTCAGGAACTGCGAGCAGCGCTCGTACTCCTCCTTCTCGCCGATGGCCTGGGCGGCCCGGGCGAGGGCGTGCAGGGCGCGCAGGAAGCCGCGGTTGGGCTCGTGCTCCCACGGCACCGGCCCGTGGCCCTTCCAGCCGTTGCGGCGCAGGGCGTCCAGCCCGCGGTGGTAGCCCGTACGGGCGTAGGCGTACGACTCGACGACGCCGCCCCGCTCGAACGCCTCGTCGGCCAGCCGGGCCCAGGCCAGCGACGAGGTGGGGTACTGCGCGGCGACGTCGGTGGGGGTGGCGCCCGACGCGAGCAGCTCGCGCGGCCCGGGGTCGTCGGGGAGGTGCGTGGGGGGCGGGCCCCCGAGGAGGTTCTCGTGAATCGACATGCCCCCAGTCTCGTACATCGGGCAGCACGTCGCGCCGGTGCGTCGGGCCGCGACGGGAGGCGGGGCACCGGGCCGCGCGCCCCGCCTCTCAGCGGGGCCCGCGGCCGTCCTCCCGCAGCGTCCCGGCACCGGTGCGGGGCTCCAGCGGGGGGACGGTGACACTGCCGTGGACCCGGCACTCGGGGCGGCGGCAGTCCGGGGCGGGACGCCGCACGGTCGTGACGGCGAGGACCGCGCCCGCCACCAGCAGGCCCGCGCACCACAGCATCGCCCGGCCGAACGCGGCGTCGAAGGCGTCCGGCCGCCGGTACGCCTCCGGGCCCATCCCGGCGAACAGCGGCAGCGCCGCCACCGCCAGCAGGCCGGCCGCGCGGGCGGCGGCGTTGTTCACCCCGCTGGCCAGCCCGGCCCGCCCGACGTCCACGGAGGCGAGCACGGTCGCGGTCAGCGGCGCCACCAGGGCGACCATGCCGAACCCGAGGACCAGCAGCGCGGGCAGCACGTCGGCCGGGTAGGAGGCGCCCGGCCCGACGCGCAGCATCAGCAGCATGCCCGCCGCGCACAGCAGCGGCCCCACGGTGAGCGGCAGGCGCGGGCCGATGCGGTCGGCGAGCTCGCCGATGGGGTTACCTCCCGCTCGAGCGAAGCCGAGAGTGGGGGAGGGCGGAGAGCAGCAGCATCAGCGCGGTCGTCGGCAGCAGGGCCGCGCCCGCGGCGAGCGCCGAGTAGCCGACGACGACCTGGGGCTGGAGCGCGGCGAGGAAGAAGAAGCCGCCGAAGGCCGCGTACACGCACAGGGTGAGCAGGTTGACCGCGGTGAACTGGCGGGAGGCGAAGACGGCCGGAGCCATCATGGGATCCGGGTGGCGCCGCTCGACCCACACGAAGGCCACCGCGGCCGCCAGCCCCGCGGCCCCCGCGACGGCCACCGCCGGGGACGCCTCCTCGGCGCCGATCAGCGCGTACGTCACCAGGGCGAGCGCCAGCGCGCCGAGACCGGCGCCGGCCACGTCGAACCGGCCGTGCCTGCCGCCGCCGGAGGACTCGGGCACGTGGCGCACGGCGACCGGGGCGCACACCAGGGCGACCGGCACGTTGATCAGGAACACCCAGCGCCAGCCCGGCCCGTCCACCAGCCAGCCGCCGAGGAACGGGCCGACCGCGGCCCCGATCCCCCCGAAGCCGGACCACAGGCCGACCGCGCGGCCCCGGTCCTCGGGGTGGAAGGACGCCTGGATGAGGGCGAGCGAGCCGGGCGTGAGCAGGGCGCCGCCGACGCCCTGCAGCGCGCGGGCGGCGATCAGCGTCCCCGCGTCCGGGGCGAGCCCGCACAGCAGGGAGGCGGTGGCGAACCACACCACGCCGACGACGAACACCCTCCGCCGGCCGAACCGGTCGCCGAGCGCCCCGCCCAGCGGGATCAGCCCGGCCAGCGTGACCATGTACGCGTTGACCGTCCACTGGAGGGCGGCGAGGTCGGCGTCGAGGTCGCGGCCGATGCGCGGCAGGGCGACGTTGACCACCGTCGAGTCGAGCATGGCCATGCCGGAGCCGAGGACGGTGGTGAGCAGGATCCACCGGCCCTGCGGGGAGGCCAGCCGGACGTCGGACATCTTCGGAGCATACGGAAGAACCCGGCACCGCGGAGGGTGCCGGGTTCTTCCGCGGGTGGTCCCGCTATCCGGTCACTTGATGCGGGTGCCCGTGGAGCGCAGGTGGCGGCAGGCCTCGACGACCCGCGCGGCCATCGACGCCTCGGCCAGCTTGCCCCAGGTCCGCGGGTCGTAGGTCTTCTTGGAGCCGACCTCGCCGTCGACCTTCAGGACACCGTCGTAGTTCTTGAACATGTGGTCGGCGACGGGCCGGGTGAAGGCGTACTGGGTGTCCGTGTCGATGTTCATCTTGACCACGCCGTTCTCCAGCGCGGTCAGGATCTCCTGCTCGCTGGAGCCGGAACCGCCGTGGAAGACGAAGTCGAACGGGCCGGGGGAGGCCTGCTTGCCGAACTTGGCGGCGACGCCCTCGTTCAGCTCCTTCAGCAGCTCCGGGCGCAGGCGCACGTTGCCCGGCTTGTACACGCCGTGCACGTTGCCGAAGGACGCGGCCAGCAGGTAGCGGCCCTTCTCGCCGAGGCCGAGGGCCTCCGCGGTGCGGATCGCGTCGTCCACGGTGGTGTAGAGGGAGTCGTTGATCTCGTGCGAGACGCCGTCCTCCTCGCCACCGGTCGGGGTGATCTCGACCTCGAGGATGATCTTCGCGGCGCGGGCGCGCTCCAGCAGCTCCTGCGCGATGGTGAGGTTGTCGGCCAGGGTCTCCGCGGAGCCGTCCCACATGTGGGACTGGAACAGCGGGTTGCGGCCGGCCTTGACGCGCTCCTCGGACACCGCGAGCAGCGGCCGGACGTAGCCGTCCAGCTTGTCCTTCGGGCAGTGGTCCGTGTGCAGGGCGATGTTGACGTCGTACTTCTCGGCGACGATGTGCGCGAACTCGGCCAGGGCGACCGCGCCGGTCACCATGTCCTTGCTGTGCTGGCCGCCCAGGAACTCGGCGCCGCCGGTGGAGATCTGGACGATGCCGTCGCTCTCCGACTCGGCGAAGCCGCGCAGTGCCGCGTGCAGGGTCTGGGACGAGGTGACGTTGATGGCCGGGTAGGCGAACTTGCCTGCCTTCGCCCGGTCCAGCATCTCGTTGTAGACCTCGGGAGTTGCGATGGGCATCTGTCCGCTCCTCTTAGCGTTGCGGGTTGGCGTACTGCGTACTGTCGGCCCTGACCTGGAACCTTGGATGCGACGTCATTGTCGGCCCCATCTTCCCAGACTTGTCCGCCGGGTCCACGGCGCAGGTCAAGTCGTGATGTGGGGGGATCCCGGGGGAATGCCCCGGGGACGTCCCGCGCCCGCCGCCGCCCGGCCGGCCCGGGGGGCGGTCAGTCCAGCCCGAGCTCGTCCTTGGCGTACGCGAACAGGTAGGGCACGCCCGCGCCGTCCCGGATCTTCTCGGCGGCGCCGGTCGCCCGGTCGACGATGGTGGCCACGGCCACCACCTCGGCACCCGCCTCCCGCACCGCCTCGACCGCGGTGAGGGGGGAGCCGCCGGTGGTGGAGGTGTCCTCGACGACCAGGACCCGGCGGCCCGCGATGTCCGGGCCCTCGACGCGGCGCTGCAGGCCGTGCGCCTTGGCGGCCTTGCGGACGACGAAGGCGTCCAGCGTCCGCCCGCGCGCGGCGGCGGCGTGCAGCATCGCGGACGCCACCGGGTCGGCGCCCATGGTCAGGCCGCCCACCGCGTCGAACTCCAGCCCCTCGGTCAGGTCGAGCAGCACCTGGCCGACCAGCGGCGCGGCCTCGCCGTCGAGGGTGACGCGGCGCAGGTCGACGTAGTAGTCGGCCTCCAGACCGGAGGAGAGCGTCACCTTGCCGTGCACCACGGCCTTGTCCTTGATCTGCTGCAGCAGCGCGCCGCGCGTGTCCGTCATGGCAGCCAGCTTAAAGGCGGGCCCAGGTCCAGGTCGTCGAGGCCTCCAGCGGCTCCAGCGGGGTGACCAGGCGCGGGGCGGTGTTCAGCCCGTCGGGCGGCCCGGTCTGCGGCTCCACGCACACGGCCTCGCGCTGCTCGTCGTAGATCACCACCCACTCCTCGCGGCTGGTCACCGTCAGACGCAGCTGCCCGGGCCAGGTCAGGGTGACGTCGACGCCGCCGGGCATGCCGAAGCAGTCGTCCCACGGGCCCGGCCGCGGGTCGACGCGGCGGCCGGTGGGCAGGTGGTCGTCGCCGCGTTCCTCCTGCCAGGCGGGCGCGAAGTCCAGGACCGCGTCGGCACCGCCGAGGTTGCGGAGGAACCAGGGGTGCCAGCCGATCTGCGCCGGGAAGGACGACTCGTAGGTCTCCACGGACATGGTCAGCGTCAGGGAGTCCGGGGCGAGCTCGATCTGCTGGGTGACGCGGCCGGGGTACGGCCACGGCTCGGCGAGGTCGTGGGTGAGGACGGCTTCCCCGTCGCCCGCGCGGGCCGTGCGCCAGGCGGCGTCCCGGGCGGTGCCGTGGATGGCGTTCGGCGGCGCGTTCAGCGGCAGCTGGTGCACGGTGGCGCCGTCCCGGAACCGGCCGTCGCGGATCCGGCCGCACCAGGGCACCATCGGGAAGCACCCGAACCGCTCGCCCTGCCGCAGCAGCTCGGTGCCGCCGACCCGCAGCCCCTGGATCCGGCCGCCGTTGCCCGGCCGCACGGTCACCTCCGCGTCGCCCGCGGTCAGCGTGATCTCGTCGTTCCTCACGGAACCGACCCTACTGCGCTGATCAGGACCGCCCGGGCCGGTCAGCGGCGGCGGCGCAGGATCCGGACGGCGACGACGGCGGACGCGACCGCGAGGGCCGCCGCCGGGGCAGCCCAGCGCAGCGGGGTGGGCGGCGACACGGTCTGCGGTGCGGGCACCGGGGCGTACCGGCCGCG
>NZ_JAAGMD010000399.1 GCF_010548465.1 Streptomyces sp. SID14436 | reverse complement strand
GCGGAGGGCGAGGCGTCGCCCGAAAGGCCGGGCAGGCCGTGGCCCGGAGGGCCGGGCGGGTCGAAGGGGGAGGTGCGCGGGGAGGCGTCGAGCAGGTCGTCGGCCGGACATCGGCCCCGGGCGGTGTAGCGCTCCCGGAAGGCGGCGACCGCGGCGACCACCTCCGCCGTGGCGCCCAGCCGGGGCAGCGCCTCCAGGGCCGCCGCGAAGCAGACCGCCGCCGCCTCGCACAGTTCCGGGTCGGCCAGGCCGGTACGGGCCGCGTCCCGCCACAGCGGATTGTGCGGCGCGGGCAGGCCCAGGGTCCGCTCGGCCAGCGGTTTCACCGCCCGGTAGACCGTCTCGCTCGCCTGCGGATCGTCGAACAGGGCCGCGGTCACGGCGAGCGGCACGATCCACCCGTCGTCGCCCGGCTGCGCGTCCATCATCCGCAGCTCCAGGTGGCCGCGCGGCCGCACCGGCGGGAACAGGGTCGTGGCGTGGTAGTCGAGATCGTCCCGGGTCGGCGCCCGCAGCACCCGCGACCGGGTCCACTCGCGGAACGTCAGCCGCTCCGGCACGTCCCACGGCCGCCCGTCGTCCTGCCGTACGCACATCACCGGCGCGTCCAGGACGTGCCGGGCCCACGCGCCGCGCGGATCCGCGTCCAGCGCGGGCCCGCCCGCACGGTCCCGGCCGATCTGCTCCCAGCGCAGCTGCCGGGTCGACCGCCAGCCGGTCGGCCGGTCACCGGCCAGCGGCGAGTTCGCGAACACGGCGACCAGCACCGCGCCCAGCAGGTGGGACAGCCACCAGCGCCGGACGTGACCGAGCGGTCCCGGCTCCTCGTGCCCGGCGTCGACGCACACCTGCACGGACGCGGAGGTGCACATCATGGAACGCCCGGCGGGCCCGGCGCGGTCCAGGCACGCCTCCATGGCGTCGTAGCGCGGCGCGCGCAGGAAACGGCGCGGGGTGTGCCAGGGGTCGTGGCCCAGGCCGACGAGGCACAGACCGTCCCGGCGCAGGACCGCGCGGACGGCGTCCAGGTCGGCGGCGACGGTGGTGACGCACTCCATCAGCGTGGCGGCGGGCGGCGAGCTCAGCTCCAGCTGACCGCCGGGTTCCACGGTGAGCGCGGACCTCAGGGGCACGGGCCGCAGGGCCTCGTAGGCCGCTTCGAGTCGTTCGGGTGTGACGGGGAGCCGCGGTTCCCGCAGCTCGTGGACCAGCCATTCCACCTCGACGCCGAGGCGGCGCGGCGGTCCCGTCTTGAAGCAGATGCCCCGTACCAGGGCTTCCGCGTCGGCTTCCGTGACCACGGCGTGCGGTGCGCCGGTGCCACCCACTGGATCGGACATATCGGACTCCTCCTGAGGGTCCACGATGCCACCGGTCGGGGATCCGAGCCCCCGGACCGGCTTCGATCCGTCCACTCAAAACCCTGGTGCCGCCAGGACACAAGAGTGCCCGGAGGGGCGTACCCGGCCTTTCCTCCGCGTGTTCCGCCCGTTCGCAGGGGGTTTTCCGCCCGTCCCACGGCGTCGGCGGGAGGAGAAAATGCCGTTGCACCGCACGGCCCGGATCGCCCAGGATCCCCGCATGGCACCAACGGGGGAGACCGCGCGGCGTGCGGTCACGGCGCGTACGGGGGTCGCGGCGTGAGCGCGCGTCTGCGCGGCCTCGCACGCGACACGGAGAACATCGTCGCGGCGGGCGGCTACCGCGCACCGGACGGCCGCGAACACCGCATCGCGGCGGCCGTCGAGGCCGCGCGGGAGGGCACCCGCCTGTTCGGGCCGCAGCCGGTCCCCACCCCGGCCGCGAGGTCGACGGCCACACGCATCGAGGTCACCGGCGAGAGCAGCCTCCAGGCCGCCCGGCGGCTGGCCACCGCACCGGCCCGGCCCGGCAGCGGGCCGGCCGCCCCGGGAAACGGCACCGCCGTCCTGAACTTCGCCTCCGCCCGCAACCCCGGCGGCGGCCACCTCAACGGCGCCCAGGCGCAGGAGGAAGCCCTCTGCCGCGCCTCCGCGCTGTACACCTGCCTGCTGCGGGCACCGGAGTTCTACGCGCACCACCGCGCCCACCGCGACCCGTTCTACACCGACCGCGTCATCCACTCGCCCGCCGTGCCCGTCTTCCGCGACGACCGCGGACGGCTGCTCGACGAGCCGTTCACCACCGGCTTCCTCACCTCGCCCGCCCCCAACGCGGGCGTGATCCTGCGCCGGACGCCGGAGCGGGCCCCCGAGATCCCCGGCGCCCTCGCGGAGCGCGCC
Source organism: Streptomyces sp. SID14436 (assembly GCF_010548465.1). Taxonomy (GTDB): domain Bacteria; phylum Actinomycetota; class Actinomycetes; order Streptomycetales; family Streptomycetaceae; genus Streptomyces. The sequence continues at coordinate 2,280 of NZ_JAAGMD010000399.1, read as the reverse complement.
GCCCGCGTCCTGGAGACGGCGGCGGCCGTCGGTCACCGGCGCCTGGTGCTCGGCGCCTGGGGCTGCGGCGTCTTCCGCAACGACCCCGTCCAGGTGGCCGGCGCGTTCCGGGCCCTGATCGGGCCCGGTGGGCGTTTCGCCGGGGCGTTCGAGCACGTGGTCCTCGCGATCCTGGACCGCACCCCGGCGGGGAGGACCCGGGCGGCGTTCGAGGACGCGTTCGCCGGCCTGGCGGTCACCCCGGAGGCAGCGGACCAGCCGGGGGCAGCGGACCAGCCGGGGGCAGCGGACCACCCGGGGGCAGCGCACCACCCGCAGGCAGCGGCCCGTCCCTGACCGGGGCACAGCCCGGCACCGCGGAGCGCTCGGGGCCCGGGCGGCAGCCGCTCGGGCCGCCGGCCGGTCAGCTCCAGCCGTACCGCTCCCGCAGCCGCTTCCTGACGAGGTCGAACCGCATCCGGTTCAGCGCGCACGCCTCCCGCCGCATGCCCTCCTCGTGCAGCCGCAGCACCCGGTCGATCCCGACCCACGAGTCCCGGCCCGATCGGTCCCACGGCCCGGAGCCGATCGGCACCCAGTCCCGGTCCCCCTGGTGCGGCCTGCTCGACAACTGCACCGCGAGGACGGTCCCGGCCGGCTCCCGCGCGACGACCAGCACCGGCCGGTCCTTGCCCCGGCCGTCCCGCTCCTCGTAGGGCACCCACGTCCAGACGATCTCCCCGGGATCCGGGTCGCCGTCGTGGACGGGCGCGTACTCGGTACGCACCGGCCCCACCTCGTGGGGTGCTGCCTCGGTGGTGGCGGAGGGGCCGTGGCGGCCCGGGACGCTTTCGGGGCTGTACGCGGTCACAGGCGTACCGTACGGCACACCGCGGCGACTCGAGCACCGGCCGCAGGGGCGGCGCACACCGTGCGCCGGGACCACCGTCCTGGGCTCCGGGCCCTTCGGCCCTGTGCCCGCCCGCCGCGGCCCCGGGATGCTGGGTGCGGCCGGCCGGGAGGGATTCAGGGACGGCCGTCTCCGTCCGCCGGGTCCGTGTCTTCCCGTGTCCCAGGACCACGGCACCTACGACGCGCCGCCCTCCCGGCCGGTTCGTGTGCCCCCGTACCCGTCAGGGCGGCCCCGGACGTGCGGCCGGCGGGCCACATGGCCCCAGCCGCGGCCCCGGTCGACCCTCGCCCCCGCCGCGGACGCGGCGCAGGGTGGGCGGTGCGGGAGGACGGGAGGAGGAGCCGACATGCAGCAGAGTCGACCCGTGGACGCGACGGTCGTCGAGGCACTGCTCACCGCCGCGGTCGCGGCGCCCTCGATCCACAACACCCAGCCGTGGCGGTTCGGCCTGGACGCGGCCACCGGCACCGTGGAGGTGCGGGCCGACCGCCGCCGGATCCTGCCGCTGGCCGATCCGCAGGCGCGGGCGCAGTACCTCTCCGTGGGGGCGGCCGTGCTCAACCTGCGGGTCGCCGCCGCCCACCAGGGCTGGGACCCCGTGGTGCGGCTGCTGCCCGACCCGTACGAACCGGACCTGCTGGCCACCGTGCTGCTCGCCGAACCGGCCGACGGACCGCCGGCCGCGCTGGCCGCGCTGCACGAGGCGGTGGGCCGGCGGCACACCAGCCGGATGCCGTTCACCGGCCGCCCGGTGCCCGACGGGATCGTCGCCGAGATGGTCGCCGCCGCCCGCACCGAGGGCGCCCGCCTGGACGTGCCCGACATCCCGGGAACCCGCCGCCTGCTCCGGCTGACCGGCGCGGGCGAGGCCCGCAACCGGGCCCACCCCGGCCGCACCGCCGAGACCAGGGCCTGGGTCACGGCCCCCGGCACCGACGTCCCGTACGGCATGCCGCTGCCCGCGGTCGCCCCCCGGGACACGGACGGACGCATGCCCATGCGCGACTTCACGGGCCCCCTGCCGGGACTGGTGCTGCCCGCTCTGCGGTTCGAACGGCACGCCCAGGTGGCGCTGCTGTGGACGGCCCGGGACCGGCGGGAGGACTGGCTGCGGGCCGGGCAGGCCCTGGAACGCACGCTGCTGGTGGCCACCGCGCACGGCGTGCGCACCTCGATCCTGCACCAGGCGATGGAGTGGCCCGACCTCCGGGCGGCCGTCGCCGGGGCCCGGCGACGGTGCAGTCCGCACCTGCTGATCCGTTTCGGCTACGGCCCCGAGGGCGCCCGGACGCCCCGTGTCCGTACGCCCCGGGCCCGGCCGTCGGCCGGCTGAGCCACGCGGGCGGCGACGCTCGCCGCTGTGGAGGCCCGTGGCGGCGCTGCGGGCC
>NZ_JAAGMD010000378.1 GCF_010548465.1 Streptomyces sp. SID14436 | reverse complement strand
CGAGCGCCAGGTAGGAGGCGCCGCACTTCCAGGCGCCGAGGAGGGCCGCGACGAGGTCCACGGAGCGGGGCAGCAGCACGCCCACGACCTGGCCGGGGCGCACGCCCGCGGCGAGCAGTGCGGCGGCGACGCGTCCCGCCCGGCGGTCCAGCTCGGCGTAGGTGACGCGGGTGTCGCCCTCGACGGCGGCGGTGTCGTCCCCGGCGGTGGCGGCCTGCCGGTGGAACAGGTCGAGCGCGGTGGTGCCGCCGTCGACGGCGGGGCCGCCGCGCGACCAGCCGGACAGGCGCACCTGGTCCTCCACGGACACGCAGGTCAGGGTGCGCAGGGCGCGGTCGGGGTGGTGGACGGCGTTGGTGGCGAGGGCGAGCACCGCGTCGAGCAGCCGTTCGGCGGTCTGCTCGGTGAACAGTTCGGTGCTGTACTCGAGGGTGAGTCCCGCGCCCTGGCCCGGGGTGTCCGCGACGAACAGGGTGAGGTCGAACTTGGCGGTGGCGTTGGGCACGTCGAACCGTTCGGCCCGCAGGCCGGGGGCGAGGTCGAAGCCCTGCGGCATGTTCTCCTCGGCGACCATCGCCTGGAACAGGGGCGGTGCCGTGCGGTCGGTGCCGTGGCCGAGGGCCTGGACGACGTCGCGGAACGGCACGTCGGCGTGGTCGAGGGCGGTGGCGAGCCGCGTACGGACCTCGCCGAGCAGGGCGCGGAAGCCCTGGGCGCGGTCGATCCCGGTGCGGACGACGAGGGTGTTGGCGAAGAAGCCGATGAGGTCCTCGGTGTTCGCGTGGCCGCGTCCGGCGGCGGGGACGCCGATCCGGACCTCGCTCTGCCCGCTGTAACGGGACAGGGTGGCGGCGAACGCGGCGTGCAGCGCGGCGAACAGGCTGGTCCCCTGGGAGGCGGCCAGTTCGCGGAGCCGCCGGGTGAGGTGTTCGGGCAGCCGGCCGGTGACGCGGTCGCCGCCGCGGGCCGGGCGGGCGGGCCGCGGATGGTCGGTGGGCAGGTCGAGGGCCAGGTCGTCGGCGAGGTCGGCGCGCCAGTGGTCCAGTTGGCGGGCGGCGACACCGCCGGCCAGCCAGTCGCGGTGCCAGACGGCGAAGTCGGCGTACTGCAGCGCGGGGGCGGGCAGCGCGTCCGCGCCGTGCCGGTAGAGGGCGCTCAGTTCGGCGGCGATGACGCCGGTGGACCAGCCGTCGGTCACGATGTGGTGCAGGGCCAGGAGCAGCACGTGGTCGTCGTCGGCGAGGCGGTAGAGGACCGGTCGCAGCAGCGGGCCCGCCGCGAGGTCGAAGGGGGCGAAGGCGCGGGCGGCGCTGTGGTCGCGGCACGCCTCCTCGGCGGCCTCGGGGGTGAGATGGTCGAGGGCGACGTGTTCCATGCGCCAGGCCGGTGCGGGGTGGATGAACTGGGACACCTCCCCGTCGGCCGTGCCGAAGGTGGTGCGCAGGATCTCGTGGCGTTCGCCGAGCAGCCGTACGGCCTCCTCCAGGGCGGCCGGGTCGAGCGGGCCGGTGAGGCGCACGGCGAGGGGGACGTGGTAGGCGCTCGACGTGGGCTCCAGCTCGCTCAGCAGCCACAGGCCGAGCTGGCTCGGGGAGGCAGGCATGACATAGACCTGGTCTGTGGACATGGGGTTCCTCGCTGTTCCCTCTCGCGACTCTCGCGACGTTCGCGGTGCTGCCGGTGATCTGTGCTGCCGGTGATCTGTGCTGCGTCTGTGCGGCCGGCCGGTGTTCCGGTGCTGCCGGCCGGTGTTCGGTGCGGTGCTGCCGGCCGGTGTTCGGTGCTGCTGGTGGTCCCGCGCCGGCGTGCGGGCGGCCTGCGCTGTCGTGCGGGCGGC
>NZ_JAAGMD010000351.1 GCF_010548465.1 Streptomyces sp. SID14436 | reverse complement strand
CCCCACTGAGCCGCACCGCACCGCCCAGCCCCGAAGACCACTGAGCCGCACCGCACCGCCCGCCCGGGGAGCCGCCCCAACCCGATCCCGGATCACCCGGCCGGCCGTCGCCCGCCCTCCGCCGGCTGCGGCGGCAGTGCCGCCATCGCGGCCCGGGCCGCCGCCTCCACCCGCGCGACGCCCTCGGCCATCGTCGCGTGGCCGTCGGACAGCACCGCCAGCAGACAGTCCCGTCCCCCCGACGTGACACGGCCGAAGCTGTGCACCACCCACAGGCCGGTCGCGTCGCGCGGCATCCAGCCGTTCTTCACCGCCCACGCCGAGCCGTCCGCCACCACCGGCACCCCCCACGCCTGAGCGGCGACCACCCGCCCCATCAGGGTGCGCGCGAGGGCCCGCGCATCCCCGCCCAGCAGGTCCGCGCCCTCCTCCCCGTCCCGCCCGAGCAGCCGGCGCAGCAGGACGAGCCGGTCGGCGGCCGTGGTCCGGGTCAGCCCCCAGTAGCCGCCCTCGCCGCCCGCCGTCTCCGTCAGGCCCAGGCGGGCGCACGCCGTGTCCAGCCCGGCCGCCGAGCCGACCGTCCGCCACAGGACCGACGCCGCGTCGTTGTCGCTGCGCTCGATCATGGCCGCGGCCAGGGACCGCTCCGCCGCGGTGGGCCCGCGCCCGCTGTCCTGCGCCCGCAGCAGCAGGGCCGCCAGGATGTCGGCCTTCACCACGCTCGCGGAGACGAACACCCCGCCCCCGCAGCGGACGCCCTCCCCGGTCACCAGGTCCGTGGCGGCGGCCGACACCCGCACCCGGCCCACCCCGTGCGGCACCCCGGCACCCACCGGTTCCCCCCGGGCCTCCACCGGCACCGCGCCGCCACCGTCCTCCGTCACCGCCGACCCCCTCCTGATCCGGTCCGTCCCCCGGCCGCCCGCGTCGGAGTACGCCACGCGCGGCCGATACAGTCGGGGACCGTGGCGAACAAGAACATTCCCGACCCCGGCTTCCGCGACGACGACGGCTCCGCCGACCCCCGGCTGAGCGCGGCGCTGGCCGCCTGGGCCGAGGACCGCGAGGCCGTCGGCCCCGTCCTGGAGGCCCTCAAGGGCACCCGCCTGCTGGTTCCCGTGGTGGCCATCCTCGGGGAGGTGGAGACCGATGAGAACGGGCTGCGGCGCGAGAAGACGAGCGACATGGCCGTCCCCACCCTGAAGGCCGGGAACCGCACCGCGCTGCCCGCCTTCACCTCCACCGATGCGCTCGCCCGCTGGGACGCGGACGCCCGCCCCGTCGCCGTCCCGCTGCACCAGGCGCTCCAGGCCGCCGCCCACGAGAAGGCCGACACCGTCGTCCTCGACGTGGCCGGACCGGTGCCCTTCGAGCTGACCGGCCAGGCACTGCTCGCGCTGGCCGAGGGACGGACGACGACCGACCCGCTGGCCGACCCGGCGGTCACCGACGCCGTCCGCGCCGCCGTCGCCGCCGATCCCGCCGTGCTGCGCGCCCACCTCGGCCCGGGCCAGGCCGACGGCACCCTCGCCCTCGTCCTCGACCCGGCCGCGTCCGTCGCCGCCACCGCCCGGGACGTGGCCCAGCGGCTCGCGGCCGACGAAACACTGAGGGCCCGCCTGGTGCGCGGCCTCGACCTGGCCGTCCTGCCGGCCGAGGTGACGCCACCGGGCGAGCCCCTGTACGTCCGGGCCTGAGACGGCACGCGGACCCGGAACGCGAAGCGGGAGACGAACGGTCAGGCGTAGAGGGGGCCCGTGTACTTCTCGCCCGGACCCTGGCCCGGCTCGTCCGGGACGAGGGAGGCCTCGCGGAACGCCAGCTGCAGCGACTTCAGGCCGTCGCGCAGCGGGGCCGCGTGGAAGGAGCTGATCTCGGTGGTGGACGCGTCCAGCAGACCGGCCAGCGCGTGCACGAGCTTGCGGGCCTCGTCGAGGTCCTTGTGCCGGTCGCCCTCCTCGGTCAGCCCCAGCTTCACGGCGGCGGCGCTCATCAGGTTCACGGCGACCGTCACGATCACCTCGACCGCCGGGACCTCCGCGATGTCGCGGGCCATGGCGTCGAAGTCCGGGCTGTCGGGGGTCTCGGGGCTCTCCGAGGCGGGGGTGTCACTCATGCCCCTCACGATATGCGCTGCCCTGCCGCCGCCCGACGGCAGGAGGCGCGCACCGGGCGGTTAGCGCGACCCCCCCGGGAGCTGCTAACCTTGTGTAACGACCGGTCGGACCCGCATGCCTTCAGGCGCGCGAGCCCGGCCCACAAGTGGAGGCTTCGAACTCCCACCTTCCGCCCTCAGGGCGGCGGGTCACCGGTCAGGCGGTGCCGCTCCACGGCGAACCGCCCGAAAGTGCGCCCCGCGGTCACCGCGGCGGTGTTCCGGTAGTTCGAGGAACCCCGCCTGTGATCGTCCGGGGCATTTTTGTTGCTTCGGCGCGGTTAGGTCTCACGAGAGAACACAGACGTTACGCGGCTGTCCGCCAGACCGCCGTGTGGTGCTACCGAGGAGGATCCATCAGCGCCGAGCCCCGCATCAACGACCGGATTCGCGTTCCCGAGGTGCGACTTGTCGGTCCCAGTGGCGAGCAGGTGGGCATCGTCCCGCTGGCCAAGGCACTGGAGCTTGCGCAGGAGTACGACCTGGACCTGGTCGAGGTCGCGGCGAACGCCCGTCCGCCCGTGTGCAAGCTCATGGACTACGGGAAGTTCAAGTACGAGTCGGCCATGAAGGCCCGTGAGGCGCGCAAGAACCAGGCGCACACGGTCATCAAGGAGATGAAGCTCCGGCCGAAGATCGACCCGCACGACTACGACACCAAGAAGGGTCACGTCGTCCGGTTCCTCAAGCAGGGCGACAAGGTCAAGATCACGATCATGTTCCGTGGTCGCGAGCAGTCCCGGCCGGAACTCGGCTACCGGCTGCTGCAGCGTCTCGCGGAGGACGTGGCCGACCTCGGGTTCGTGGAGTCGAACCCGAAGCAGGACGGCCGCAACATGATCATGGTCCTCGGTCCGCACAAGAAGAAGACCGAGGCGATGGCCGAGGCTCGCCAGGCGCAGGAAGCCCGTAAGGCAGACGCGAAGGCCAACCCCGGCAAGTCGCAGAATGCCGCGGAGTCCGACGCCGCCGTGGCGGCCGAGGAACCTGCCGAGGCGTGACTCCCCGGGGCGCGAGCCCCAGGAAGCAACCGAAACAAGTACGACGCTCCACCGTGCCCGGTTTTCGTGACCGGGCATCGGAGCGCCACCGACGAGGAGAGAACGGCGCTATGCCGAAGAACAAGTCGCACAGCGGTGCCAGCAAGCGCTTCAAGGTCACCGGCTCCGGCAAGGTGCTCCGCGAGCGCGCCGGCAAGCGCCACCTGCTCGAGCACAAGTCGTCCCGCGTGACGCGTCGCCTCACCGGCAACGCCGAGATGGCCCCGGGCGACGCCAAGAAGATCAAGAAGCTTCTCGGCAAGTGACGCGTCGGCGCCCCGCAGGCGCCGTCCGACAGTCAGGACCGGGACCCAATCGATTTCGGGCCGTGTGAGCGACAACCGCGGCCCCGCTACAAGGAGTTAACAAGTGGCACGCGTCAAGCGGGCAGTCAACGCCCACAAGAAGCGCCGGGCGATCCTCGAGCAGGCCTCCGGCTACCGCGGTCAGCGCTCGCGCCTGTACCGCAAGGCCAAGGAGCAGGTCACCCACTCGCTGGTCTACAACTACAACGACCGCAAGAAGCGCAAGGGTGACTTCCGCCAGCTGTGGATCCAGCGCATCAACGCCGCTGCCCGCGCCAACGGCATCACGTACAACCGCTTCATCCAGGGTCTGAAGGCCGCGAACATCGAGGTCGACCGCAAGATCCTGGCCGAGCTGGCCGTGAACGACGCGACGGCGTTCGCCGCGCTCGTCGAGGTCGCGCAGAAGGCCCTGCCCGCGGACGTGAACGCGCCCAAGGCCGCGTGACGCCCCGCCGGCCCTGAGCCGATGTGACTGAAGGACCCGCAGGCTGCATGGCTTGCGGGTCCTGCTGTTGCGCGACGCAGCGGCACGGGACGCGGGCCCGCGGCGGCCCCGCGTCCCGTGCCGCGCAGCCGCGTGTCCACCCCCGCCCCGCCCCCGACCGGACGGCGG
>NZ_JAAGMD010000332.1 GCF_010548465.1 Streptomyces sp. SID14436 | reverse complement strand
CCGGGCCGGGCACCGTCCGGCGTGCGGGTGCGCACGCGGGTGCGCACGCGGGCGTGCAGGTCCAGGAGCCGGCGCGCCGGCAGGCGCAGGGCGGTGGGGGTGTCGGGCGAGTAGGCGGCGGTCCACACGGCGGCGGACAGCGCGGCCCGCAGGGTGGGGACGAGGCGCACGGGAACAGCATCCGGCGGGCCCCGGCGGCCGGTCCAACAGATGGTTTCGCTGGAACCCATCGCTACCGTGGATGGATGGAGATCCGGCAGCTGCGCCATTTCATGGCGGTCGTCACCGAGGGCGGCTTCACCGCCGCCGCGCGCGCCGAGCTGATCGCGCAGTCGGCGCTGAGCACCTCGGTCCGCAAGCTGGAACGGGAGCTGGGGGCCGACCTGTTCGACCGCACGGGCCGCCGGGTCGTGCTGACGGAGGCGGGCCGCGCGCTGCTGCCGCAGGCCCGGGCGCTGCTGGCGGGGGCGGAGGCGGCCCGGCACGCGGTGGCCGAGGTCGCGGGACTGGCCCGGGGCCGGGTGGCCATCGGCACCATCCAGACGCTCACATGTGTGGATCTTCCGGTGGAACTGGCCGCGTTCCACCGGGAGTTCCCCGGCGTCCAGGTGTCCGTGCGGGACTCCGGGGTCGACGAACTGACCGAGGCGCTGCGCGCGGGCGAGCTGGACCTGGCCTATCTGGCGCCGGACGCGCGGGAGTTGCCCGAAGGGCTGGCGGTGCACGCGACCTGGCACGAGGAGCTGGTGCTCATCACCGCGCCGGGCCACCGGCTGGCGGCGGCGGGAAAGGTGGAGGTGGGTGACCTGGCCGAGGAGCCGTTCGTGGACTTCCGCGCGGGCACCGGTCTGGAGACGGCCGTCCGGCGGCTGGCCGCCGGGTGGGGGCTGCGGCGGCACATCACCTGTGACGTGACGCAGGCCGGGCTGCTGGTGGATCTGGTGCGGGCCGGGATCGGGGTGGCGTTCGTGCCGCGGCCGATCGGTGAGCGGGCCGGACTGCCCTGTCTGGCGGTGCGACAGCCGGACCCGGGGCGCACGGTCGTCCTGGCGGGCCGCGGGCCACGCCCACGCAACCCGGCGGCGGCCGCACTGCTCCACCACCTGACGGCCGCGGACCGGCGAGACACGGCGGCTGCCGGGCGCCGGCGCCCTGTTGACGGCGGCGGGCGCCGTGCTGACGCCCCGGCCGACGGGTAGCACCCTGCCGGAGGCGGCACGAGCCCGCCGGACACGACAGG
>NZ_JAAGMD010000300.1 GCF_010548465.1 Streptomyces sp. SID14436 | reverse complement strand
GACGGTCCGGGCAGTGCGCGGGCGCGCGCGGGGGACTGACCGCGCTCCCGCCGGCCGGGGCACCGCCGGCTCCCGCGGACGGCCGGCCGGGCACCGTGACCCGCGCCGAACGGATTCGGTGCTTGGAGAGCGCGGTGTACCGACGGCTGCAAGAGCCGTGCCACGTACGGGAGTCTAGGTCGCGCCCCGGACGTCCGGTGGGCTGTGGACACGCTGAGGACCGGACTGGCGGGGGCGGTGGGGCCGGGGGCGGCAGTGGCTGCGGCGGGGGTGAGGGGGACGGAGACGCCCGTGCAGCGGCTGTGCCGTCAACACGGCGCGCGCACCACCCGACCTATACATTTCGAGGTTCCGCGGAACCGCCGGCCACGCCATCGTGAGGCACCGACAGGACTCACCGGACCCACGGGGGCGAAACGTTCATGAACATCCGCAAGCGTCTCGGCGCTATGGCCATGGTTGCCGCGATCGCCGGCACGGGACTCGTCTACAGCGGCTCGACCGCCAGCGCCGCCACCTGTTACGGCGGAGCGATCGACTACTCGAAGCCGAAGTCGGTCGGCACTCTTCCACATGCCGGCCACTACTACGCGACGACCAGCAGGTGCGGCGACATCAACCTCAGGTCCAACACGAACCGCTACGTCAGGGTCTGCTTCTACAAGTACGTCCCTTCGAAGGGATCGTTCACCCTCAACTACTGCCAGAGCGACTACACGCTGACGACGGCCGGCAAGTGGACGGTGATCGCCACCAACGTCAAGGACAACACGGTCTTCCACTACCGCTTCAGGAGCTCTGCCCGATCGACCGGCCAGACGGCGCACTGAGCACGGGACCGCTGCCGTCGGCAGGGGCGGGCCGCTCATGCCCGGGCCGCCCCTGCCATGCGGTGGTCAGACCTCGAGGGGCCTGACCGCCGTCGGTGCGTGGCCCGGTTCCGTCGCGAGGGGTTCGAACTCGGCGACGTCGCTGATGTCGTTCGTCGTCGACATCGCGATGTTCGTGACGCGTTCCAGGATCGCCTCCACGATCACCGGGACGCGGTGTTCCGCCGCGAGCTTCTTCGCCTGCTCGAAGGCCGCGCCCAGTTCACCGGGGTCGGTCACCCGGATCGCCTTGCAGCCCAGGCCCTCCGCGACCTTGACGTGGTCGACGCCGTAGACGCCCAGCTCGGGGCTGTTGATGTTCTCGAACTCCAGGTTGACCTGGAAGTCGATGTCGAAGGCCCGCTGCGCCTGGCGGATCAGGCCCAGGTAGGCGTTGTTGACCAGGACGTGGACGTAGGGGATGCGGTGCTGCGCGCCGACCGCGAGCTCCTCGATCATGAACTGGAAGTCGTAGTCGCCGGAGAGGGCCACCACCTGCGCGCCGGGGTCGGCCTTGGCCACGCCCAGCGCGGCGGGGACCGTCCAGCCCAGCGGGCCGGCCTGGCCGCAGTTGATCCAGTGCCGGGGCCGGTGGACGTGCAGCAGCTGGGCGCCCGCGATCTGGGAGAGGCCGATCGTGGAGACGTAGCGGGTCTCCGGGCCGAAGGCGCGGTTCATCTCCTCGTAGACGCGCTGCGGCTTGATGGGGACGTCGTCGAAGTGCGTCCGCCGCTGGAGGGTGGCCCGGCGGTGCTGAGCGGCCGCCGCCCAGGCGGTGCGGTCGGGCAGCCCGCCCTCCGCGCGGAGCTCCTTCGCGGTCTCGACGAACAGCTCCAGCGCGGCACGGGCGTCGGAGGCGATGCCGTAGTCCGGGGCGAAGATGCGGCCGATCTGGGTGGGTTCGACGTCGACGTGGACGAAGGTGCGGCCGGCCGTGTAGACGTCGATGCGCCCGGTGTGGCGGTTGGCCCAGCGGTTGCCGATGCCGAGCACGAAGTCGGACTCCAGGAAGGTCGCGTTGCCGTAGCGGTGCGCGGTCTGGAGGCCGACCATGCCGGCGTTGAGCTCGTGGTCGTCGGGGATGACGCCCCAGCCCATGAGGGTGGGCACGACGGGCACGCCGGTCAGTTCGGCGAACTGGACGAGGAGGTCGGCGGCGTCCGCGCTGATGACGCCGCCGCCCGCGACGATCAGCGGACGCTCGGCCGCGTTCAGCAGGGCAAGGGCCTTCTCGATCTGGGCGCGGGAGGCGGCGGGGCGGTAGACCGGCAGCGGCTCGTAGGTGTCGGGGTCGAACTCGATCTCCGTCTGCTGGACGTCGATCGGCAGGTCGATCAGCACGGGGCCGGGCCGTCCGGAGCGCATCAGGTGGAACGCCTGCTGGAAGACGCCCGGCACCTGGGCCGCCTCCAGCACGGTGACCGCCATCTTGGTGACGGGCGCGGCGATCGAGGCGATGTCGACGGCCTGGAAGTCCTCCTTGTGGATCACCGCGGTCGGGGCCTGGCCGGTGATGCACAGGATCGGCACGGAGTCGCCGGTCGCGGAGTACAGGCCGGTGATCATGTCGGTGCCGGCGGGGCCGGAGGTGCCGATGCAGACACCGATGTTGCCGGGCCGGGTGCGGGTGTAGCCCTCGGCCATGTGCGAGGCGCCCTCCACATGGCGGGCAAGGGTGTGGGTGATGCCGCCGGATGCCTTGAGCGCCGCGTAGAAGGGGTTGATCGCCGCGCCGGGAACACCGAACGCGTCGGTGACGCCCTCGCGCTTGAGGATCTCAACTGCCGCGCGGACAGCGGTCATTCGAGCCATGGAGTACTCCTGCTTCGGCCGTCGGATTCGCACTCCCGTCGCGCCCCGCGGTGAGCTCCTCCGGTGGGAACCTGCTCGACTTCCGCCTGTTTTCCATCATGCGGAAATCTTCTTCTGCTATCTGGAATGAATGTAGGGCGGCTGGACGAAGCCCGTCAAGAGAACAAGGGGGCCGGGCCGGGACGGATGCGCCCGCCGCCGGGCGGCCCGGCACGGGCCGGCGGCCGGCGGTGGCCCCAAGTGGCGGACAGGCGGGCGGCCGAGGGAGGACGATGGGGACCATGAGGTGCCGGACCCGGGGGACGGTCCGGGAACGGGGTGGCCATGTCCGAGTACCTGACGGTGCGCTGTCCGGTCTGCCGCCGGGCGCACCGATACACGCTCCCGTCGTATCCCTGCGCCTGCGGCGCCCCCGTCGCGCCGCCCCTGGACCGGCACCGGCCCGCCGTCCCCGTGGCGCACCGGGCCTGGCAGGAGGAGTGGGTCACCGTGCGGTGCGCCGCCTGCGGCCTGCCCGGCGAGTGGCCGCGGCCCGAACTGGGCTGCCCCTGCGGGACGTCGCTGCGGATCCCGGTGGCGGAGGACCGGACGGCCGCGGCACCGGACGGGCTGGTGCGGGACGCGGTGGCGGCGGCCGAGCGGTACCTGCGCCGCCTCGGGTACCGGGACCTGCGCCGGACGGGGCACCGCCTGCCGTCCGGCGTGTGGCTGCGGGGCCACGGCGTCCTCGCCCAGGTCGACCCGGCGGCGCTGCCCGCGACGGAACGGGACGTGGAATGCCTGTGGCTGGCGGCGCTGGCCGAGTCCCGGCGGGGCGTCCACTTCTCCCGCGCCGGACACGCCGACGGCGCCCGCGCCCGCGGCGACGCCCTCGGAGTCCCGCTGTTCCTCATCGACCGCGACGGCGTCCCCCGGCCGGTGAACCAGGCCGCCGACGGCCTGGACGCCACCGGGGCCTGAAATCCCGGGGACGCGCGGGGCCCGGGCGGCCGATACTCGGCGCATGCGCATCCGTCCCGCCGCCCCCGGCGACCTGCCCGCCCTCCAGGACATCGAACGGGCCGCCGGTGCCCCCTTCCGCGACGTCGGCATGGCGGAGATCGCCGACGACGAGCCGCCCTCGCTGGGGATGCTGGAACGCTACCGGCGGGCGGGCCGGTGCTGGGTCGCCGCCGACGGCACGGGCCGGCCCGCCGGGTATCTGCTGGCCGAGCCCGTCGACGGCGCGCTGCACGTCGAGCAGGTCTCGGTGCACCCGCGCGCCGCCCGCCGGGGCGTGGGCCGGGCCCTCCTGGAACACGCCGCCGGCCGCGCCCGCGAGGAGGG
>NZ_JAAGMD010000271.1 GCF_010548465.1 Streptomyces sp. SID14436 | reverse complement strand
CGCCGGGCGCCCCGGCCGCGCCGGACGGCGCGCCCCGGTGTCCGTCCCGCTCGACACGGCCCTCGGTCTGACCCTGGCCGCCCCGCTGGCGGCCCTCACCGACCTGCCCTCCTTCGACACCTCGGCCATGGACGGCTGGGCCGTCGCCGGCCCCGGCCCGTGGCAGGTGCGGGACGAGGGGGTGCTCGCCGGGCATGCCGCGCACGCGCCGCTCACCGACGGCGAGGCCGTCCGTATCGCCACCGGAGCCCGGGTCCCCGCGGACACCACCGCGGTGCTCCGCAGCGAGCACGGCCGCACCGACGCCCAGGGGCGGCTGCACATCGACTCGGACCACGGACCGCACACGCTCGCCCACGGCCAGGACATCCGCCCCCGCGGCCAGGAGTGCCGCAGCGGCGACCAGCTCCTGGCCGTCGGCACCCTGGTGACCCCGGCCGTGCTCGGGCTCGCGGCGGCCGCCGGGTACGACACGCTCACCGTCGTCCCCCGCCCGCGCGCCGAGGTGCTCGTCCTCGGCGACGAACTGCTCACCGAGGGACGGCCGCACGACGGGCTGATCCGGGACGCGCTCGGCCCGATGCTGCCGCCGTGGCTGCGGGCGCTGGGCGCCGAGGTCACCGCCGTCCGCCGGATCGGCGACGACGCGGCGGCGCTCCACGACGCGATCACCGCGTCCGACGCCGAGGTCGTCGTCACCACCGGCGGCACCGCCGCCGGCCCCGTCGACCACGTCCACCCCACCCTGCGCCGCATCGGCGCCGAACTCCTCGTGGACGGGGTCGGGGTGCGCCCCGGCCACCCCATGCTGCTGGCCCGCGTCCACGACACCCAGCACCTCGTCGGCCTGCCCGGAAACCCGCTCGCCGCCGTCTCGGCGCTGCTCACGCTCGCCGAGCCCCTGCTGCGGACCCTCGCGGCTCGCCCCGCGCCCGAGCCGTACACCGTGCCGTTGCGGGACGCGGTGCAGGGACATCCGCGCGACACCCGGCTCGTGCCGGTCGCCCTGCGCGGCGACCACGCCGTGCCGTTGCACTACAACGGCCCGGCCATGCTGCGCGGTGTCGCGGCGGCCGACGCGCTCGCGGTGGTCCCTCCGGGCGGTGTGCGGCCCGGACAGGAGACGGAACTGCTCGATCTGCCGTGGGCGTCCAGCGGAATCGGGGTGTGTTTCACGTGAAACTTCCGGGCCAGGACGCCATCGCCCGCCAGGCGGACGAGCACCTGGTGACCCATCGGGTGACGCTGCCCAGGAAGGTGGTGGAGCATCCGATCCGCCAGGTCGCCAAACGGCTGTCGGTGGCGTTGGTGGTGCTCGTGGTGACGGCGCTGGTCGTCTACGTCGACCGCGACGGCTACACCGACAACGCCGACGGCACGGTCGACCTGCTCGACGCGTTCTACTACGCGACCGTCACCCTCTCCACCACCGGATACGGCGACATCACCCCGGTCAGCGACGCGGCCCGGCTCACCAACATCTTCGTCATCACGCCGCTGCGCGTCCTGTTCCTGATCATCCTGGTCGGCACCACCCTCGAGGCCCTCACCGAACGCACCCGGGAGGAGTGGCGACTGAACCGCTGGAGGTCCACGTTGCGTGATCACACCGTCGTCGTCGGATTCGGCACCAAGGGCCGTTCGGCGATCAAGACCGTCTGCGCGACGGGGCTCCGCAAGGAGCAGGTCGTGGTGGTGGACCCCAGCGCCAAGGCGATCGAGGCCGCCGCGGCCGACGGCTACGCCGGGGTCGTCGGGGACGCGACCCGCAGCGAGGTGCTCAAGCGGGCCGAGGTGTTCCGGGCGAAGCAGATCATCATCGCGACCCAGCGGGACGACACCGCCGTCCTGGTCACGCTGACGGCCCGCCAGCTCAACCGGGCCGCGAAGATCGTCGTCGCCGTGCGCGAGGAGGAGAACGCCCCGCTGCTGAAGCAGTCCGGCGCCGACGCCGTCATCACCAGCGCCAGCGCGGCCGGCCGGCTGCTCGGCCTCTCCGTGCTGAGCCCCGCCGCCGGCATGGTGATGGAGGACCTCATCCAGCAGGGCACGGGACTCGACATCGTCGAACGCCCGGTCATAAAGGCCGAGGTGGGCAAGACGCCGCGGGAGATCGACGACCTCGTGGTGAGCGTGCTGCGCGGCCACCGCGTCCTCGGCTACGACGACGCGGCCGTGGGCACCCTGGAACTGACGGACCGGCTGATCACCATCGTGCGGGTCACGCAGGGCCGGCAGGTCGCCCCCGACATGCGCCCGCTCCCCCGGGACTGAAGCGGGCCCCGGCCGTCGCCGGGGCCCGTGGCCATCCGAAAGGGCGCGTGGAGCGCTACTTGCGGTTGTACAGCCGCATCGTGATCGGACCGAAGACCAGCACGAACAGGCCCGCCCAGCCCAGCGACCAGGCGATCTCGCCGGCCGGCCAGTCGCCCGCCATCAGCCCCCGCACGGCCGAGGCCAGGTGGGTGACCGGGCTGTTGTTGACGAACGCCTGGAGCCAGCCCGGCATGGTGGAGGGGTCCACGAAGACGTTGGACAGGAAGGTCAGCGGGAAGATCACCATCATGCTGACGCCCATCACCGACTTCTCGGTGCGCAGCATCAGGCCGAACATCGTCCAGATCCACGAGAAGGCGAACGCGAACAGCACCAGCAGCGCGATCCCGGCGAGCACACCGGCCACCCCGCCGTCCGGCCGGTAGCCGAGGATCATGCCGACGGTCAGCATCACGACGGACGCCAGGGTGTAGCGCAGCGCGTCGCCGAGCAGGTAGCCGACCATCGTCGACGGCCGCCAGATCGGCAGGGTGCGGAAGCGGTCGAAGACACCCTTCTCGATGTCCGTGTTGACCGAGACCCCCGTGTACATCGTGATCATCACGACCGACATCACCAGGATGCCCGGCAGCAGGAACTGGATGTACGCCTTCGGTGAGCCGGCCAGCGCCCCGCCGAACAGGTACGTGTACATCAGCACCATCATGATCGGGAAGGCGGTGACGTCGAAGAGCTGCTCGGGCACGTGCTTGATCTTCAGGACCGCGCGCCAGCCGAAGGTCAGCGAGGCCGACCACGCGCTCGGCCGCGGCGGACGCTCCTTGGCGACCAGCAGCTCGGCGAGGGAGTCGGTGCTGACCGGGGCGAGTTCGACGCTCTCGGTGGTCGTCGTGGTGCTCATGCCGCCACCTCGTCCTTCTGGTCGTCGGCCCCGGACGCGGGCCGGGGGCCGGGCTCGTGGGTGTCGTGCCCGGTGAGGGCCAGGAAGACCTCGTCCAGGCTGGGCTGGCCGAGCGAGAAGTTGTCGACGGTGATGCCGGCCCCGGCCAGCTCGCTCAGGGCGCGGGCGGCCTGTTCGGCGGCGGTGTCCTCGCCGGCGGCGCTGCTCAGGCGGGCGGTCAGCGCCACCGGGTCGGCGTCGGCCTGCACCCGGGCGTCGAAGGCGCGGCGCAGGAGGTCCGCGGCCAGTGGCCGCTGGTCGGGGTCGCGCAGCCGCAGATGCACCGAACCGGCACCGACGGACGCCTTCAGCTCGCCCTTGGTGCCCTCCGCGATCACCCGGCCCCGGTCGATGACGGCGATCCGGGACGCCAGCTGGTCCGCCTCGTCCAGGTACTGCGTGGTCAGCAGGACCGTGGTGCCCTGGGCGACCACCGCGCGGACGATGTCCCACACCTGGTTGCGGCTGCGCGGGTCCAGGCCGGTCGTCGGCTCGTCCAGGAAGAGCAGGTCGGGCGTGTTGAGGATGGACGCGGCGATGTCGATGCGGCGGCGCATGCCGCCCGAGTAGTGCTTGACCTGCTTCGCGGCCGCGTCCGTGAGGCCGAACGCCTCCAGCAGCTGGGCGGCGCGCGTGTGGGCGGCCGGCTTGCGGTGCCCGAGGAGGCGGGCCAGCAGGACCAGGTTCTCGGTGCCCGTGAGGTCCTCGTCCACCGAGGCGTACTGCCCGGTGAGGCTCACCAGGGACCGCACCTCGTCCGCCTCGCGCACGACGTCGTGGCCGAACACCCGGGCCTCGCCGCCGTCCGGCCGCAGGAGCGTGGCGAGCATCTTGACGGTGGTGGTCTTCCCGGCGCCGTTGGGGCCGAGGACCCCGTACACCGTGCCGACCGGCACCGTGAGGTCGACCCCGTCGACGGCCCGGGTCCCACCGAACGTTTTGACCAGGCCCGTGGTCTCGATCGCCAGGCCGGACGATTGCGTGCTCATGCTCGGTTCCTTCCGCATGCGTGGGTCACGCAGGATCAGACCTCCACGGTCGCGCGAAGTCATCGCTGCCGCACGTGCTTTTTCGACACTTCGGTCCTGCGGCGGACCGCTGTAGGACCGGAGGCCCAGGACGGGGGACCGTGGCGAGTACCGTCGCCCTCATGTATGCGATCACGATTCCCGAACCCGGTGGGCCCGAGGCACTGGTCTGGGACGAGGTCCCCGACCCCGAGCCCGGCGAGGGCGAGGTCCTCGTCGAGGTGGTGGCCGGGGCCGTCAACCGGGCCGACATCCTGCAGCGCCAGGGCTTCTACAACCCGCCGCCCGGCGCGTCCCCGTATCCCGGTCTGGAGTGCTCCGGGCGGATCACCGCCCTGGGTCCGGGGGTGACCGGCTGGGCCGTGGGCGACGAGGTCTGCGCCCTGCTCTCGGGCGGCGGCTACGCCCAGAAGGTCGCCGTACCGGCCGGGCAGCTGCTTCCCGTCCCGGAGGGGCTGGACGTCCGGCAGGCCGCCGCGCTGCCCGAGGTGACCTGCACGGTCTGGTCCAACGTGTTCATGATCGCCCACCTGCGTCCGGGCGAGACGCTGCTCGTGCACGGCGGCTCCAGCGGCATCGGCACCATGGCGATCCAGCTGGGCAAGGCGGTCGGGGCCAGGGTCGCCGTCACCGCCGGCACCCGGGAGAAGCTGGAGCGCTGTGCCGAGCTGGGCGCCGACGTCCTGATCAACTACCGCGAGCAGGACTTCGTGGCCGAGGTGGAGAAGGCCACGGACGGCGCGGGAGCGGACGTCATCCTCGACAACATGGGCGCCAAGTACCTGGACCGCAACGTCCGTGCGCTGGCCGTCAACGGCCGCCTCGCCATCATCGGGATGCAGGGCGGCGTCAAGGGCGAGCTGAACATCGGTGCCCTGCTCACCAAGCGCGCCGCCCTCAGCGCGACCTCGCTGCGGGCCCGCCCCCTGGCGGAGAAGGCGGCGATCGTGGCCGCCGTACGGGAACACGTCTGGCCGCTCGTGGCCGGCGGCCACGTCCGTCCGGTGATCGACCGGGAGCTCCCCATGTCCGACGCCGCCGCGGCGCACCGGGTGGTGGAGGACAGCGGCCACATCGGCAAGGTCCTGCTGATCCCCCCGGCCTGACCGCTGCCGCGGGTCGGCGGCCGGCCCGGCGCGGCGTCCCACCTGGTGCGGCGCCACGGGTACGCGGCCTCACGCGCGCCCCGGTCGCTGCGGCGCCGTGT
>NZ_JAAGMD010000241.1 GCF_010548465.1 Streptomyces sp. SID14436 | reverse complement strand
GAGCCGGAGGAACTCATCGGCCGGCTGACCGTGCTGCTCGGCCCCGACTCCGACGTCGGCCGGGCCCTCGCCGCGGGCCGCCCCGACCGGGCGGCCCGGCTGCTCGCCCCCTGGCGGGAGGTCTACGGGGACGCCCTGCGCCTGGAGGCCGTGTGGCACGGCCGCGGCGGCACCGGCCCCGGCTCCCTGCGGCTGGCCGCCCGCACCCTCGGCTTCGCCGCCGAACAGCGCGTCCGCCCGGTGCTCAGCAACGCCGTCCGCTACGCCGACCCCGGTCTCGGGCCGGTCGCCGACGTCCTGGACGCCGCCCGCCGTCTCGTCCCGGTCGACCCGGCCAAAGGGCTGGACTCCGGCGAGGCCTGGCTCAAGGACGCGGACGCCATGGAGCGGGCCGCCGAGCGGATGGTGGAGGCCGCGGGCTTCCGGCGCGCCGCCGCCCGCCGGCTCCTGGAGCAGACACAGGCCACGGCCGCCGAGTGCCTGGTCGACCCCGACGACGACCTCGGCATGGGAAGCGTCCACTTCCCCGAGCCGCACCTCGTCGGCGCCGGCCGCCGCACCGCCCAGCGGGCCCTGGCCTCCCGGGCGACGGCGGGCATGGTGCTGCGCGGCTACGCCGGACGCCGGGACTACTGGGAGCGGATGCACCACGAGCTGGACATCATCGCCCACCACGGGTTCGCCTCCTATTTCCTGACCGTCGCCCAGGTCGTCGACGACGTGCGGGACCTCGGCATCCGGGTGGCCGCGCGCGGCTCCGGCGCGGGCTCCCTGGTCAACCACCTGCTCGGCATCGCGCACGCCGACCCGGTCGAGCACGGGCTGCTGATGGAGCGCTTCCTGTCCAAGGAGCGGGTCGTGCTGCCCGATATCGACATCGACGTGGAGTCCGCCCGCCGGCTGGAGGTCTACCGCGCGATCATCGGCCGGTTCGGCACCGAACGGGTCGCCACCGTCGCGATGCCCGAGACCTACCGGGTGCGCCACGCCATCCGGGACGTCGGCGCGGCGCTGTCCATGGACCCGGCCGAGATCGACCGGATCGCCAAGTCCTTCCCGCACATCCGCGCCCGTGACGCCCGCGCGGCGCTCGAGGAACTGCCCGAACTGCGGGAACTGGCGGGGCGGAAGGACCGGTACGGCAGGCTCTGGGAGCTGGTCGAGGCCCTCGACGCGCTCCCGCGCGGCGTCGCCATGCACCCCTGCGGTGTCCTGCTGTCCGACGCCTCCCTGCTCACCCGCACGCCGGTGATGCCGACCAGCGGCGAAGGCTTCCCCATGGCGCAGTTCGACAAGGACGACGTCGAGGACCTCGGGCTGCTCAAGCTGGACGTGCTGGGGGTGCGGATGCAGTCGGCGATGGCGCACGCGGTCACCGAGGTGGAGCGGGCGACGGGGGAGCGGATCGACCTGGACGCGGTGCCGGAGGGCGACCCGGCGACGTACGGGCTCATCCGGTCCACCGAGACGCTCGGCTGCTTCCAGATCGAGTCGCCGGGCCAGCGGGACCTGGTCGGGCGGCTCCAGCCGGCCACCTTCCACGACCTCGTCGTGGACATCTCCCTCTTCCGGCCCGGGCCGGTCGCCGCCGACATGGTGCGGCCGTTCATCGAGGCCCGGCACGGGCGGGCGCCGGTGCGTTACCCGCACCCGGACCTGGAGGAGCCGCTGAAGGGGACGTACGGGGTGGTGGTCTTCCACGAGCAGGTCATCGACATCGTCTCGATCATGACCGGCTGCGGACGCGGCGAGGCGGACCGGGTGCGGCGAGGGCTGTCCGACCCGGAGTCGCAGGGGCGGATCCAGGTGTGGTTCGCGCAGCACGCGGCGGCCC
Organism: Streptomyces sp. SID14436; assembly: GCF_010548465.1. Taxonomy (GTDB): domain Bacteria; phylum Actinomycetota; class Actinomycetes; order Streptomycetales; family Streptomycetaceae; genus Streptomyces. Next base: position 1,122 of record NZ_JAAGMD010000241.1, on the reverse strand, counting down.
GGGGCTACGACGCGGAAACGATTCACCGCACCTGGGAGATCGTGGCCGCCTTCGGCTCCTACGGCTTCTGCAAGGCGCACGCGGTCGCCTTCGCCGTGCCCACCTACCAGTCGGCGTGGCTGAAGGCGCACCACCCGGCCGCCTTCTACGCGGGGCTGCTCACCCACGACCCCGGGATGTACCCGAAGCGGCTGCTGCTGGCGGACGCGCGGCGGCGCGGGGTGCCGATCCTGCCGCTGGACGTCAACGCGTCGGGTGTCACCCACCGGATCGAACTGGTGTCTGACGCAAAGGGGTTGAATGGGGCGAAAGGGCAACATGCGCCGGAGAGCGGGGAGGTGTGGGGGCTGCGGCTGGCGCTCTGCGACGTGCACGGCATCAGCGAGGCCGAGGCCGCGCGGATCGCCGACGGGCAGCCGTACGCCTCGCTGCTCGACTTCTGGGAGCGGGCCCGGCCCAGCAGGCCCGTCGCCCAGCGGCTGGCCCAGGTCGGCGCGCTGGACGCGTTCGGCGCCAACCGGCGCGACCTGCAACTGCACCTCACCGAACTGCACCGGGGCGCCCGGGGCGGACGCGGGGACCAGCTCCCCCTGTCCGGCGGTCGGCGGACCGCCCCGGCCGGGCTGCCCGACCTCACCCCGCCGGAGCGGCTCAGCGCCGAACTGGGCGTGCTGTCCATGGACGCCTCGCGCAACCTGATGGACGACCACCGCGCCTTCCTCGACGAGCTGGGCGTGGTCTCCGCCCGGCGGCTGCGCGAGGCCCGGCACGGGGAGACGGTGCTGGTCGCGGGGGCCAAGGCGGCCACCCAGACCCCGCCCATCCGGTCCGGCAAGCGGGTCATCTTCTCCACCCTGGACGACGGCACGGGCCTGGTGGACCTCGCCTTCTTCGACGACTCCCACGACGCCTGCGCCCACACCGTCTTCCACTCCTGGCTGCTGCTGGTGCGTGGAGTGGTGCAGCGCCGCGGCCCGCGCAGCCTCAGCATCGTCGGCTCCGCCGCCTGGAACCTCGCCGACCTGCTGGAGGTGCGCCGGGAGGAAGGGCTGGAGGGCGTCGCGGCCCGGCTGGCCGGGCCGGGCGGCACCGGCACCGGGCCCGACGACGGCGGCGGTCCGG
>NZ_JAAGMD010000218.1 GCF_010548465.1 Streptomyces sp. SID14436 | reverse complement strand
GGGGGCGCGGGCGGGACACCCGCGGCGCCCCGCCGCCGACCCCGCTCACCCGCCGCATGCCGGGCAGCCCGCCGGAACCGCGCCGCACCGGTCTAGAATCCGCACGTCAGGGCCGCTCCAGTGCCGCAGCGCCCACCACACGCCGCCCTCACGAGGAGCCGACCCCATGGCCGAACACCCCGCCTACCCCGTGGGCCTCCGTCTCAGCGGTCGCCGCGTGGTCGTCCTCGGCGGCGGCCAGGTCGCCCAGCGCCGCCTCCCGTCCCTGATCGCGGCGGGCGCCGACATCCTCCTGGTGTCGCCCGAGGTCACCCCGTCCGTCGAGGCCATGGCCGACGCCGGTGAGATCACCTGGGAGCGGCGCGGCTACGCGGAGGGCGACCTCACCGGCGCCTGGTACGCCCTCATCGCCACCAGCGACCCCGACGCCAACACCCGCGCCTCGGCGGAGGGCGAGCGCAACCGGATCTGGTGCGTGCGCGCCGACGACGCCGACGAGGCCACCGCCTGGACGCCGGCGACCGGCCACAGCGAGGGCGTCACGGTGGCCGTCCTCACCACCGACGCCAAGGGCCGGGACCCGCGCCACACCGCCGCCGTCCGCGACGCCGTGGTCGAGGGACTGCGCGACGGCACCCTCGTCGCCCCGCACCACCGCACCCGCACCCCGGGCGTCGCCCTGGTCGGCGGCGGCCCCGGCGACCCGGACCTGATCACCGTGCGCGGCCGGCGGCTGCTGGCCGAGGCCGACGTCGTCATCGCCGACCGGCTCGGCCCGCGCGACCTGCTCGCCGAACTGCCGCCGCACGTCGAGGTGATCGACGCGGCGAAGATCCCGTACGGGCGGTTCATGGCCCAGGAGGCCATCAACAAGGCGCTCATCGAGCACGCCCGGCAGGGCAAGGCCGTGGTCCGCCTCAAGGGCGGCGACCCGTACGTCTTCGGGCGGGGCATGGAGGAACTCCAGGCGCTCGCCGAGGCGGGCGTCCCCTGCACCGTCGTCCCCGGCATCTCCAGCTCCATCTCGGTCCCGGGCGCGGCCGGCATCCCCGTCACCCACCGCGGGGTGGCACACGAGTTCACCGTGGTCAGCGGCCATGTCGCGCCCGACGACGAGCGGTCCCTGGCGGATTGGCCGTCCCTGGCGAAGCTGGGCGGCACCCTGGTTGTCCTGATGGGCGTCGACAAGATCGGCCGGATCGCCGAGGCCCTGATCGAACACGGCAAGTCCCCCGACACCCCGGTCGCCCTCGTGCAGGAGGGCACCACGGCCGCCCAGCGCCGGGTCGACGCCACCCTCGCGACCGTCGGCGAGACCGTGGTCCGCGAGGAGGTCAGGCCGCCCGCCGTCATCGTCATCGGCGAGGTCGTCGGCGTGGGCCCCGCGGCCTGAAGTAACCCTCGGTAACGCGACCGATCCCAGCCGTTGGCACCGCACCCAGGACAAGGCAGTATCACCCCCGTGGCCGATCTCATCACCGTCTCGGACCCCGACGACCCCCGCCTGCGCGACTACACGGGCCTGACCGACGTCGAACTGCGCCGCAGGCGCGAACCCGCCGAGGGACTCTTCATCGCCGAGGGCGAGAAGGTCATCCGCCGGGCCAAGGACGCCGGGTACGAGATGCGGTCCATGCTGCTCTCGGCCAAGTGGATCGACGTCATGCGTGACGTCATCGACGAACTCCCCGCCCCCGTCTACGCCGTCACCCCCGAACTGGCCGAACGCGTCACCGGCTACCACGTGCACCGCGGCGCCCTCGCCTCCATGCAGCGCAAGCCCCTGCCCGCCGCGGCCGACCTGCTGCGGAGGGCCCGCCGGGTGGTCGTCATGGAGTCCGTGAACGACCACACCAACATCGGTGCCGTCTTCCGCTCGGCCGCCGCCCTCGGCATGGACGCGGTGCTGCTCTCCCCGGACTGCGCCGACCCCCTGTACCGCCGCAGCGTCAAGGTCTCCATGGGCGCGGTCTTCTCCGTGCCCTACGCCCGGCTGGACTCCTGGCCCAAGGGCCTGGAATCGGTCCGCGAGGCGGGCTTCACCCTCCTCGCCCTCACCCCGGACGAGAAGGCCCGGCCCCTCGACGAGGCCGCCCCGCACCGGATGGACCGGGTGGCGCTCATGGTCGGCGCGGAAGGGGGCGGACTGTCCACCCAGGCCCTCGTCGCGGCCGACGAGTGGGTGCGCATCCCGATGGCGCACGGCGTCGACTCCCTCAACGTCGGCGCGGCCGCCGCGGTCGCCTTCTACGCGGTCGCCACGGGACGCCCGGGGGCCTGACACCCACAAATCAAAGGCGCAACTCCCCGCCGAACCGGGCAGTCGGTCAGTCCCCGCGCTCCATCGCCGACACGTGCCGCTCGGACAGCGGCGGGCCGTCGCCCGGAGGCAACACCCGCCGCTCGTCCCGTTGCTGCGTGCGCACGTCGTCGCCGGTGCCGCCGCCGTGCCCCTGGGCGCGGGCCTGGCAGCCCTGCACCAGGGCGATACCGAGGGCCACCACCAGCGTCACCACGACGAACACGAACAGCCGCTGGCGCAGCAGCCGGGGATTGGCCGGCCGCAGCCGGGTCCCCGTGGTCCGCTGCCCCGGACGGCGCGCTCCCGTACCCGGCCGCGTGCCGCGCCCGGCGGGCGTCGGCCGGGACCCGGACC
>NZ_JAAGMD010000197.1 GCF_010548465.1 Streptomyces sp. SID14436 | reverse complement strand
GCACCCGCAGCGACGCGCGGACCGGGCGCCATGCACGGCGACGCCACGGCACGGCGCCCGCGCTCGAAGCGCGGGCGCCGTGCCGTGGTGTCCGTCGTGCCGTCGCGCCGTCGCACTGCCGTGTCGGGGCCGGGCAACCGCCCTGTCCCGTCGTCGCGTCCTGCCCGATAGCGTTTCCGGACGGTTCGGGGCGGGCGAGGAATGGGGCAGAGCGAGATGGACGCGCAGGAGGTGGCCCGGAGGCTGCGCGCGGTCTGCGACGAGCTGGCGGAGCGTTTCTACGAGCGGGCCGACGTCGTACGGACGCTGATGGTGACCCTGCTGGCGGGGCAGCACTCGCTGGTGCTCGGCCCGCCCGGGACGGCGAAGTCGGAGCTGGCGCGGGAACTGACGGGCCGGATCGAGGGCGCCGCCTACTGGGAGATCCTGCTGTCGAAGTTCACCGCGCCGACGAGGATGTTCGGCCCCATCGACGTGGCCGCGCTGGCCCGGGGCGAGTACCGGCAGGTCTTCGACGGGCGGGCCACCACGGCCCACATCGCCTTCATCGACGAGATCTTCAAGTGCTCGACGGCGGCCCTGAACGAGACCCTGGGCTTCCTCAACGAGCGGATCTACCACCCCGAGAACGGCGGCGCGCCGATCCACTGCCCCCTCATCGGAGCCATCACGGCCAGCAACGAACTGCCCTCCGGTGAGGACTCCGCCGCGATCTACGACCGCCTGCTGGTGCGGATCGAGGTGGGCTACCTGGAGGACCCGTCGAACTTCGCCGCACTGGTCCGCTCCGCCGTGCACCGCCCCGAGGGGCGCACCCGCACGACCGTCGAGCTGGCCGCGCTGCAGCAGGCGGTCACCGAGGCGGTCCCGGCCGTGGGCGTGCCCGACCCCGTCGTGGACGCGGTGGTGACGCTGCGGGCCGCCCTGCGCCGCAAGGAACTCGTCGCCTCCGACCGCCGGTGGCGGCAGTCGGTGCGGCTGCTCCAGGCGTCCGCGTTCCTCGACGGGCGGGCCGAGGCCGGCGAGGGCGACCTGCCGGTGCTCACCCACGTCCTGTGGGACTCCCCCGCCCAGCGCCCCGTCGTGGAGCGGGAGGTGCTGCACCTGGTCAACCCGGACGCCAAGGAGGCCCTCGACCTGGCCGACACCATCGAGGAGCTGGAGACACAGCTCGACGCGATGGCGGGACAATCCCGCGAAGCGCTGAGTGAGTGGGTCATCACCCACGCCCACGGCAGGCTCGCCACCGCGGGCAAGCGGCTGGAGCAGCTGCGGCGGGAGGCGACGGCCGCCGGCCGTTCCACCGCCACCATCGACCGGGTCACCGGCCGGCAGCGCGCCGTCCGTGCCCGCGTGCTCACCGAGGCCCTCGGTGTGGACGCGAGCATGGTGCAGGCCCAGCAGCTCTGAGGCGGCACCGTGAACGGGACACCTCGCCCGCTGGACGAGCTGACGCGCCGGTCCGCGCAGTGGCTGGCCCGGTCCGCCGCCGTTGCCGAGCGGCACACCGCGGCCGTGGTCGCGGACCCGTTCGACCGGGCCGCCTGGGAGGACGTCCACGCGCAGTCCGCCGCCCTGCGGGAACTGGCCGCCGAGCTCGCCGCCCGCCACCCCGGCACCCGCCACCCCGGCGCCCGCCACCCCGGCGACCTCACCGACGACCTCCTCGCCGACGTGTTCCTGGCCGCCTACCTGCCCGCCCCCCGCCTGCGCGAGCCCGCCGCGATGGCGCCCTCCCACCGCGTCAACCACCGCATCGTCACCGCGCTGACGGACGCACCGGAGTTCGCCGCCCTGCACCGAGAGAC
>NZ_JAAGMD010000172.1 GCF_010548465.1 Streptomyces sp. SID14436 | reverse complement strand
CGCGGCCGCCCCCGGTGCGTCCGGCGGGTCCTCCGCCGCCCCCGCGACCGGGCCCTCCCGGCGCCTCTTCGTCTCCCGGGTGGTCGCCGGGGCGGCCGCCGCGGCGGCCGTCGGCACCGTCGGGTACGGCACGTACGGGGTGCTGCGCGGCCCGCGGGTCGAGCGGGTCACCGTGCCGCTCGCCAAGCTGCCCCGCGCGGCCCACGGCTACCGCATCGCGGTGGTCAGCGACATCCACCTCGGGCCGGTCCTCGGCCGGGGCTTCGCGCAGAAGGTCGTCGACACCATCAACTCCACCCAGCCCGACCTGATCGCGGTCGTCGGCGACCTGGTGGACGGCAGCGTGAAGGACCTGGGACCGGCCGCGGCCCCCCTCGCCCAGCTCAGGGCCCGCCACGGCTCGTTCTTCGTCACCGGCAACCACGAGTACTTCTCCGGCGCCGAGCAGTGGGTGGAGGAGGTGCGCCGGCTCGGCCTGCACCCCCTGGAGAACGCCCGCACCGAGCTGCCGCACTTCGACCTCGCCGGGGTCAACGACCTGGCCGGCGAGAACGACGGACAGGGCCCCGACTACGCCCGGGCGCTCGGCGACCGGGACCGGGCCCGCGCCTGTGTCCTCCTCGCCCACCAGCCGGTGCAGATCCACGAGGCCGTGGACCACGGCGTCGACCTCCAGCTGTCCGGCCACACCCACGGCGGCCAGCTCTGGCCCGGCAGCCTGCTCGCCGGAGCCGCCAACCCCACCCTCCAGGGCCTGGAGCGCTACGGCGACACCCAGCTCTACGTCAGCAAGGGCGCCGGCGCCTGGGGGCCCCCGACCCGGGTCGGCGCACCGTCCGACATCACGGTGATCGAACTGGCGTCGAAGCGGACCTGAGGTCCGGTCAGCACGTAACCGTCAGCACGTAACCGTCAGCCCGTAACCGTCGGACGTGCCGAGCCGCCGGCGACGGCCGTCCGAACCCGCGGCCCCGCGGCCCTCTGACCAGCGGCCGCTCCGTCGGCGTGCGCAGGCACCGACCCTCTCCGCCCCGCCGTCCCGCCCCGCCGGGAGGCGGCGGTGGCGTGGCGCGTGAGCTGTTTCTCACTGAACCAAACCCCCCTTCCGCCCCGCGAAACCCCTGTGATTAGGTGAACCGGCCACTAAGGGGAGTGGCATATTTAACCGGCCCGTAGTGGGCCAGGGGAGGACAGGACCGATGCGATCGGTTCGTATACGCATTCTCGCGGCGTTGCTGGCAATCGCCGTCGTGGGAGTGGTCGGATGGCAACTGCTGCCGTCGGACGACACGTCGGGTGAGGCCATCAAGGTCGGCACGACGGATTCCATCACGTCACTCGACCCGGCCGGCGCCTACGACGCCGGTTCCTGGGCGCTGTTCAGCAACGTCTACCAGTCGCTGCTGACCGTGGAACCCGGCGGGGCGCAGCCCGTGCCGGACGCGGCGGAGCACTGCGCGTTCGTCGGCACGGACCTGCGGACCTACCGGTGCGAACTGCGGGACGGCCTGGTCTTCCCGAGCGGGCGGGAGATGACGGCCGAGGACGTGAAGTTCTCCTTCGACCGGGTCCGGAAGATCAAGTCCGACGTGGGTCCGGGACCGCTGCTGGACACCCTCGGCTCGGTGCGGGCGGAGGGACGGGTCGTCACCTTCGAACTGACGTCGCCCGACGCGACGTTCCCGTTCAAGGTGGCCACCGGGGCGGGGTCCATCGTCGACTCCCGCACCTACCCGGCGGACGAGCTGCGCACCGGCGGCGCCGACGGCACCGGTCCGTACACGCTGGCCTCCTACGAGAAGGACAAGCTGGCGGTCCTGAAGCCCAACGCCCGTTACAAGGGCGCCGTCAAGGAGAGCGGCCGCCCGGTCGAGCTGCACTACTTCGGCGATCCCGGCGCCCTCGACAACGCCTGGCGCACCCGGAGCATCGACGTCGCCACCCGCCAGCTGCCGCCGGACGTCCTCGCCGACCTCAACCCGAGCGATCCCGGCCAGCGGGTGTCGGAGGCGGACAGCTCCGAGATCCGCAACCTGTACTTCAACATCCGTGCGGGCAAGCCGCTGGAGGACACCCGGGTCCGGCAGGCCCTGGCGTGGCTGATCGACCGCGAGCGGCTCGCCGCCACCGTGTACCAGGGCACCGTCGATCCGCTGTACTCCCTGATCCCGACCGGGATCACCGGCCACACCACGTCGTTCTTCGACACCTACCCGAAGCGGGACGCCGACCGGGCGCGCCGGCTGCTCACCGAGGCCGGGGTGTCCACGCCGGTCCGCTTCACCTACGGGTACGCCGAGGGGCGCGGCGCCGCCGCCGAGGAGGCCAAGGAGCTCAAGCGGCAACTGGAGGCCGGCGGTCTGTTCGAGGTGACCCTCAAGGGTTACGAGTGGACCGACTTCCAGAAGCAGTGGGCGGGCGGCAAGCTGGACGCCTACGCGGTCGGCTGGGTCGCGGACTACCCCGACCCGGACACCTTCGGCGGCCCGCTGGTCGGCACCGGGGGCACCATGAACACCGGTTACAGCAGCAAGGCCGTGGACCGGATGATCAAGGCCAGCCAGCAGCACCAGAACCGGGCCGACGCCGGGGGCGACTTCCGGGACCTCCAGGCGGCCGTGGCCGAGGACGTGCCGGTGCTGCCGCTGTGGCAGGCGAAGGAGTACGTCGTCACCAGCGAGGACATCGGCGGCGGCCAGTACCTGTCGGACGGCACGGGCGTCTTCCGCCTGTGGCGCCTCACCCGGCTCTGACGTCCGCAGACCCCGGTCCGGCCGCCCGTCACCGCACGGACCGGACGGTGCCTGACGAGCCTTAAGGGCAGACGGCTCTGACGGCCCGGAAGGTCTCACCGAACTGGCGGGCCGACGCGCCGGGCGGGGCCGGTCCGGCGGCTGCGCCCGGGAGTCCGGCGGCTGCGCCCGGGATCGGACGGCGACCCGGCCCGTCCGTCGGCCGCCGCTCGTCGGCCATCGCCCGTCAGCCCGTCAG
>NZ_JAAGMD010000148.1 GCF_010548465.1 Streptomyces sp. SID14436 | reverse complement strand
CCCGTCTCCAGCGGCGCGGACCGCTCCGACGGCCACGTCGCCCTGGGCGTGGCCGTCGGCGTGCCGGTCGCGAGCATCCGCGCCAGGCTCAGGTCGTGCGCCGGGGCGGCGTCGGCCGCGTACGCCTCGATGCCGTCCGCCTCCGGGCGGCCCCCGGGCGGCAGCCGGGCCCACACCGTCTTCTCGCCGGGCCGGTACGTCACTCCCCAGGCGTCGCAGAGCGCGGCGACGAGGCGCAGGCCGCGCCCGTACTCGAGGGTGTGGTGCGGGGCCGTCTCCGGTTCGTCGCCGCGCGGGGCGCGCGAGGGGTGCCGGTCGCGGACCTCGACGATCAGCGCGCCGGTGCCCTCCTCCAGGCGGCAGGTGAGCCGTAGGTCCGTCCCGGCGTGGACGACGGCATTGGTGACGAGCTCGCTGGCGATCAGTTCGGCGTCGTCCCCGGCACGGCCGGTGAGGTGCTCGGTGCCGGGCAGCGCGAGTCCGGTCCACTCGGCGAGGGCGGCCCGGACCACGGCGCGGGCGGAGCCGGGCGCGAGGGGGCTCCCGGTCAGGGTCGCGTCCGCCCGCGCGCACTCCGGCGCCCCATGGGCACGCGAGGTGGTCTCCCGTTGGGTCGGAATGGCCCCCATGGGCAGCTCCCCGGGCAGTTCGTACGAATACACGCCGATCGATGCCGACAGGGTGACAGACCGACCCCGCCCATGAGCAAGGAGTTACCGAAGTGGGCCGCCATGAGAGGGAACAGTGCTCGGCGGGTGCTCAGGAACGGACAGAAAGGCGTCCGCTTCCGATCAGGGTGGGAACGACGGGCGGGGTCCCGGACCGCACCGGCCCGGGACCCCGCCTCGGCTCGTCGTCGCGTGCGCTGCGACGCGGAGGTCACGCCTCGCGCGCGCCCTCGTACATCTCCTCGATGAGGTGCTTGTACTCGCGCTCCACCACGGGCCGCTTCAGCTTCAGGCTCGGGGTGATCTCGCCGTGCTCGACGTCGAGGTCGCGCGGCAGGAGACGGAACTTCTTGATGGTCTGCCAGCGCTGCAGGCCCTCGTTGAGCTGCTTGACGTAGCCGTCGACCATCTCGACCGTGGCCGGGGCGGCGACGATGTCCGCGTAGGACTTGCCCTCCATGCCGTTCTCCGCCGCCCAGGCGGTGAGGGCGGCCTCGTCGAGGGCGATGAGGGCGGTGCAGTAGTTCCGGTCGGCGCCGTGCACCAGGATGTTGGAGACGTAGGGGCAGACCGCCTTGAACTGGCCCTCGACCTCGGCGGGCGCGATGTACTTGCCGCTGGAGGTCTTGATCAGGTCCTTCTTGCGGTCGGTGATGCGCAGGTAGCCGTCGGGCGACAGCTCACCGATGTCCCCGGTGTGGAACCAGCCGTCCTCCTCCAGCACCTCGGAGGTCTTCTCGGGCAGGTTGTGGTAGCCCTGCATGATGCCGGGGCCGCGCAGCAGGATCTCGCCGTCGTCGGCGATCCGCACCTCGGTGCCGGGCAGCGGCTTGCCGACGGTACCGGTGCGGTAGGCCTCGCCGGGGTTGACGAAGGAGGCCGCGGAGGACTCGGTGAGCCCGTAGCCCTCCAGGATGTGCACGCCGGCGCCGGCGAAGAAGAAGCCGATGTCCGGGGCGAGCGCGGCGGAGCCGGAGATGCAGGCCCGCAGGTTGCCGCCGAAGGCCTCGCGGATCTTGGCGTACACCAGCTTGTCGGCGATGCCGTGCTTCGTCCGCAGGCCGAGGGGCGCGCTCGCGGTGCCGGTGCGGCGGAAGTTGTCCTGGGTGACCTTGGCGTACTCGCGGGCGACCTCGGCGGCCCACTGGAAGATCTTGTACTTGGCGCCGCCGCCGGCCTTCGCCTTGGCAGCCACGCCGTTGTAGACCTTCTCGAAGATGCGCGGCACGGCCGCCATGTAGGTCGGCTGGACCACCGGCAGGTTCTCGATGATCTTGTCGACGCGGCCGTCGACGGCGGTGACGTGGCCGACCGCGATCTGGCCGGAGATGAGCACCTTGCCGAAGACGTGGGCCAGCGGCAGCCAGAGGTATTGCACGTCGTCGGCGTGGACCATGCCGGTCGCGGGGATCGCCCGGGCCATGTAGGCCCAGTTGTCGTGCGGCAGGCGGACGCCCTTGGGGCGGCCGGTGGTGCCGGAGGTGTAGATGAGGGTGGCGAGCTGGTCCTTGGTGATCGCGGCGACGCGTTCCTTGATCAGCTCCGGTTCCTTCTCGAGCCGGGCCGCGCCGCGGCGCTCCAGCTCGGCCAGGGTGATCACGAAGTCGTCGGTCTCGACGCCTTCGGCATCGACGACCACGACCCGGGTCAGGTCGGGCAGCTCGTCACGCTTGGCGACCGCCTTCGCGACCTGCTCCGCGTTCTCCGCGACGAGCACCCGGCTCTGCGAGTCGGACAGGATGTAGGCGGACTCCTCGGCGTTGGTCTGCGGGTAGACCGTGGTGGTCGCGGCGCCCGCGCACAGGATGCCGAGGTCGGCGAGGATCCACTCGACCCGGGTCGAGGAGGCCAGGGCGACCCGCTCCTCGGGGTTCACCCCCAGCTCGACCAGGCCGGCGGCGATCGCGGTGACCCGGTCCGCCGTCTGCGCCCAGGTCAGCGACTTCCAGTCGTCCGGGCCCGTGCCGGAGGCGGCCGGGACGGGGTAGCGGTACGCCTCCGCCTCCGGTGTGGACGCCACACGCTCCAGGAAGAGGGCCGCCACGCTCGGCGGACGGTTCTCGATCAAAGTCTGTGTGTCGCTCAAGACATCCTCCGGGGCCCGCTACGGTGCGGCTGGCTCAGTGCGGCTGGTTTCACTCGCGCGCCGTTGTTTAACTCGCGAGTAACTATCGAGCACGGACAGAGTAAGGGGCGACCGGCCGCCGCGTAAGGGGCCGCGGCCTGTCACTTTTTACAGAGAGCTACCCATCCGACGTACAGGGCCCGCCGCACTGGCGTGCGACGGGCCCCCTTTCCGCCCGATATGAGGAGTAACCCGCAGTAACCTCGGCGCGGGTGTCCGGTTACTTCTTGCCCTTGCCCGACCCCGCGCTGTCATCGCTGGAGAGGACGGCGATGAAGGCCTCCTGCGGGACCTCCACGGAACCCACCATCTTCATGCGCTTCTTGCCCTCCTTCTGCTTCTCCAGCAGCTTGCGCTTGCGGCTGATGTCACCGCCGTAGCACTTGGCGAGCACGTCCTTGCGGATGGCGCGGATGGTCTCGCGGGCGATCACGCGCGAGCCGATGGCGGCCTGCACGGGCACCTCGAACGCCTGCCGCGGGATCAGCTCCTTCAGCTTGGCGACGAGCCGCACGCCGTACGCGTACGCCTGGTCCTTGTGGGTGATCGCGGAGAACGCGTCCACCTTGTCGCCGTGCAGCAGGATGTCGACCTTCACCAGGGTGGAGCTCTGCTCACCGGTGGGCTCGTAGTCCAGGGAGGCGTAGCCGCGGGTCTTCGACTTCAGCTGGTCGAAGAAGTCGAAGACGATCTCCGCGAGCGGCAGGGTGTAGCGGATCTCCACCCGGTCCTCGGAGAGGTAGTCCATGCCGAGCAGCACACCGCGCCGGTTCTGGCACAGTTCCATGATCCCGCCGATGAACTCGCTGGGCGCGAGGATGGTGGCGCGCACGACCGGCTCGTACACCTCGTGGATCTTGCCCTCGGGGAACTCGCTCGGGTTGGTGACGGTGTGTTCGGTGCCGTCCTCCATGAGGACCCGGTAGACCACGTTGGGCGCGGTGGCGATCAGGTCGAGCCCGAACTCGCGCTCCAGGCGCTCGCGGATCACGTCGAGGTGCAGCAGGCCGAGGAAGCCGACGCGGAAACCGAAGCCGAGGGCGGCGGAGGTCTCCGGCTCGTAGACCAGGGCCGCGTCGTTGAGCTGGAGCTTGTCCAGGGCCTCGCGCAGCAGGGGGTAGTCGGAGCCGTCCAGCGGATACAGGCCCGAGAACACCATGGGCTTGGGGTCCTTGTAGCCGCCGAGCGCCTCCTCGGCCCCCTTGTGCTGGGTGGTGACGGTGTCACCGACCTTCGACTGCCGGACGTCCTTCACGCCGGTGATGAGGTAGCCCACCTCGCCGACCCCGAGGCCGTCGGAGGAGAGCATCTCGGGCGAGTTGGTGCCGATCTCCAGCAGCTCGTGCGTGGCGCCGGTCGACATCATCCGGATCCGCTCGCGCTTGTTGAGCTGGCCGTCCATGACACGGACGTACGTGACGACACCGCGGTAGGAGTCGTAGACCGAGTCGAAGATCATCGCGCGGGCGGGGGCGTCCTTGACGCCGACCGGGGCGGGCACCTCGGCGACGACCTTGTCCAGCAGCGTCTCGACACCCAGCCCGGTCTTCGCGGAGACCCGCAGGACGTCGTCGGGGTCGCAGCCGACCAGGTTGGCCAGCTCCTCGGCGAACTTCTCGGGCTGCGCGGCCGGCAGGTCGATCTTGTTGAGCACCGGGATGATGGTGAGGTCGTTCTCCATCGCCAGGTACAGGTTGGCGAGGGTCTGCGCCTCGATGCCCTGGGCGGCGTCCACCAGGAGGATGGTGCCCTCGCAGGCGGCGAGCGAGCGCGACACCTCGTACGTGAAGTCGACGTGCCCGGGGGTGTCGATCATGTTGAGGATGTGCGTGGCGCTCTTGTCGTGGGTCGGCGCCCACGGCAGCCGCACCGCCTGGGACTTGATCGTGATGCCGCGCTCGCGCTCGATGTCCATGCGGTCGAGGTACTGGGCGCGCATCTGCCGCTGCTCGACCACACCGGTCAGCTGGAGCATCCGGTCGGCGAGTGTCGACTTGCCGTGGTCGATGTGCGCGATGATGCAGAAGTTGCGGATCAGAGCCGGGTCGGTACGGCTCGGCTCGGGCACATGGCTAGGGATCGCGGGCACGCAGGGTCCTGATTCTTGAGGCGTCCGCATACGTGTGCTTGTGCGTCTGCGGTCTCGGGTCGGATCGTTACGTAGCTTCCATGGTCCCACGGGTGGCGACCCGGAACGGGTTTGGGCCACCGAAAGGGCCACTGCTAGTGTGGGGGGCTGTGTCTCATGCCCTCTCAGCGCGAGGCACGTCTGAAGAAATCACCCGGCACGGATTCGTGCGGCGCCGCATGTCCGCGGCACCGGACGGCACCGTGCCAGAACTGTAGAGGCTCATTCGTGGCGAACATCAAGTCCCAGATCAAGCGGAACAAGACCAACGAGAAGGCGCGGCTGCGCAACAAGGCCGTCAAGTCGTCTCTGAAGACCGCGATCCGCAAGGCCCGCGAGGCCGCTGCCGCGGGTGACGTCGAGAAGGCCACCGAGTACCAGCGCGTCGCCGCGCGTCAGCTCGACAAGGCCGTCTCCAAGGGCGTCATCCACAAGAACCAGGCCGCCAACAAGAAGTCGGCGCTGGCGCAGAAGGTCGCGTCCGTCAAGGGCTGAACCACTCCTTGATCTGATCGCCGGAAGGACCCCGGGCGGGCCCTCTCTCATCCGCCCCCGACCGGCACCCCGAGCCCGTACGCGGCCTGCGTTCGCCACGCGGGTACGGGCTCAACGGCTTCACCGGAGGACCCCGTCCGCCCCCTTCCCCGGGGGCCGGGCGGGGTCCTCCGGCTTGGCGGGGCCGGGCGCGCCCTCTGGGGATCAGGGGCCGGTGCGCCCCCGGGGATCACGGGGCGGGCGTGCCGACCGGCCCTACGACCAGAACTCGTTGGCCGTGTCGATGTCCTCCACGCACTCGTCGAGGTCGGTGATCTTGTCGCCGACGATGCGGAAGACGATGCATCCGGCCTCGTCGATCCTGCGGCCCTGCCGCTCGGCCCGGAAGCGGTGGACGGCCACCGCGTGGCCCCGGCCGTCGACGAGGATGTGCTCCATTGCGACGTCGAGCGTCCCGCCGGTCTCCTCGGCGAGCCGCCCGTACATCTCGATGATCGCGTCCTGGCCCTTGAAGTCGCCCGACAGGGGGTGGCTGCCGGGTACGTGGTGTGTGCAGTCCGCCGACATCAAGGTGCGCAGGGTGTCCATGTCACCCCGGGTGAAAGCCTCGTAGCCCTTGCGGACGAGCTGTGCGTGCGGGTGTTCAGCCATGACGTTCGCCACCTCTCCGGTTGCCTGGGCGACTGACGGCTGATGCACCCGATTCTCCTCCTCACCACGCCCCGGGCGACTCGATCACGGGGCGCCGCGCACCGGGCACTGCCGGGAGAGCCCGGGGGGAGCCAGGGAGGGACCGGGAGCGCCCGGGGAAGTCGGGAAGTGCCAGGGGAAGCCGGGGAGAGCCAGGGCGAGTTCTGCGCCTCAGGCCCGGCCGCGGGAACGGGCCGCGCGGGCGATGGTGACGACCGCCTTCTCCAGCGCGTACTCCGGGTCCTCCCCGGCGCCCTTGACCCCGGCGTCCGCCTCGGCCACCGCGCGCAGCGCCACCGCCACGCCGTCCGGCGTCCAGCCCCGCGCCTGCTGCCGCACCCGGTCGATCTTCCACGGCGGCATGCCCAGCTCCCGGGCCAGGTCGGCCGGCCGTCCGCCACGCGCAGCCGACAGCTTGCCGATGGCCCGCACGCCCTGCGCGAGGGCGCTGGTGATCAGCACCGGGGCCACGCCCGTCGACAACGACCAGCGCAGCGCCTCCAGCGCGTCCGCCACCCGCCCCTCGACCGCACGGTCGGCGACGGTGAAGCTGGACGCCTCGGCCCGGCCCGTGTAGTAGCGGCCGACCACTTCCTCGTCGATGGTGCCCTCGACGTCGGCGGCCAGCTGGGACACCGCCGACGCGAGCTCCCGCAGGTCGCTGCCGATGGCGTCGACCAGGCTCTGGCAGGCCTCCGGCGTGGCGGACCGCCCGGCGGTGCGGAACTCGCCCCGCACGAAGGCCAGCCGGTCGGCCGGCTTGGTCATCTTCGGGCACGCCACCTCCCGCGCCCCCGCCTTGCGCGCCGCGTCCAGCAGGCCCTTTCCCTTGGCCCCGCCCGCGTGCAGCAGGACCAGCGTGATCTCCTCGGCGGGCGCCCCGAGGTACGCCTTCACGTCCTTGACGGTGTCCGCCGACAGATCCTGCGCGTTGCGCACGACCACGACCTTGCGCTCGGCGAACAGCGACGGGCTGGTCAGCTCGGCGAGCGTGCCCGGCTGGAGCTGGTCGGAGCTGAGGTCCCGCACGTCCGTGTCGGCGTCGGCGGTCTTCGCGGCGGCCACCACCTCCCGCACGGCGCGGTCGAGCAGCAGGTCCTCCTGGCCCACGGCGAGCGTCACCGGGGCGAGGGGGTCGTCGGATGCGTTCTTCCTGGCCATCGCGACCAGCATCCCACGCACCACCGACAACGAGAGGCGGCCCCGGCAAAGCGGGCCCGCCCGCCCCTACGGCTCCTCCCGCCAGCCCTCCCACTCCCCGGCGAAGGCGTCCAGCTCCCCGGGATCCAGCATGCCCTTCTCGTCGCGCAGGACGACCAGCCACTGGGCGTCCTCCGCATCGTCCTCACCCGCCAGCGCGTCCCGGACGACCAGCGGCTCCTCGTCGATCCGGAACCGCTCCCCCAAGACCTCCGCGACCTCCTCCGCGGCATCCCGGTCGGGCAGCACCAGCACATGTCGTACATCGCTCACGCGAGCCATTGTCCGGCACGGGGTCAGCCGTTCCGTCCGGTCCCCCGCACCTCCCGTCCGGTCCCCCGCACCTCGGGCACCGCGTCCAGCTCGATCCCGAACCGGGTCCGGTACACCGCGAGCACCTCCTCGTCCCGCTCCAGGGCGCGCTCCTGGCGGGCACCGTCCGGGGCGGTGACCGTGAGCCGTCTGCCGCTGAGGGTGATCCGGCCGCCGTCGTCGGTCACCCGTGAGCAGACCAGGGAGCGGGTGAAATGCGAGACGGGCGAGGTGCTGTGCCACCACACCCCGGCCGTGAAGTCGCCGAGGGCCCGCGGCCGCACCTCCAGCCGGTACACCGGCCGCCCGTCCACACTCACGTCCAGGTCCGCGGCGTCCGGCACCTCACCGTGCCCGCCCCGCACCCCGGCCGCGTCCGGTGCCGCCACCGCGATCCGGAAGGTCCCCCCGGGATCGGCCTGGTCCCCCCGGTCCGGGAACGCCAGCGGCAGATGGCAGTGCGCCCCGAACCCCACGTCGGCCAGCCAGTCACCGCCGTCCACCGTCCGCACCCGCAGCGCGAGATGGTCGTAGGGGATGCCGAGCCGGCCCCCGTCCCCGTACACCCGGGCCGCCATCAGGCTCACGTCATAGCCGAGGGCCGCGAGCAACGCCCCGAAGGACCCGTTGAGTTCGTAGCAGAACCCGCCCCGCCGGGCCTCCACCACCTTGTCCACCAGCCGCTTCTCGTCCAGCACGATCTCCTCGCCGAGGTGCAGCGAGAGATTCTCGAACGGCACGGTCCGCAGGTGCCGCAGATGCAGCTCGCGCAGCGCCTGCGAGGTGGGGCGGTCGGGGCGCTCGGCGCCCAGGCGGGACAGGTAGGCATCGATCCGGGTCGCGTCCATGCCCTCAGTCTCGCGCGGGCCGACGGCCTGCGGACCCCGGTCCGCCGGATCCGCTGCCACCCCGCCGCACGACCCTCAACTCCGCACCGCCATCAGCCCTTCCCCCGCACTCACCACGGCCAGGTCCCCGTCCCGGTCGGTGCACAGCAGACGAGCGGCCCGCTTGAGGCGCTTACGCTACGGCGCTGACGAGCAGGGTGCCGATGTGCCCGTCGGTGGGGGCGTCCAGGATCACGGCCTCGACCGAGGTGAAGCCGCCCCGGATCAGGTGCCGCTCCCACACCGCGGGCTTGTAGCTGTAGCGGTAGGTGAACATGGCCTTCCCCGCGAACCCGCCCTTGTACATGCCCTGCGGTCCGTACGCGCCCGGGATCGCCGGAGGATGGGAGAACACGAACCTCCCGCCCGGCTTGAGCCGATCACGGACCAGCGGGAAGAGCCGGGAAGGGTCCGCGAACCAGGCGGCCCCGAAGATCGAGTACACCGCGTCGTACCGGCCGGTGTCGGCGGCGAGCCAGTCGAGGACCTCACCCTGCTCGATCCGCGCTCCCAGGGGGCCCCACCGCTCACCGGCCAGCTGCACCATCCGCGGCGACAGGTCCACGCCCGTCGCCTTGATGTCCTGCTGCGCCAGGTGAGCGAGTGCCCTGCCGGTGCCGCTACCGATCTCGAGGACGGACTCCGGCGCCCCCAGCAGCTCGGGGCCGGGGCCATGACCCCGGTACTGCGTCCAGCAGAACGAGGGTTCCGCCTCCGCATCGAATGCGCTTTCGGCGTAGGCGTCCCACAGTTCGGTCTCGGCGGCGATGTCGTGCGGTACGGGCACTACGGAGTCCTTTGCCTGGTGGGTGCGGATCGCCCCGCCCTCGGGGCGCAGTGAGGGCAGGGGCGACTGTAACGGGTCAGTGACTGTCGGGCACCTTGTCATCGCACGGGGAGCAGCTCGCACCGTCGATGGTCCAGAGCTCTTCGTCGATGGCCCAGCCCTGGCTCTTCAGGAAGTCACCGGTGCGCAGGCACAGGCCGTCGCTGCGGCGCGAGATGAACGGGGCGTGGTGCTTGAACCGGCCGCCGTTGTACAGGCGGCAGATGCCCCACCACACGGGCGTGTCGAGGATGAGCTGGTGGACACCGATGTCGACCAGCTTTCCGACCCCGAGGTGCACGTCCGGATGCTCGACGGACCCGATGACGTACATGACGGCGTTGCCGAGGATCCGTTCGGCCATGTCACGGACCATGGTGTGGTCACGGAGCAGCAGGGCGACCTCACGCTCCCACAGGGTCATGCCGGAGTCGAAGATGTTGACGGTCAGCTCGGTGATGTGCGGCGCGACCGCGTTGAGCAGTTCCTGCGGGTCCCTCGTGGTGGTCGTTGCAGGCGGTTCGAGAGTGATGGTCATGGACGATCCCTTCTGAGGTGTCGTGCCGTGCGGGCCCCGCCCCGAAGCTCCACCTGTCCAGGGTTCGGGGCCTGAGGCGGGGGCTTGCGGGACCCGGCCCGCCGAAGGCTTGCGGCCCTCCGGCGGACGGGCGCTGGGGTTGCGACCCTTACCCTGCGGTCGCCGTGGAGCCCCGTCACACCAGGGGCAGAGGGAAGGGCCGCGGTCAGCCGCAGGGCCACATTGCGGGGGTGCATCTGGCGTGGATGAGGGCGGACCGGCCGCCATGGGCGGAGGGCACGATCCGGTCGTACGGCACGGTGTCGTCGGCGCCCTCGACCGGCCGGTCGCAGGCCACGCACATGCGGACCTCGGACAGGGCCTCGTAGTGGTCGCACAGGCAACGCACCGAGCGGGCCAGCCGCCTCACCCGGGCCACCTCCCCGGCCAGGCCGGCGGCCTCCGGCTCGGCGAGCCGCCGATGCGTCTCGGCGACGCCTGCGAGGGCTGCTTGCGTGGGCACGTCGTCGACGCCGCGCAACGTGGCCAGCTGCTCGATGCAGGGCATGAGGTCGTGGAGATTGCGCGTGAAGTCCCGGGCGAACAGGGCCACCAGCCCATGGCGGGGCAGGGTTACCTGGTCCAGGAACCAGGCGGCGTCGGCACGCATCGAGCCGACGTCGGCGATACGGGCGCCGGGCTTCGGAGGGGCTGTACGGTTCATGATGTCGGCGCTCCTTGCAGCGTTGGCCCCCCCGACGAGTTCTCACCACCTCGCCGGGGACGGACGCTTATGAACGTAGGAGCACAGACACCCGATCGCCGACCGTGATCCGGTCGCTACGCTCAGGCAGCGAGAAGGCCGATGCGTGAGGCCACTTCAGCGGCGCGTCGCCGACGGGCTGCCTGAGTCGACTCGACTTCTTCGAGCAGGATGGCGCGGGCGTAGCCGTTGTAGCGGATCGTTTCCGGTGCGGCCTCGGCCGCCTTCTCCAGCACCGCGACAGCCGTGTCCAGCTGGTTGTCCAGTCGATAGCCGCGGGCTTCTTCGATGCGGTGACGGGCCCGGCGCGGGCGGGACTTGATGACGCTCCGGTCCGCGCGCGCTGCTTGCCGGACGGACTCGCCGCCCTGGTGGAGCTCCACCGCGACGGTGACCGCGTGCGCTCCCATGATGGCCGTACCGAAGCTGGTGACGGGGTGGTAGTAGTCGGTGGGCAGGCGCCGGGCCATGTCGTTGGCCTTGTCCCAGTGCAGCCACGCCGTGCCGGTTTCCCGGCGGCGGGCAGCGGTGTAGCCGAGCTCGAACTCGAGAGCGCCCGCGATGGCGAGGACGTCCTCGGTGGCGTCCGGCAACAGCGGCCTCAAGTAGGCCACCGCCTCGCGGTTCACCGCATCTGCGGCTTCGAAGTGGCGTGGCCCGCTGTCCCGGTGGGCCTGCGCGAGGAGCCACGAAGCGACACCGATGGCATGCGGGTCCCCGCTCTCCTGGGCTGCGACCATGCCCCGTTCCGCCACCCGCCACAACAGGTGGCTGTCCGGCTGGAAGGCGATGAAGAACTGGCTGAGGCTGTAGACCTCGGCGAGTAGCGCCTGCGCGCGGCGGCGCTCCGCGGCGGTGTCCGCATGCCGCGTGAGGGCCTGCGCGTCCCGGATGAGATCCGGCAACAGCCGACCGATCGCCTCACGGTGGTTCTTCGACGCGTGCCGCTTCCGCCAGGCCGCGTGCAGACGCGCTTCCAGGTGTGCGACCGGAGGCGGCTCCACGCTGTTCATGGGCGGGAAGCTGTCGACGGCCGCTTTCACGGCGGCCAGGCGAGGGTGACCGGGTCCGATGAACAGGTCGACCCGAGTGTCCGGGCGACCAGTCAGATCTCCGAGATCACGCACCCGCAGTGCCTCGGCGATGCGCATCACCATGTCGAGGCCGGGCGTCTTCTGCTGCCCGTTCTCGATCTTCCGCAGGGTATGCGGTGAGACACCCATGAAGTCGGCCAGCTGAGCCTGCGTCATGCCGCGGCGCTCTCGGAGGATCTGTACCCGCTGGCCGAACCGCAGGGGATCGGCGTAAGGATCGGTGGCAGCTTCTTGAGGCATCACAGCTGTGTCCCTCCTCGCAGCTTCGTCACGGCAAGCGTAGGGGCAAGGCCGTTTCTCGTGTGTCCTGCGACGGAAAACCGAATCGGCTCCCGGGAGCTCTGGGGGGCCCGCGCGCACCGCGGTGTGAGCGTGAAGGCCCTCACCAAAGGTGGGGGTGAGCGAGGGCCGCCGCCTCGCCCCCTCCGGGAAGCAGTCACGGAGGCCGCCGCCCCAGGGAGTACTCCCTCGTCGATGACGTCTGGATCGTTCCCGTCGGTGCTGCAAGGAGGATGTCCGCCCGCTCGTCAGTTCCTTGCCACCCGCAACCCCTCCCCCGCCCCCACCACGGCCAGGTCCCCGTCCCGGTCGGTGCTCAGGACCGTTGCCCCGCCCGCTCTCAGTGCGGCGACCGTGCGGGGGGCTGGGTGGCCGTACGGGTTGTCCTGGCCCGCGCTGATCAGGGCCAGCCTCGGCGCCGCTCGGCGCAGCAGGCCCGGGTCCTGGTGGGCCGAGCCGTGGTGGGCGACCTTCAGCACGTCGACGCCGGTCAGGGAGCCGGCGGCCGGTGACCGCGCCAGGGCCCGCTGGGCCGGGGGTTCGAGGTCGCCGAGCAGCAGCAGGCGCAGGCCGCCGGTGCGGACGAGGAGGGCGACGCTCGCGTCGTTCGGCCCCTCGGGCACGGGTGCCGGCGGCGGTGGCCGGAACGGCTGCCCCGGTGGGGGCGCGGGAGCGTCCTGCGGGGGCCAGACCACCTCCCAGGACAGGCCGCCGCCCGCGCGCCGCCGTTCCCCGGTGGCGGCCCGGGTCACCGGGATGCGGGCAGCTGCGGCGAGCCGGCGGACGAACGCGGCCTGCCCCGCGGGCTCCGCCAGCCCCGTGGTCTCGATCGCGCCGACCGACCGCCCGCGCAGCACTCCGGGCAGGCCCGCCACATGGTCGGCGTGGAAGTGGGTGAGGACGACCAGCGGGATCCTGCTGATGCCCAGGGAGCGCAGGCAGCGGTCCACGCCGGCCGGGTCGGGGCCGGTGTCCACGACCACCGCGGTGTCCCCGCCCGCTGCCAGCACCAGTGCGTCGCCCTGGCCCACGTCGCACATGACCATCCGCCAGCCCGGCGGCGGCCAGCCGGTGATCACCCGGGCCAGCGGGGGCGGGCGCACCACCACCAGGACCAGCAGCAGCGCGCACAGCCCGCACCACCACGGGTGCCGCAGCAGCCGTCGGCCGACGAGCAGCACGACCAGGGTGACCGCGGCGAGCAGGGCCGCCCCGGCCCAGCTGCCCGGCCAGTCCACCCCCGCGCCGGGCAGCGCCGCCCCGGTGCGGGCGATGCCCGCGAT
>NZ_JAAGMD010000129.1 GCF_010548465.1 Streptomyces sp. SID14436 | reverse complement strand
CGCCCCGGCCGACGGCGGGACCGTCCCGCACCGTCCCCGCCCCGCCGCCCGAGCCGGACCCCGGCCGCACCCGCACGCCCGCTCCCCCGCCTCCGGCACAGCAGCCCGCACCGCCCCGCCCGCCGGAACAGAACACCGGCCTGTGCCTGCCGCTCCTCAACCTGTGCCTGGGCGGCCTCGGCCTGGACGGCGCCGCGAAGGACTGAGCCCCGGCCGACCGAACACCGCCCCGGACGGGGACCGGACCGCGCCCCGCCACATCCGGGGACGCACGCCCGCGAGGACCGCCACTGAGCCCCGGCCGACCGAACACCGCCCCGGACGGGGACCGGACCGCGCCCCGCCACATCCGGGGACGCACGCGGATACCCGCGAGGACCGCCACTGAGCCCCGGCCGGCCGAACGCCGCCCCGGACGGGGACCGAATCGCACCCCGCCACATCCGGGGACGCACGCGGATACCCGCGAGGACCGCCACTGAGCCCCGGCCGACCGAACACCGCCCCGGACGGGGACCGGACCGCGCCCCGCCACATCCGGGGACGCACGCGGATACCCGCGAGGAGCGCCCGGGAACCGCGCGGCCCGCCGCCGTGCCCCGGCCGCGGCGGCCGTGACCGAGCGAGCCGCCCGCACTCACCGCAGAAGACGCTCAGGAACGCCTCAGGACTCCGTCGGCGCGCCCCGGCGCGTGAGCAGCCAGGGCTCGACGACACCGAGCCCACGGACCGGCCGCTGCCACATCGGCTGGAGCGCGAAGCGGTACGCGGGCGGCTCCTCGCCCTCCTTCTCGGCCGTGGCCGCGGCCTCAGCGGCGGCCGCCTCGGAGGCGGGGGCGTCGCCCGTGCGGATCAGCTCCTGGGCGAACGCGGCGTCGACCAGGACGGCGTCCCGGGGAGCTATGGACGTCAGCCGGGACGCGAGGTTGACGGTCGTGCCGAAGACGTCGCCCATGCGGGTGGTCACCGTGCCGAAGGCCATGCCGACCCGCAGCTCCGGCATGGTCTCGTCGTTCGCCATGGTGTCGATCAGCCGCAGGGCGATCTCCGCCGCGGTGCCCGCGTCGTCGGCCGCGTACAGCACCTCGTCGCCGAGGGTCTTGATGAGCCGTCCGCCGCGCGCGGCGACGAGGTCGGCGGCGGTGGTCTCGAAGGCCTCGACGAGCTCGCCGAGCTCCTCCTCCTCCATCCGCCGGGTCAGGCGCGTGAAGCCCACCAGGTCCGCGAAGGCGACGGCCAGCCGCCGGTCGACCATCTCCTCGTCGTCCGCCTCCTGGACCACCCGCCCGGCGGACGCGGCGAGCTGCCGCCGCCAGACGTAGACCAGGAACTCCTCCAGCTCGGGCAGGAGCAGTTCGACGATCGGATAGGTGACCTCGGTGCGGGTCATGCCGGGCTCGGGCGGCTCGGTCAGGCCCTCCAGGAAGCTGTCGATCTGCCATTCCGCCAGCCGTGCGGTGGTCTGCCCGGTGGAACGGGCCACCTGCACCGCCATCGCCTCACTGAGCAGGCCCGCCTCGACCAGACCGGCCAGCCGGCGCAGCGCCAGCACGTCGGCCTCGGTGAGGGCCTTGGCCTGCCCGACGTCGGCGAAGCCCATGGCCCGCCAGAAGCGGGTGGCCAGCTCCATGGTGACGCCCGCGCTGCGGGCCGCCTGGAAGGGCGTGTAGCGCCGCTCGGCACCGAGAATGAGCTGTTCGAGGCGCAGAGCGAGCGGATCCTCGCCGGAATCCTGCGCTTCCGCGCCGGAACCCGAGTCGTCGACGGTCACGCGTTGCTGCCCTTCCGATCTGCCACGGCCCTGGATCGACCGGCCTCAACTCTACGGCAGGTGTGCCCCAGCTCACTCCGTTCGGTTGCGCCAAGGGGTGCCGAACGGGAGGTCGGGGCGGTGCGCGGCGCCCCGACAGGCGCGCGCCGCG
>NZ_JAAGMD010000106.1 GCF_010548465.1 Streptomyces sp. SID14436 | reverse complement strand
AGGCTCCGGCGGGCGGCGCGATCCGTGCGGCGCCACGGGCGGTCCGTCACCCGACCGGGCGCCGGCGGACGGCCGGGGCGCCCGCCGCGGGCCCGGGCGGGACTCAGATCTCCCGCCGCTCCAGCGGCTTGGTCGCCGGGCCCTGGATCACCTTGCCGTCGGTGTCGAAGCGCGAGCCGTGGCACGGGCACTCCCAGGCGCGCTCCGCCGCGTTGAAGTCGACCAGGCAGCCCAGGTGGGTGCAGCGGGCCGAGACCGCGTGCAGCGAGCCGTCCTCGTCCCGGTACACGGCCAGCCGGTGACCGTCCGCGCGGACCACCGCGCCCTCGCCCGGCGGCAGGGACTCCACCGGCGGCGAGGGGCGCAGCCGGTCGCCCACGAAGTGCCGGGCCACCTCGGCCTGGGTCCGCAGGAAGGACGGCGCCTCCCGCACCGCGGGCTTCAGCCGGCGCGGGTCGTACAGCCCGCTCCACGCGCACTCCTCGCCGGTGATCTGCGCGGTGAGCAGCAGCCCGGCCATCATGCCGCCGCTCATGCCCCAGCCGTTGAACCCGGTGGCGACGTAGGCGTGCCGGGCGCCGTGGTGCAGGGGGCCGACGAGGGGGACGGTGTCGGTGGGGGTGGTGTCCTGGGTCGCCCAGCGGTGGGTGAGCTCGACGTCGGGGAAGTGCTCGCGGGTCCAGGCGGCCAGCCGCTCGAATCCGGCCCGGGTGTCGCCCGTGCCCGGCGTGAAGTGCTCGCCGGTGACCACCAGCAGGCGCCGGGTGCCGTCCTCGCCGTAGGGGGCGGTGCGCACCGAGCGGGTTTTCTCGTCCGGCGTGATGTACATGCCGCCGGGGTCCTGGCCGGCCGGGACGGTTCCCGCGACGACCAGTTCGCGGCGCGGCGAGAGGCGGGCGAACAGCAGCGCCCGGTCGAAGATCGGGTAGTGCGTGGCGACCACGACGTCGCGCGCGGTCACCGTCGCGCCGTTCGCGGTGGACACGCGGCAGGGTTCGCCCTCGTCGAGGCCGAGCACCGTGGTGTCCTCGTGGATGTGCCCGCCGTGCGCGACCAGGTCCCGGGCGAGGGCCAGCAGGTAGGCGCGCGGGTGGAACTGGGCCTGCCCGGTGACCTCGACGGCGCCCGCGACGGGGAACGGCAGCCCGGTCTCCGTCACGAACGAGGCGGGCAGCCCCGCCTCCCGCGCGGCCCGCGCCTCCGCGCGCAGTTCCTCCACCCGTCCGGCGTCCCGGACGAAGGTGTACGCGCTGCGCCGTTCCCAGTCGCAGTCGATGCCCAGCTCCGTCACCAGGTCCGCGGTGTGCTCGATCGCCTCGGCCTGCGAACGGGCGTACAGCCGCGCGCCCTCGGCGCCGCGCGTCCGGCGCAGCTTGTCGTAGACCAGCGTGTGCAGGGCGGTGATCTTGGCGGTGGTGTGGCCGGTGACGCCGGCCGCGATCCGCCCGGCCTCCAGGACGGCGACGCTGCGGCCGGCCCGGGCCAGCTCCCGGGCGGTGCACAGCCCGGCGATCCCGCCGCCGATCACGGCCACGTCCACGTCGAGGTCGCCGGTCAGTGCGGGGTACCGGTCCCCCGGGGCGGTCTGGATCCAGTACGAGGCGCTGACCTGCTGGTTGTCCGTCATGGGCGCCGAGTACCCCGGTGCGCGGGATTTCAGTGGCCGGCCCTTCCCCTTGCGGGCGGGAGCGGCCCGGCGTAACGTGCAACCAAATGGTTGTACATGGTGGAACCGCAGAGACCGACGAGGCCGTGGACCGGCTGTTCCAGGCCCTGTCCGACGCGACGCGGCGCGACATACTCCGCCGCTGCGGGCGGGGCGAGCTGTCCGTGTCCCGGCTGGCCGGGGCGTACCCGATGAGCTTCGCCGCGGTGCAGAAGCACGTCACCGTGCTGGAGCGGGCGGGCCTGGTCACCAAGCAGCGGCACGGACGGGAGGCGCTGGTGCGCACCGACCCCGACGCGGTGGACCGCGCACGCCGGGCGCTCGACGACCTGGCGGCCGGCTGGCGGGCCCGGGTGGACCGGATGGCGGACCTGCTGCGCGACGACCCGGAGGGGACCGGACCGCCCGGTCCCGGCGACGGCCCGGACGCCGGTCCCGGCGGCGGCACGACGAGAGGACACGACCGATGACTGTGACCAGCGTGGACAAGGACCTCGACCACCTGACCCTGACCCTGATCGCGGACTTCAGCGCCCCGGTCGAGCAGGTCTGGCAGCTGTGGGCCGACCCGCGACGGCTGGAGCGCTGGTGGGGCCCGCCGAGCTACCCGGCCACGTTCGAGGAGCACGACCTGACGCCCGGCGGGGAGGCCCGGTACTTCATGACCGGCCCGGAGGGCGAGAAGTTCGGCGGCTGGTGGCGGATCACCTCGGTGACGGCGCCGACCGCCCTGGAGTTCACCGACGGCTTCTGCGACGACGAGGGCAAGCCGAACCCCGAGATGCCCGTCACGACGATGCGGATGACGCTCACCGAGCGCGACGGCGGCACCCGGATGGAGCTGCGGTCGGTCTTCGACAGCCGGGAGCAGATGGAACAGCTGGCCGGGATGGGCATGGTGGAGGGGCTGCGCGCCGCGGTCGGCCAGATGGACGACGTGCTGGCCGGCTGACCCGCCTGCCCGCCTGCCCGCCCGCCCGCGCGGGGCCGGGGCGCCTGCCCCGGC
>NZ_JAAGMD010000084.1 GCF_010548465.1 Streptomyces sp. SID14436 | reverse complement strand
TGCGCGGTGCCCCCGGTCGCGGTGGCGGCGGCCAGGCCGGCCGCCGCGGCGCCCGCCATGATGGTGCGTCTGTTCAGTTCCATGAACCACTCCGTCGAGGAGGGGCCCCGCCGTCCGGCGGGGCCCGATGGGATCTACGAACCGACCTTGCGCTTGTTCCACACGTCGAAGCCGACCGCCGCGAGCAGCACCATGCCCTTGATGACCTGCTGCCAGTCGGTGCCGATGCCGACGAGGTTCATGCCGTTGTTCAGCACGCCCAGGACCAGACCGCCGATGATCGCGCCGAGCACGGTGCCCACACCGCCGCTCATCGACGCGCCGCCGATGAACGCGGCCGCGATCGCCTCCAGTTCGAAGTTGAGGCCGGCCTTGGGAGAGGCCGCGTTGAAGCGGGCGGCGAACACCAGACCCGCCAGGGCCGCGAGCATGCCCATGTTCAGGAAGACCAGGAAGGTCACCTTCTTGTCCCGCACGCCCGACAGCTTGGCCGCGGGCAGGTTGCCGCCGATCGCGTAGATGTGCCGGCCGATGACGGCGTTGCGCATCACGTAGCCGAAGCCGACCAGCAGCGCGCCCAGGATCAGCAGCACGATCGGGGCGCCCTTGTAGCTCGCCAGCAGCAGCGTGACGGTGAGCACGGCGGCGGACAGCGCGACCAGCTTCAGCAGGAACAGCCGGGCGGGCAGCACGTCGAGGGCGAACTCCTGCTGCCGGCGGCGGTCGCGGACCTCCTGGAACACCACCAGCGCGATCAGCGACAGCCCCAGCAACAGGGTGAGGTTGTGGTAGTTGGTCTCCGGCCCGACCTCCGGCATGAAGCCGTTGGCGACCTTCTGCAGCCCCTTGGGGAACGGGCCGAGCGTCTGGCCCTCCAGGAAGATCTCGGTCAGCCCGCGGAAGGTCAGCATGCCCGCCAGGGTCACGATGAACGACGGTATGCCGCCGTAGGCGATGAAGAACCCCTGGATCGCCCCCGCGATGGCGCCGACGGCCAGGCACAGCACCACGGCCATCGGCCACGGTATGTCGTTGCGGACCATGAACACGGCCGCCATGGAGCCCACGAACGCCGTCAGCGAGCCGACCGACAGGTCGATGTGGCCCGCGATGATGACCAGCATCATGCCGATCGCGAGGATCAGGATGTAGCTGTTCTGCAGCACCAGGTTGGAGACGTTGCGCGGCAGCAGCAGGTCGCCGTCGGTCCACACCGCGAACAGCGCCACGATCAGGCCGAGCGCGATCAGCATGCCGTACTGCCGCATGTTGCGGCGCATGCCGTCCAGCATCAGCCGGAGCAGGCCGTCACCGACGCCCGGCCCGCTCTTGCCCGGCGGCGCGGCGGCCGGGCTCTTGTCGGTGACTTCCGTGCTCATCGGGATACCTCTTTGTCCTTCGTCATCTGCCGCATCAGCGACTCCTGGGAGGCCTCGGCGCGCGAGAACTCGCCGGTCAGCCGTCCGGCGGCCATGGTGTAGATGCGGTCGCACATGCCGAGCAGCTCCGGCAGCTCGGAGGAGATGAAGACGACCGCCTTGCCCTCGGCGGCCAGCCGGTCGATGACCGTGTAGATCTCGTACTTGGCCCCGACGTCGATGCCCCGGGTCGGCTCGTCGAGGATCAGCACCTCGGGACCGGCGAAGATCCACTTGCTGAGGACGACCTTCTGCTGGTTGCCGCCGGACAGCTTGCCCACCGGCTCGAACACCGTGGGCGCCTTGATGTTCATCGACGTCCGGAAGCCCTCGGCGACCTGGCGTTCCTGGTGCTCGTCCACCACCCCGCGCCGGGCCACCTTGCGCAGGGCGCTGAGCGAGATGTTGCGGTTGATGGTGTCGATCAGGTTCAGGCCGTAGTGCTTGCGGTCCTCGGTGACGTAGGCGATGCCGTGCGCCACCGCCTCCGGCACCGTGCGGGTCCGGATCGCCTCGCCGTCCTTCAGGACGGTGCCGGAGGCGTGCCGGCCGTAGGTGCGGCCGAAGATGCTCATCGCCAGCTCGGTGCGCCCGGCGCCCATCAGCCCCGCGATGCCGACGATCTCCCCGCGCCGCACGGTCAGCGACACGTCGTCGACGACCTTGCGCTGCTGGTCGATCGGGTGGTGCACGGTCCAGTTGCGGACCTCCAGCGCCGGGGCGGTGCCCTCCTCCGGATGGTGCGGGGTGCGCTCGGGGAAGCGGTGCTCCAGGTCGCGGCCGACCATCCCGCTGATGATCCGGTCCTCGGTGGTGGCCGCGTCCTTCACGTCGAGCGTCTCGATGGTGCGCCCGTCCCGCAGGATCGTCACCGAGTCGGCCACCCTGCGGATCTCGTTCAGCTTGTGCGAGATGATGATCGCGGTGATGCCCTGCTCCTTCAACTGCAGGATCAGGTCGAGGAGTTTGCCGCTGTCCTCGTCGTTCAGGGCCGCCGTCGGCTCGTCGAGGATGAGCAGCTTCACCTTCTTCGACAGGGCCTTGGCGATCTCCACCAGCTGCTGCTTGCCGACGCCGATGTCGGCGACCCGGGTCTCCGGGTGCTCGTTCAGGCCGACCCGGCGCAGCAGTTCGGTGGCGTGCCGCAGCGTCTCGTTCCAGTCGATCAGGCCGCGGGTGGCGTGCTCGTTGCCGAGGAAGATGTTCTCCGCGAGGGAGAGGTAGGGCACCAGGGCCAGTTCCTGGTGGATGATCACCACGCCGCGCTGCTCGCTGGCCCGGATGTCCTTGAACCGGCAGGGCTCCCCCTCGAAGAGGATCTCCCCCTCGTAGGTGCCGTGCGGGTGGACGCCGGAGAGGACCTTCATCAGGGTCGACTTGCCGGCGCCGTTCTCGCCGCAGATGGCGTGGACCTCGCCCTGCCGGACGGTCAGTGTGACGTCCGACAGCGCTTTGACGCCGGGAAAGGTCTTGACGATCGAGCGCATCTCCAGGACGGGTCCCGCCATGGTCGTGCCTTCCAGTCGGTGGTGGGTCGTGGGGGACGGTTACTTGAGGTCGCTCTCCTTGATGTAGCCGGAGTCGACGACGACCTCCTGGTAGTTCGACTTGTCCACGGCGACCGGCTCCAGCAGGTAGGCCGGGACGACCTTCGCGCCGTTGTCGTAGGTCTTCTCGTCGTTGACCTCGGGCTTCTTGTCGTTCAGCAGCGCGTCGACCATGTTCGAGGCGACCTTGGCGAGTTCGCGGGTGTCCTTGTAGACGGTCATCGACTGCTCGTCGGCGATGATCGACTTCACCGACGCGACCTCCGCGTCCTGACCGCTGACGATCGGCAGCGGCTTGGCCTTGGAGCCGTAGTCGTCGGACTTCAGCGCGGACAGGATGCCGATGGAGATGCCGTCGTACGGCGAGAGCACCGCGTCCACCCGCTCGGTCTTGTACGCCGAGGTCAGGATGTCGTCCATGCGCTTCTGCGCGGTGCCGCCGTCCCAGCGCAGCGTGGTGACCTGGTTGAGGTCGGTCTGGCCGGAGCGCACGACGAGCTGCTTCTTGTCGATGTAGGGCTTGAGGACGTTCATCGCGCCCTGGAAGAAGTAGCGGGTGTTGTTGTCGTCGTTGGAGCCGGCGAACAGCTCGATGTTGAAGGGGCCCTTCTCGCTGCCGTCCTTCAGGCCCAGCTTCTCGACGATGTAGCTGCCCTGGAGCTCGCCCACCTTCTCGTTGTCGAAGGAGGCGTAGTAGTCGACGTTCTCGGTGCCGAGGATCAGGCGGTCGTAGGAGATCACCGGGATGTCGGCGTCCTTGGCCTGCTGGAGGACGTTGTTCATCGACTTGTTGTCGATGGACGCCACGATGAGGGCCTTCACGCCCTGCGTGATCAGGTTCTCGACCTGGGAGACCTGCTGGTCGGGGTCGTCCTCGCCGTAGACCAGCTTGGTCTTGTAGCCCTTGGACTCGAGGTTCTTGACGACGTTGTTGCCGTCGGCGATCCAGCGCTCCGAGGACTTGGTCGGCATCGCGATGCCGATGACGGCTCCCTCGGCGCCCGACTTGTCCTCCTTGCTGCCGCCGTCGCTGTTCTGGCCGCAGGCGGACAGGGCGAGGGCGAGGGAGACGGCTCCGGCGAGGGCGGTGAACGCGGCTCTGCGGTTACGCATGATCATCATCCTTGACGTGTGTGCGGGGCAGGGCGGGTGGTGCGGCAGGGCGTGAGGAGACGGGATGCCGGGCGGGCCCACGAAGGGTTGTGTGGGATTGTGCGCGACTGTGTCTACTTCTGTGAAGTCAGATTTCCAGAACGTTATGACGAGACGTCGAAGCGGCTCAGATCACCCGGAAGCCGCGAACCGAGCGGAGCCATGTCCCCGTCGGCGCCGTGCCGGGCCAGCAGATCCAGGGCGAGACGGCCCCTGCGCACCCGCTCCTTGGCGGTCGCCAGGGCGAGCTCGCGCAGGTGGTGGCCGTACGGATAGATCCCGGGCGCCTTGGCCAGACCGAACTTCAGGTACAGCGGGGCGCCCCGCCGGATCAGCTCGGCGACCTCGTACATCCGCACATAGCCGCCGAGGTCGTCCGGCGCCTCGATGTACAGATCCATGGGGGTGGCCGAAACTCGCCGTATCTCCGTGACGTGATGCAGGGTCAGGTCGCTGGGCACGTTGATCGAGTCGGCGCCGAGCCGCTCGTACACCGCGTACGAGGCCGGGTTGACCGGTCCCACGAGCGCGGAGACCTTGAAGGTGGTGTCGGCGGGCAGCAGCCCGGCGGCCCGCGCCCGGTGCAGCGTCCACAGCACCCCCTCGTCGGCGACCAGCAGGCAGCGCACCCCCAGCTCCGTGGCCCGCAGGGCGTCCTCCACACAGCCCGCGACCGCGTCGTGGCCCCGGGCACGCAGCCCCGCGCCCCGCGAGTCGGTACGGGTGGAGCCGCCGATGTCCCAGGTGCCGCGCGGGCCGGTGAACAGGCAGAGCTCGATGCCCCGTTCGGCGGTGGCCTCGGCCATCTCGGTGATCTCGGCGTCGGTCAGCATCCACACGCCGCTGCCCTGGCTGATCCGGTGGATCGGCACGTCCAGCCGCGACGCCTCCTTCAGCACCACCGCCAGCGCCTCCGGCCCCTCGCAGGACGGGATCTCGGTGCGCCAGCGGCCGCCGCCGGGGAAGGTGTGCGGGGAGGAGTCGGCCGGGTCCGGGGCGGGCGCGCCCAGCCCCAGGGCGGCCAGTGCCTGCTCACCGGGCCTGCGGGCCGCCCGGGCGGAAGCAACGGTCACAGCGTCGGTCACGGGGTGTCCTTTTGTGTTCGGTTTGCCGTTCGGTATCTCGGACGGTGTTCGCGGCTCATGGCGCGAGCCGGGGCCGCCGGGTCGTGCGCCGGGCCGGGGACCGTCAGTCGCCCCCGGCCCGGCGCACCGTCAGTAGGGCTCCTCGGGCTCCCGGGGCGCCTGGGGCTCCTCGGGCCTTTCGGCCTCCTCGGGCTTCTCGGGCTTCTCGGACTCCTCGGGGTGGAGCAGCACCTTGCCCACCGCCGGGTCGCCCGAGCCGACCAGCTCGATGGCGCGCGCGAACGCGGTGAGCGGCAGCCGGTGGGTCACCAGCGGGAGCGGGTCGAGGAGCCCGGCGGCGAACACGCGCACCGTGTGCGCCCAGGCGGCGGGCGGCGCCCCGAAGACTGTGTGCACCTCCAGCTGGCGCACCACCAGGTCCGTCGGGTCCAGCCCGGCCGCCCCCGGCGCCGGGATTCCGGTGAGCACCAGCCGCCCGCCCCGCCGCAGCAGGGCGGCGGAGGTGCGCGCGGCCTCGGCGGACCCGGCGGTCTCGATCACCACGTCGAAACCGCCGGGCAGTTCCTCGTCCCTGGTCCGAAAGTCCGTCGCCCCGAACCGCACCGCCAGGTCCTCGCGGTCCCGCCGGGTGCCGACCACCAGCAGCTCGGCCGGGGACGCCGCCCGCAGGAACTGCACGGCGAACATGCCGAGCGTGCCGGTGCCGACCACGGCCACCCGTTCCCCGGGCACCGCACGGGCCTTGAGCGCGGCGGCGGCGATGCACGCGGCGGGCTCCAGCAGGGCGGCTGCGGTGAGGTCGGCGTCGTCGGGCAGGACGTGCAGCAGCCGGGCCGGCAGGGTCAGCGTCGGCGCCATCGCGCCCGGCTCGGTGAAGCCGGTCTCCTCGTAGCCCGCCGTGCACAGGGTGCTCTCACCGGCGTGGCAGCGGTCGCAGACCTGGCAGTTGCGGAACCCCTCGCCGACCACCTTGCGGCCGAGCAGGGCCGTCGGCACCCCGGAGCCCACCCGCTCCACCGTCCCGGACCATTCGTGGCCCGGCGTCAGCGGATACCGCACGTAGCCCTCGGGGCGGTTGCCCTGGTACAGCTCGCGGTCGCTGCCGCAGATGCCGGTCGCGTGGACCCGGACCAGGGCCTCGCCGGGGGCCGGTTCGCGCGGCTCGTGCGGGGCGAGGCGGTGCTCGCCGGGTGCCTCGACGACGACGCTCACCGCGCCGCCGGCCGGGCCCGCGCCCGCCGGGGCGCTCACGCCGTGCCCTTCGGCCGGCGCTGCTCCCAGCCCTCGGCCCACAGGTCGAACCGCGCCTGCTGCTGGGGGAACTCGGCCGCCGCGTCCACGTCCAGCTCCACGCCCAGGCCGGGCTCGTGGGACAGGTGGAAGCAGCCGTCCTCCGGGTCCACCTGCGGCGCGCCCCTGACGACCTTCTTGATCTCCGCGTCCGCGAAGTCGTTGAAGTGCTCAAGGATCTTGAAGTTCGGGGTGGTGAAGCCGACCTGGAGGCTCGCCGCGGTGAGCACCGGACCGCCGACGTTGTGGGGGGCGACCAGCATGTAGTGGGTCTCGGCTGTCGCCGCCAGCTTGCGGGTCTCCCAGATGCCGCCGATGTGGCCGACGTCGGGCTGGAGGATGTCGGCCGCCTGGCTCTCGAACAGCTCGCGGAACTCGATGCGGTCGTGGATGCGCTCCCCGGTCGCCACCGGCATGTCGACCTTCGCGGCGACCTTCTCCAGCGCCTTGAGGTTCTCCGGCGGCACCGGCTCCTCCAGCCAGGCCGGGGCGAACGGCGCCAGCTCCCGGGCCAGGCGCACGGCGGTGGCGGGGGAGAAGCGCCCGTGCATCTCCAGCATCAGCTCGGTGTCGGGGCCGATGGCGTCGCGCACCGCCTCGATGAGGGAGACGGCGTAGCGGGTCCGCTCGTGGTCGAGCTCGAAGTGCCCGGTGCCGAACGGGTCGATCTTCAGCGCCCGGTAGCCGCGCTCCACCACCGCCCGCGCCGCCTTGTGGTACGCCTCCGGGGTGCGCTCGGTGGTGTACCAGCCGTTGGCGTACGCCTTGACCCGGTCGGTGACGCTGCCGCCGAGCAACTGCCAGACGGGCACGCCGAGGGCCTTGCCCTTGATGTCCCAGCACGCCATCTCGACGACCGCGATCCCGGACATCACGATCTCGCCCGCCCGGCCGAAGTCGCCGTACTTCATGCGGCGCACGAGGTCCTCGACGGCGAACGGGTCGGAGCCGGCGATGTGGTTGGCCTC
The DNA here is from genome assembly GCF_010548465.1 of Streptomyces sp. SID14436. Classification (GTDB taxonomy): domain Bacteria; phylum Actinomycetota; class Actinomycetes; order Streptomycetales; family Streptomycetaceae; genus Streptomyces. Next base: position 743 of record NZ_JAAGMD010000084.1, on the reverse strand, counting down.
GGCCTCCTTCAAGTACCCCAGCAGGGCATCGGTGTGGCCCAGCATCCGGGTCTCCCCGACTCCGGTGAGGCCCTCGTCGGTGTGCACCTGGACGTAGGTCAGGTTGCGCCACGGCGTTCCGACCACGTGTGTGCTGATTCCGGTGATGCGCACGGCAGTTGCCCCTCGTGTTCTCGGCCCGGCCCCGGGCGGCTCGGAGTCGTCCCGCTCGTTCGATATTTCGTCAGGCGTTCGAAATGCTGGCGCGACAATAAGGACGGGGTGGCGGGGTGTCAATGGGTCGCGCACGCAGCGGTTTCGGCGGATTCCAAACCATTGGGCAAGGGTCCTCACCAAACCTTCACGGAGAGTCCTGGGAACCCGACCCGAACGGAACTTAACCTTCCCGCGTCATGGACTACTGCCACCCCTGCCGACGGCACCTCAACGGCGCGCTCGCGTGCCCGGGGTGCGGCACTCCCGTTGAGACGCTCCGCACCGCCGCGGAGAGCGCCGCCGGGCCCGGCGGACCCGCCGGGTACGCAGCCGGGGAACCGGTCCCGGAGGCAGAGCCGGAGCCCGAGCCGGAAGCGGAACCGGAGCCGGGACCGGAACCCGGGCGGGCCGCGCGCAGGAAGGCGACGGAGGGCAGCCGCCGGGACCGCAAGGCCGCCGCCCACCGCCGGCGGCGGCGCCGCACGCTGTTCGTCACCGCCGGCTTCGTCCTGGCGGCGGGCGGCCTGAGCCTGGCCGAGCTGGGGATC
>NZ_JAAGMD010000058.1 GCF_010548465.1 Streptomyces sp. SID14436 | reverse complement strand
GGTCCGCCGCCGGCGGCGGCCGGATCCGGCGTGCGGCGGCCGACCCCCGTGCGGCCGTCGCTCCCCGGCGTCCGGCTCATGCCGCTCGGGCGAACCGGTGCCGGCGGGTGCGGCGGCTATGGCTCTCGTCGGCGGCGCCCCGTGCGCCGGCATCACGGCGGGCGGCGCGGCGGACCCGGGCGGCCTCCCGGACGCGGCGCTGCTCCTCGGCCGCGTCGATCAGTTCCCGCTGACGGAGCTTCTGGAATTCGTACTCGAACATGGTGTGGCCCCTCGGACGGTGTCCCGGTGGATCTCGCTGTCTGCGATGCCTCCACCTTCGTCTCCCAGGGGGGTCCGCCACATCGGGAGACTTCCGCATCTTCCGCGGCACCGGGGGCCTTAGACGCGTGTGAGGGACCCCGGGGACGTCCGTAAGGTGCCTACGGACGTCCCTGAGACCCCTCAGGAGCCCGGCGGATCAGCCGGCCGTGTCACCGGCGTCGTGGCGGGGCCGTTCCGCGGCGAGCACCCCGGCGACCTCGGCGTCGGTGACCTCGTCCAGCCGCTCGTGGGCGGCGCGGGCCTCGGGCGGCTCGATGCTGATGCGCGGCAGGATCCGGTCGAGCGGCCGCGGCAGCCACCAGTTGGCGCCGCCGAGCATGTGCATGAGGGCGGGGACGAGGAGCGTGCGCAGGACGAAGGCGTCCAGGGCGACGGCGGCGGCGAGCGCGATGCCGAACATGGCGATCACGCGGTCCCCGCTGAGGACGAAGGCGAGGAACACCGAGATCATGATCACGGCCGCGGAGTTGATCACCCGGCTGGTCTCGGCGAGGCCGACCCGGACCGCGCGCCGGTTGTCACCGGTCTCCAGCCATTCCTCGTACATCCGGCTGACCAGGAAGACCTGGTAGTCCATGGAGAGGCCGAAGAGCACGGACACCATGATCACGGGGAGGAAGGGCTCGATGGGGCCCGCCCGCCCCAGGCCGAGCAGTTCGCTGCCCCAGCCCCACTGGAAGATCGCCACGACGACCCCGAAGGCGCCGGCCACGGCGGCCACGTTCATCGCGGCGGCCTTGAGCGGGATGCCGATGGAGCGGAAGGCGAGCAGGAGCAGCAGACAGCCGAGGCCGACGACGACTCCGACGAAGACGGGCAGCTTGCCGACGATGACGTCGGCGAAGTCGTCGTAGCCGGCCGTCGTGCCGCCGACCAGCAGGTCGAGCGAGGTGCCCGCCTCCGCGCGCGGCAGGACGTCGTCGCGCAGCCGGTCGACCAGGTCGCTGGTCCGCTGCGCCTGCGGGGCGGACTCGGGCACGACGGTGAGGTACGCGGTGTCACCGGCCGTGCCGTAGGTGACCGGTGAGACGGAGGCGACGCCCCGGGTGTCGCGCAGGGTGGCGTCGAGGTCGCCGAGGGCCAGCCGGTCCTGGGCCCCGTCGACCCGGGTGACGACGGTGAGGGGGCCGTTCACGCCGGGGCCGAAGCCGTCGGCGAGGAGGTCGTAGGCCTGGCGGGTGGTGGACGTCCTGGGGTTGTTTCCCTGGTCGGACGTGCCCAGGTGCAGCGAGAGGGTGGGCAGCGCGAGGACCGCCATGACGGCCAGGGCGACGACGCCGAGCAGCTTGGGGTGCCGCTCCACGAACGCGGACCAGCGGGCGGCCCACCCGGTGGGCAGCTCGGGCTGGGGCCCGAACTCGGCGAGCCTGCGGCGCTCGCGGCGGCTGAGCGCGCGCATGCCGATGAGCGACAGCAGGGCGGGCAGCAGGGTGACGGACGCGGCGACGGTGAGGACCACGGTGAGCGAGGCCGCGACGGCGACGCCGTTGAGGAAGCTGAGCCGGAGGATCAGCATGCCCAGCAGGGCGATGCAAACGGTGGCACCCGCGAACACGACCGCGCGTCCGGTGGTGGCGACGGCCTCGGCGGCGGCCTCGGGCACGGACAGCCCGCGCTTGAGTCCGCGCCGGTGTCTGGTGACGATGAACAGCGCGTAGTCGATGCCCACGCCGAGCCCGATCAGCAGCCCGAGCATGGGGGCGAAGTCGGCGACGGTCATCACGTGCCCGAGCAGGGAGATGCCCGCGTACGCGGTGCCGACCCCGACCAGTGCGGTGGCGATGGGCAGCAGGGAGGCGGCGAGGGAGCCGAAGGCGAGGAACAGCACGACGGCGGCGACCAGCACGCCGACCGCCTCCGCGACGTGCCCCTCGGGGGCCTCGGTCAGGCCGACGGCGCTGCCGCTGAGTTCGACCTGAAGCCCGTCCGTCTCGGCGCTCTTGGCCGTCTTCACGACGGCCGCGGCCTCCCGGGCGTCGATGTCCTTGGCCTGGTCGGCGAAGGTGACGGTGGCGTAGGCGGTGCGGCCGTCCTCGCTGATCCGTCCGGCACCCGTCGCGTCGTCGTAGGGGCCGGTCACGGAGGTGACACCGGGCAGGGCCGCGATGCGTTCCAGGGTGCGGGTCATGCTCTGCTCGACCGCGGTGTCACGGACGCCCCCGGAACCGGTGTGCCAGACGACGGTGTCGCTGTCGCCGCCGAGACCGGGAAAGCCCTCGTGCAGCAGCTCGACGGCGCGGCCCGACTCGGTGCCCGGGACCTCGTAGTCGTTCGAATAGGCGGAGCCCGCGACGGCGGCACCCGCGGCGACCCCGCCCAGGGCGAGGAGCCACAGCAGGACGACGACCAGACGGCGTTGGACACACCAGCGTGCGAGGGCTGCCACGAATGTGCTCCCGGAATGACTCTGTGTGTGGATCTTTGACCGGGAACAGACGTTCATGGAATGAACCGCCCGCAAAGAACGCATGAGCAATGCCCTGTCACTCTTGCAGGCAACAATGATCGATGGTGGTGTTCGTGGCCTTGTTCACAGGAATGCGAGACGGCTCACACGACAATCCCGCTCGCTGTGCCGAACCGCGTGAGATGTCTCACGGGATCGCCCCCGCGGGACGGGAACTCACCGGTGGGTCCCGTGCCGGCGACGTCAGTCGAACTGGTCGCCCAGCGCCATCACCATGAGTCCGGCGATCAGCAGCCACAGGGCCCGCCGCGTCCTGCCCCGGGAGCCGAGCACGGCCGCGAGGACGCAGACCGCCGCGCCGCCGGCGTACGCGGCCGGGACGGGCGCGGGCGCGGGACCGGCGAGGCGGAGC
>NZ_JAAGMD010000033.1 GCF_010548465.1 Streptomyces sp. SID14436 | reverse complement strand
GGCGGCCGTGCGGCCGTGGGCCGGCATCACGCGCTCCAGCCCGTGGTGCACCGCGCCGAGCAGCGCCCCCAGCCGCCCGCACTGGGGCGGGGAGAGCTGCCCGCCGTGCCGGTGCCGGCCGTCGATCCACGGGTGCAGGGCGAAGGCGTGGCCGCCGACGACCACGACGGTGCGCCCGTCCCGCGCGGGAAGCGGCGGAGCGACCGGGACGCCCAGGCCGGCCAGGCGCAGCGTGGCCCGGTGCTGACGGGTGATCGCGGCCGGGTCGGCCGTCTCGGGGTCGAAGTGGTGCTTCAGGAAGTAGCGGCCGCGGGTCGTGCACAGGCGGTAGCCGCGGTTCAGCAGCCCCTCGTCGACGGGTGCACAGGAGACGGCGGAACCGGCGGCGTACCGGCGGAGCAGGGCGCGCAGCGGGGGCGCGTGCGGTACGGGCGGTGGTACACGGAGTTGCGACACGCGCCGGATGCTAGGGGAACGCGCGCCCCCGTGAGCTGCGCGATGTCACACTCAGTCGTTTCCGGTCGCACTCCGTGCTCGTTCTGGCGCCGACGGAACGGCTCGGCTCTTCCCGAGTCCGGGGTGGCCGGGATAACGTGCCGTTGCTCCGGCCTCCTGCAAGGCTGTGACCAGTGCACCTTCCCGACCGTCCCGATTTACTTGGAAATCCAAGCAAAATCCCAGGTCAGGTGGGGTTTCACAGAAATGTGTCGCACTGGGTAACGTGCACATTGCAGGGCGCTCGCCGGGGCACCTGTCACGCCTGTTCCCGGTCGAGTGGCACCCACCCCGTGCCCGGTGGCCGAAAACAGGTGAGCCTTCCCCGCTCCGTGAGCGGGGAGGACCCCCAGGTCACCCGGCAACCCCGGGGGCCGGACCGACGGAGGAGCACACGTGACCGTGGAGAGCACTGCCCCGCGTACACCGCGACGCAGCGCCGGAAACAAGGCCGGCGCCACCGGCACCAAGAGCGGCGCCACCGCCAAGAAGGCCACCGGTGCCGCCAAGAAGGCCACCACCGCCAGGAAGGCGGCGGGTGCCGCCGAGAGCGCCGAGCCCGCCCTCGTCCAGCTGCTGACGCCCGAGGGCAAGCGCGTCAAGAACGCCGAGTTCGACCCGTACGTCGCCGACATCACCGCCGACGACCTGCGCGGGCTGTACCGCGACATGGTGCTCACCCGTCGCTTCGACGCCGAGGCCACCTCGCTGCAGCGCCAGGGCGAGCTGGGTCTGTGGGCCTCACTGCTCGGGCAGGAGGCGGCGCAGATCGGCTCCGGCCGGGCGCTGCGCGACGACGACTACGTCTTCCCCACCTACCGCGAGCACGGCGTCGCCTGGTGCCGGGGGGTCGACCCCACCAACCTGCTCGGCATGTTCCGCGGCGTGAACAACGGCGGCTGGGACCCCAACAGCAACAACTTCCACCTGTACACGATCGTCATCGGCTCCCAGACGCTGCACGCCACCGGCTACGCGATGGGCATCACCAAGGACGGCGCGGACAGCGCGGTCGTCGCCTACTTCGGCGACGGTGCCTCCAGCCAGGGCGACGTCGCCGAGGCGTTCACCTTCTCCGCGGTCTACAACGCCCCGGTTGTGTTTTTCTGCCAGAACAACCAGTGGGCGATCTCCGAGCCGACCGAGAAGCAGTCCCGCGTGCCGCTGTACCAGCGCGCCCGCGGCTTCGGCTTCCCGGGCCTGCGCGTGGACGGCAACGACGTCCTGGCGACGCTCGCCGCCACCAGGTGGGCCCTGGAGCGGGCCCGCAGCGGTGAGGGCCCCACCCTGCTGGAGGCGTTCACCTACCGCATGGGCGCCCACACCACCTCCGACGACCCCACCCGCTACCGCCACGACGACGAGCGGATCGCCTGGGAGGCCAAGGACCCGATCCTGCGCCTGCGCCGCCATCTCGAGCTCTCAAACCACGCGGACGAGGGATTCTTCGCGGAACTGGAGACCGAGTCCGAGGCGTTGGGCAAACGAGTGCGCGAAGCGGTCCGTGCCATGCCGGACCCGGACCACTTCGCCATCTTCGAGAACGTCTACGCGGACGGACACGCCCTCGTCGACGAGGAACGGGCGCAGTTCGCCGCCTACCAGGCGTCCTTCGCCGACGCGGACGGGGGTAAGTGACATGGCAGAGAAGATGGCCCTGGCCAAGGCGATCAACGAGTCGCTGCGCCGCGCCCTGGAGACGGACCCGAAGGTCCTCGTCATGGGCGAGGACGTCGGCAAGCTGGGCGGCGTGTTCCGGGTGACGGACGGGCTGCAGAAGGACTTCGGCGAGAGCCGCGTCATCGACACCCCGCTCGCCGAGTCGGGCATCGTCGGCACGGCGATCGGCCTGGCCCTGCGCGGCTACCGCCCGGTGGTGGAGATCCAGTTCGACGGCTTCGTCTTCCCGGCCTACGACCAGATCGTCACCCAGCTCGCGAAGATGCACGCCCGCGCGCTGGGCAAGGTCAAGATGCCCGTCGTCGTGCGGATCCCCTACGGCGGCGGCATCGGCGCCGTGGAGCACCACTCCGAGTCCCCGGAGTCGCTGTTCGCGCACGTCGCCGGACTGAAGATCGTCTCGCCGTCGAACGCGTCCGACGCGTACTGGATGATGCAGCAGGCCATCCAGAGCGACGACCCGGTGATCTTCTTCGAGCCGAAGCGGCGCTACTGGGACAAGGCCGAGGTCAACACCGACGCCATCCCCGGCCCCCTGCACACCGCGCACGTGGCCCGCGAGGGCACCGACCTGACCCTGGTGGCCTACGGCCCGATGGTGAAGCTCTGCCAGGAGGTCGCGGACGCGGCCGCCGAGGAGGGCCGCTCCCTGGAGGTGCTGGACCTGCGCTCGGTCTCCCCGATCGACTTCGACGCGATCCAGGCGTCCGTGGAGAAGACGCGCCGCCTGGTCGTCGTCCACGAGGCCCCGGTGTTCTTCGGCTCGGGCGCGGAGATCGCCGCCCGGATCACGGAGCGCTGCTTCTACCACCTGGAGGCCCCGGTCCTGCGGGTGGGCGGCTACCACGCGCCGTATCCGCCGGCCCGCCTGGAGGAGTCCTACCTCCCGGACCTGGACCGGGTGCTCGATGCCGTCGACCGCTCGATGGCGTACTGAGGAGGGGGTCGTGACGACGATGACGAACGCGTCCGTACGCGAGTTCAAGATGCCGGACGTGGGCGAGGGCCTCACCGAGGCCGAGATCCTCAAGTGGTACGTCCAGCCCGGTGACACCGTCACCGACGGCCAGGTGGTCTGCGAGGTCGAGACGGCGAAGGCGGCCGTCGAACTGCCCATCCCCTACGACGGCGTGGTCCGCGCCCTGCACTTCCCGGAGGGCACCACGGTCGACGTGGGCACGTCCATCATCGCGGTGGACGTCTCCGGCGGCGCGGCCCCGGCCGAGGAGGCGGCGCCGCCCGCGCCGGACACCGCGGCCGAGCCCGAGCCGGAGCCGGAGTCGAAGGGCTCGGGCCGCCAGCCCGTGCTGGTCGGCTACGGCGTGGCCACCTCCTCCACTCGCCGCCGCCCGCG
>NZ_JAAGMD010000012.1 GCF_010548465.1 Streptomyces sp. SID14436 | reverse complement strand
TCCCGGCGAGTCCGTCGGGCGGGCGGCCGGAGCCGGCCCGGGTCCGCAGCTCGCCGCTCCGGCCGGCGTCCCACAGGTGCCGGTGCAGGTCCAGGCGGAAGCGGCGGGAGGGCCGTGGGTGCGGGTGCCGGCGGGCGCCGTCGCGCAGACGCTCGCCGTCCCACAGCGTGAGGCTGAACCGCTGTCCGCCGTCGGCCCGGGCGGGTGGTGTCCGGACCACCAGGTACACCGGGGCGGTCCCGTCGCCCGCCGCGGGGTCGTAACGGGCCAGAGGGACCGTCAGGCCGGGGCGCAGCAGTCCGTCGGGGGCGGTCCTCGGCATGTGCCAGCGCAGCAGGTCGGGTGCCAGGCGGGCGAGGTCCGCGCGGACCCGGTCGGCGAGGTCCCGGCCGTGGCTGCGGGCCAGGGCGCGGGGGCGGAGGTCGACGTCGATGTGGGCGGCGGCGCAGGCGCCGGCCCAGTCACCCGCGCGGCGGCGGGCGGTGGCCGTCTCGATCATGGAGGGCGGCACGGCGTACGCACGCACGCGCTGCCAGTACGAGGGCAGGGAGTTCCCGTGGGCGGCCGGTGGGTGCATCAGCACTCACCTGGCGCGGACGGGACCCCCCATCTGTGTGCACGGTGGGTCGTCATCGCGGGGAGCATAGCCCCGGGGCGGGCGTTCTGTCAGGGCCTTTTCCGCGGGTGCCTCCGTCACCGGGCACTGGCGGGCGAGGAGTTGACGTGCCGTCGGGTGTCCGGAGGTGTGAGTGAGGTGCCGTACCGGGCATCCATTTGTCATGCACCTGCGGTCCGATGGCCGGGCCGCAGCCCTGTGGAGGTGTGGGATGCACCGAAGAAGACTCGCCACCGCACTCGCCGCCCCCGCTCTGGCCGTCGTCACGGTCCTGGGCACCGCCACCGCCGCCGACGCCGCCCCCGCCGACAAGGCCCAGGTCCTGTCGAGCTGGACCCAGACCAGCGCGTCCAGCTACCAGAGCTGGAACGCCGCCCGGGCCAATCAGTCGGCCTGGGCCGCCTACGGCTTCGACTGGTCCACCGACTACTGCTCCTCCTCCCCCGACAACCCCTTCGGCTTCCCCTTCTCCACCTCGTGCGCCCGCCACGACTTCGGCTACCGCAACTACAAGGCCATGGGCTCCTTCTCCGCCCACAAGTCCCGTATCGACAGCGCCTTCTACGAGGACCTCAAGCGGGTCTGCGCCGGGTACGGCGGGGCCACCAAGACCGCGTGCAACAGCACCGCGTGGACCTACTACCAGGCCGTCAGGGCCTTCGGCTGACCGCCGGCCGGGCGTCGCCGCTCACCCCACTGGAGCGGCGCCGCCCGGACCGGTCCGCGGCCCCCGGCCGGGCACGGCACCGGGCGTCACGCAGCGGAGCCGTGCCGCCGGTCCGCGTGGCCGGCGAAATGGTCCGCGGGCTCCCGCGCATTCTCCGGTGAGGACCGCCGGGAAGCCGCCCGCACCCCGCTTCCCTCGTACGTGTGGAGACCGGACGGCGGCATCGCCCATCCGGGTGACGGGGGCCGGGGACGGGCATGGCACGTCGATACGGTTCCGCGGTGACCTCGACCTCAACCGAAACGCAGCCGTGGCGCGCCGCCGACCTGGGCTCCCTGGTCGTGATGGCCTGGCGCCGCGAAACCCCTGACGGCGACATCCCCTTCCTGCTCGCCTGCTCGCTCGGCGACGGGGCCAACGGCCCGGACGCGGGCGCCGACGCCGTACGGCAGCTGCTGGACAGCGCCGGGCTGGCCGCGAACGGCGGCCTCGTCGACGCGACCGGGCTGCAGGGGCAGTCGGCCGGCGTGCTCCTCGTGCCCGGCGCCGCCTCGCTGACCATGCCGCACCTCAACGCGCAGTTCGTCCCGCCGCCGAAGTGGGTGGCCGCGGCCGAGGAACGCGCCTACGTCTACCTCATCTTCGCCACGCGTCCCTGGCCCGAGGGCGCCGAGCCCGGCGACCTGGAGACCCTGGCCGCGTTCACCGAGGAGGAGGAGACGCTCACCTCCGCCGCGCACGTCCTGCTGCCCGTGCGCGGCCTGCGCAACTGACCGGAGGCCGCACGCCGCAAGGTGATTGACGATCCGTCAGAAAACCTCCCGACGCGACGCGTTCAGAACAGCCGGCCCTGCTCACCCGGGGCCGGCGGACGCGGCGCGCGGCGCGGACCGGGGCGTCGGCCGGCCGCCTCCTGGCCGAACAGCGGGGCGGTGCCGTACTCGTCGGGCTCGGCCGGCACCACCACCGGGCCGGTGCCGACGTTGAGGCACAGCGGGGCCTCCCGGTCGAAGTCGCCCGGTGTCATGTCCGTCCAGTCGCACTCCCGGCGCTCGGCCACCGACGCTCCGCTCCCCCGCCCGCCCATGTCGTCCCGCCCTTCGTCGAGGACATCCTCGCCCCTCACCCCGGGCACCTCCCGCTCCCCGGACCCGGCGATTCCCTCCGCCGGCCTGGTGACGCACGCCACATTCTCTCCCTGTCACACCGCGTCGTGCCGCTCCGTCAGGGGTGTGTACCCCAATGACGACCGACCCAGGAGAGATCATGACGGATGCCCGTGTCGACTTCTTCGGCAACGCCCTCGCGGCCAAGGTACTGAAGCACATCAACTCGGCGGGCAGGGCCCTGTCCGATTCGGGGCTGCCGATGGCCACCCAGGAGCTGGTGAAGATCCGGGCCAGCCAGATCAACGGCTGCGGCTTCTGCACGGACATGCACACCAAGGACGCCGTCGCGGCCGGGGAGAGCCACCAGCGGCTGCACCTGGTCGCCGTCTGGCGGGAGGCCACGGTCTTCACCGAGGCGGAGCGCGCGGCCCTGGAGCTGGCCGAGGAGGGCACCCGCCTCGCCGACGGGGCCGGCGGGGTCCCCGACGCGGTCTGGGCGAACGCCGCCCGGCACTACGACGAGGACCAGCTCGTGGCGCTCATGTCCCTCGTCGCGCTGATAAACGCCTACAACCGGATCAACGTCATCAACCAGCAGCCCGCGGGCAGCTACGTGCCCGGGCAGTTCGGCTGACCGGCCCGGCCCCGGCCACCGGGGCCGGAACGCGCGGCGGGGGCACGCCCGGGAATCCGGGCGTGCCCCCGCGGCATGCGGTGGGACGGCGGCTCAGGCCTCCGCGCGCTTCGGCAGCCGCCAGCCCGGCCGCACGAAGTGGCAGGTGTAGCCGTCGGGGTAGCGCTGCAGGTAGTCCTGGTGCTCGGGCTCGGCCTCCCAGAAGGGGCCGGCCGGGGCGACCTCGGTGACCACCTTGCCCGGCCACAGCCCGGACGCGTCGACATCGGCGATGGTGTCCTCGGCGATGCGCTTCTGCTCGTCGTCGAAGTAGAAGATGGCCGAGCGGTAGCTCGTCCCGATGTCGTTGCCCTGGCGGTTGACGGTGGACGGGTCGTGGATCTGGAAGAAGTACTCCAGGATCGTGCGGTAGTCCGTCACGGCGGGGTCGTAGGTGATCTCGATCGACTCGGCGTGCGTGCCGTGGTTGCGGTAGGTGGCGTGGGGCACGTCGCCGCCGCTGTAGCCCACGCGCGTGCTCAGGACCCCCGGGAACGTACGGATCAGTTCCTGCATGCCCCAGAAGCAGCCGCCCGCGAGCAGCGCCTTCTCCTCGGTCCTCGTCATTCGTTACGCCCTTCTCCCGCGTCGGCGGCGGCTCCGCCGGGCGTGGGCCCGGGCGGACAGCCGTTCGTTCAGCAGTGACAACCGCTTCCGGCAGCCGATTGTTCCGGGCGGCCCCGGCGGCCGGGCGGGCGGGGCCGGGGTGCGGCCGGGCTGCGGGTGCG
>NZ_JAAGMD010000260.1 GCF_010548465.1 Streptomyces sp. SID14436 | reverse complement strand
CCGGCCGGCCCGCCCCGCCGGAGGAGACGCCCCGCGGGGGACAGGCGGCCCCCTCGGCCGACAGTGGGCCCGCGGAGCCCGCCGCCGAGCGGACGACCAGCCTCCGCAAGGAGTTGCCCGAGGAAGTGCCGGGCAGCGCGTCCGGAGCCGCCGAGGAGGCCGACGCGGCGCCGCCGGCACCGCCGGGCCTGACCGGGCGGCAGCGGCTGGTGAAGGGACTGTGGCCGCCGCGGCTGACCCGGGCCCAGCTGATCGTCGCCCTGCTGCTGTTCGGCCTCGGCTTCGGCCTGGCCGTCCAGGTCGCCTCCAACAGCGACGGCGACAGCGCACTGCGCGGCGCGCGCCAGGAGGACCTCGTGCGCATCCTCGATGAACTCGACGACCGCACACAGCGTCTTGAGGACGAGAAGGCAGGGCTGGAGGAGCAGCGCGACGAGTTGGAGAACAGCTCCGACCAGGCCGAGGAGGCCCGTCGGCAGACGGCCGAGAAGGAACGGCAACTCGGCATCCTGGCGGGCACCGTGGCCGCCCAGGGCCCCGGCATCACGATGACCGTCGAGGACACGAAGGGGGCGGTCGAGGCGGACATGCTGCTCGACGCCGTTCAGGAGCTGCGCGCCGCGGGCGCGGAGGCGATCCAGGTGAACGGCGTCCGGGTGGTGGCCAAGACCTATCTGACGGAATCCGGCAACGGTGTCGCGGTGGACGGGAACAAGATCACCGCACCCTATCGTTTCAAGGTCATCGGCAAGCCGCAGGACCTCGAGCCGGCGCTCAACATTCCTGGAGGCGTGGTGCAGACTCTCGAGAAGGAACAGGCCACCGTGACCGTGGAGCGGTCGACCAAGATCGTCGTGGATGCCTTGCGGGCGGCGAAGCGGCCTGACTACGCTCGGTCGTCCTCCCGGTGAAGCGGGGGTGCATGTGGCCCGTCCGGCGAGGGCATGAGGTTGCGGGGGGTCGGCGCACCGATTGGGCGGTGCGTGGTGGAAACTGTCTGGTGGATACGGACGTTGTGAGGATGTCCGGGTCGGCCAGTGTGTTCAGTCAGGGTTCGTCCTGCCCCACGGGCGGGTCTGTTTCGGTCAAGGGGAATCGCCCGTGAAGTTGTTTGCGAAGTTGTTCGGCAAGAGCGCGCGAGAGGACAACGCCAACGCGACCTCTCGCCATCGCGCGCAGCCTGACGAGGAGGGCCGCCGTCCGCTGTTCCGGGACCAGGTGGGTGCTCCGGGCGAGGACGTCGGGGGAGGTCAGGGCGCGCCGTCGGTTGACCCTGCGCAGCAGGGCGGCATAGGTTTCGGACAACCGTCAACCTCAGGTACGGGTGGAGAGTTTTCCGGCCCGTACGCGTCCGAAGCCCCCGGTGGGCAGCCGCGGCAGGAGGATCCGTCCATGTCGGCCCTGGTGTGTACGAGGTGCGGTAACCGCAACGCGGAGAACAGCCGCTTCTGCTCCAACTGCGGCGCGCCGCTGCGGCCCGGGGTCACCCCCGAGCGCCCGTCCGAGACGACGTCCACGATCTCGATCTCGGGTCTGGAGGCGTACGACGCGGAGGCGACCGGGCAGACGCAGATGCCGATGCTGTCGCCCGAGGCGCAGGCGGCGGTCGACGCGCTGCCGGTGGGCTCGGCGCTGCTGGTCGTGCGCCGCGGTCCGAACTCCGGCAGCCGCTTCCTGCTCGACGGCGACCTGACGACGGCCGGGCGGCATCCGCAGAGCGACATCTTCCTCGACGACGTGACGGTCTCCCGGCGGCACGTGGAGTTCCGCCGCGGCCAGGACGGTTCGTTCACGGTGGCCGACGTCGGCAGCCTCAACGGCACGTACGTCAACCGCGAGCGGATCGACCAGGTCGCACTGTCCAACGGGGACGAAGTGCAGATCGGCAAGTACCGGCTGGTCTTCTACGCGAGCCAGCGGGGCTACTGAGTCCCCGGGCCGCGGCCCGGGGACCGAGGGAAGGTCCATGCCTCACTCACCGAGCGGCGGTGCCGGACACGGCGCCGCCGCCGCGGACACCGGACTGATGAGCATCGGCGCGGTGCTGAACGTGCTGCGCGAGGAGTTCCCCGAGGTCACCATCTCCAAGATCCGCTTCCTGGAGGCGGAGGGGCTGATCGAGCCGCAGCGCACCCCGTCGGGGTACCGCAAGTTCAGCGCCGGTGACGTCGAGCGGCTGGGTCATGTGCTGCGCATGCAGCGGGACCACTATCTTCCGCTGAAGGTGATCCGGGAGCACCTGGAGGCGGTGGAGCGCGGCGAGGCCGCCCCGCTGCCGGTCCTGGGCCGGCAGCGGGACGGGCAGAGCGCCGAGCCGACGCCGGCGGACGCGCCGACGGCCGCCCGGATCGGCCGGGCGCAGCTGCTGGCGGCGGCCGGGGTCGACGAGCGGCAGTTCGCGGAGTGGGAGTCGTACGGGCTCCTCAGCCCCGTGGAGGAGGGTGTCTACGACGCGGAGGCGGTCACCGTCGCGGGGCTGATCTGCGAGCTGGGCCGGTTCGGGATCGAGCCGCGCCATCTGAGGGCGATGAAGGCGGCCGCCGACCGGGAGGCCGGGCTGGTGGACCAGGTCGTCGCCCCGCTCCGGCGCCACCGCAATCCGCAGACCAGGGCGCATGCGGAGGCCCGCACGAAGGAACTGGCGGGGCTCACGGTGAAGCTGCACGCCGCGCTGGTCCACCTGGCGCTCGGGGTGCGGGTCCCCTAGGCTGCGCCGCTCGCGGGGCCGGATCGCTCACCCGTTCCCGGCCCGACTACCCAAACATCCCGGGCACGGCCTAGGGTTGCTGTGTGAACGAGCTCGATGTCGTAGGTGTCCGGGTCGAAATGCCCTCCAACCAACCGATCGTGCTGCTGCGTGAAGTGGGAGGGGACCGTTACCTCCCCATCTGGATCGGACCGGGGGAGGCGACGGCCATCGCCTTTGCCCAGCAGGGCATGGCTCCCGCGCGGCCGCTGACCCACGACCTGTTCAAGGACGTGCTGGAGGCCGTCGGACAGGAGCTCACGGAAGTGCGCATCACCGATCTGCGGGAAGGCGTCTTCTACGCCGAGCTGGTCTTCGCCAGCGGTGTGGAGGTCAGCGCCCGGCCGTCCGACGCGATAGCGCTGGCCCTGCGCACGGGGACGCCGATCTACGGCAGTGACACGGTGCTCGACGACGCCGGTATCGCGATCCCGGACGAGCAGGAGGACGAGGTGGAGAAGTTCCGCGAGTTCCTCGACCAGATCTCGCCGGAGGACTTCGGCACCAGCAGTCAGTGAGGCCCCCGCCGGGTGGCCGGTGCCGCTCGGGAGCGTCACACGCCTCGGGCGGAGCGCATTCGGCTAGCCTTTCCCCGCGACGGGGCACGGGAAACCACTCTTAGGGTGATTATCACTCGGCGTGCCGAGTGTGGCGATCGTTGACGCACCCTTGGTGACTGCCTACCGTCGAGGAGGCAGGTCAAGGACGGAGGTCGGCGTGAGAAGCAGCGGCGACGGTACGGCTGGGGGTGCCCCCGAACTGGGGGCGAGCGGCCCGTACCCTCCCATGAGCTCTCGGCTCCGCTCGGGCGGGGTGTACCCCCCTCACGGCAGTGCGGCCGATCACGCTCGACATCTGACGGCCGCCGCGACGGGCAGCGGAGGGGCGACGTCCATGGCGTCCGACCAGATCGGCTACCGGGGTCCCACCGCCTGCGCGGCGGCGGGGATCACCTATCGCCAGCTGGACTACTGGGCCCGCACGGGACTGGTGGAACCGAGTGTGCGGCCCGCCCACGGGTCGGGCAGCCAGCGGCTGTACAGCTTCCGCGACGTCGTCGTGCTGAAGATCGTCAAGCGCTTCCTCGACACCGGTGTGTCCCTGCAGAACATCCGCACCGCCGTCCAGCACCTGCGCGAGCGCGGCTTCAGCGACCTGGAACGCATGACGCTGATGAGCGACGGAGCCACGGTCTACGAGTGCACCTCGCCCGACGAGGTCCACGCGCTGCTCCAGGGCGGCCAGGGCATCTTCGGCATCGCCGTCGGCGTGGTCTGGCGGGACGTCGAGGGCGCGCTGTCCCAGCTGCACGGCGAGCGCGTCGACACCGGCGAGACGCTGATCGGGCACAACCCCACGGACGAGCTGGCCCGCCGGCGCAACCGGGCCGTCTGAGACCGGCACCGGCACAGCCACTGGCGCCGCGGGCCGACGCCCCGCCCCCGTCCGGTCACACGCCGGGGCGGGGCCGGGCAGGGCGCTGTCAGTGGCGTAGGGCAGCATCGAAGACGTGAGATCCGCGCCCACCATCCTGCATCTCGACATGGATGCCTTCTACGCCTCGGTGGAGCAGGCGTCCAAGCCGAGTCTGCGCGGGAAGGCCGTCGTGGTGGGCGGGCTCGGGCCGCGCGGGGTGGTCGCCACCGCCTCCTACGAGGCCCGGGTGTTCGGTGTGCACTCCGCGATGCCCATGGCCCAGGCCCGCCGGCTCGCACCGCACGCCGCCTGTCTCGTGCCGCGCTTCGCCTTCTACCGGTCGCTCAGCGAGCAGGTGATGGGCCTGCTCAAAGCGCTGTCCCCGCTCGTGGAGCCGCTGAGCCTGGACGAGGCGTTCGTGGACCTGGAGGCCGCCGGGGCCGCGTGGGACGAGCCGTCGGCGCGCCGCGTCGGGGCCCGGCTGCGCGCGGACATCCGTGAGGTCACGGGGCTCACCGGATCGGTGGGGCTGGCGGCCTCCAAGATGCTCGCCAAGATCGCCTCCGAGCGGGCCAAGCCGGACGGCCTGGTGGTCATCGAGCCGGGCACCGAGCGGGCCCTGCTGGGCCCCCTGTCGGTGCGCACCCTGCCCGGCGTGGGCCCGGCCACGGGTGACCACCTGCGGCGCGCCGGTATCCACACGGTCCAGGAGCTCGCCGAGGCGGGCGAGGACGAGCTCGTCCGGCTGCTGGGCAAGGCCCACGGGCACGCCCTGTACGCCATGGCGCTGGCGCACGACGACCGGCCCGTGGTGGCCGAGCGCGAGGCCAAGTCGGTGTCGGTGGAGGACACCTACGACGTGGACATCCACGACCGGGTCCGGGTCGGGACGGAAGTGCGGCGGCTCGCCGACCGGTGCGTGCGCCGGCTGCGCGGCGCGGGCCTGTCGGGCCGCACCATCGTGCTGAAGGTGCGGCGCTACGACTTCTCCACCCTCACCCGCTCCGAGACCCTCCGCGGGCCCACGGACGACCCGGCGGTGGTGCGGGAGGCGGCAGCCCGGCTGCTGGACTCCGTCGACACCACCGGCGGCGTGCGGCTGCTCGGCGTCGGCGTCACGGGACTGGCCGATTACACGCAGGAGGACCTGTTCGCCCAGGCCGCCGGGGAGCGGGAGGAGCCGTCGCCGGAGGAGCCCGACGCGACGCCCGTCCCCGAGGACCGGCCCCCGCCGGAGCGGCGGTGGCCCGCCGGACACGACGTGTGGCACACGGAGTTCGGGCACGGGTGGGTGCAGGGGAGCGGCCTGGGCCGGGTCACGGTGCGTTTCGAGACGCCCGGTTCGCCGCCGGGCCGGGTGCGGACCTTCCGCACCGACGACCCCGGTCTCCGGCCGGCGGACCCGCTCCCGCTGGTGCGCGGAGGGGACGCCGGGGACGACGGGGCCCAGCCGGCCGCGGACGGCACCGGCTGAGCGCGTCCCCGTGCCGTCCGGCCGGGACGGGGTCAGGCCGGTTCGTCCTGGCCCGCCAGCTTGCCGAAGTCCCGGTCCGGCAGCGGCGGGGGAGCGGCGACGTCGAGGCCGTAGTGGTGGTAGAGCTGCAGTTCCTGCTCGGGGGACAGGTGCCGGCCGACACCGAAGTCGGGGGCGTCCTTGATCAGGGCGCGCTCGAAGGGGACGTGGAGGGCGCCGTCCACGAGTTCGCTGGGTTCCAGGGGGACGAAGGCGTCGCGGCCGAACAGGCCGGTGCGTATCGCCGCCCACTCGGGGACACCCGTGGCGTCGTCGAGGTAGACCTCGTCGATGGTTCCGATCCGGTGTCCGTCGCGGTCGAACGCCTTGCGGCCGATCAGGTGGCGCGGGTCGATGTCGGTTCGCACGGGCCCTCCACTGGTCGCACTCATCCGTAAGCACTACACAACGGCACAATCGGTCCAGCGGCCACTCGAAGGCCCGTGCGGTGTCCCCGCTGGTACGCTGGCTTTCGGCTGCTGACCCCGTGCGGGAGAGTCCTCCGGGCACCATCGGAGGCGCCGAAGGAGCAAATCCTCCCCGGAATCTCTCAGGCCCACGTACCGCACGGGTGAGGTCACTCTGGAAAGCAGGGCGGGTGTCGACGGCTTCCGCTCTCACCGACGGTGAAAGCCGGGGCGTCTTCGGACGGTCCGGTGAAGCTCTCAGGTCGAGATGACAGAGGGGGAGGCCGTCCGGGTACCCGTGCCGTGGTGCCCCACGAAGGTCGTCAGACCAGGAGGCCTCCGCAATGACCGCCCATCGCACGCCGCTGTCAGAGCTCGAGCAGGGGACACCCTTCGAGCAGCGCCACATCGGACCCGACCACGAGGCGCGCGCCAAGATGCTCGCTCAGGTCGGCTACGGCTCCCTCGACGAGCTCACGTCCGCCGCCGTCCCGGATGTCATCAAGAACGCCGACGCGCTCGACCTGCCGGACGCCCGCAGCGAGGCCGAGGTGCTCGCCGAACTGCGTTCGCTGGCCGGACGCAACCAGGTGCTCGACTCCATGATCGGGCTCGGCTACTACGGGACGTTCACCCCGCCCGTCATCCTGCGCAACGTCCTGGAGAACCCCGCCTGGTACACGGCGTACACGCCCTACCAGCCGGAGATCTCCCAGGGCCGCCTCGAGGCGCTGCTGAACTTCCAGACCACCGTCGCCGAGCTGACCGGGCTGCCGACCGCCGGCGCCTCGCTGCTCGACGAGGGCACCGCCGCGGCCGAGGCGATGGCCCTGTCGCGGCGCATGGGCAAGAACAAGAAGGGCCTGTTCCTGGTCGACGCGGACGCGCTGCCGCAGACCGTCGCCGTGATCCGGACCCGCGCCGAACCGGCCGGTGTCGAGGTCGTCGTCGCCGACCTGAGCGACGGCATCCCCGCCGAGCTCGCCGAGCGCGAGATCAACGGCGTGCTGCTGCAGTACCCGGGCGCCTCCGGTGCCGTCCGCGACCTCAAGCCGGTCATCGACCGGGCACACGAGCTCGGCGCCCTGGTCACGGTGGCCGCCGACCTCCTCGCGCTCACCCTGCTGACGTCGCCCGGAGAGCTCGGCGCGGACATCGCGGTCGGCACCACCCAGCGCTTCGGCGTGCCGATGGGCTTCGGCGGGCCGCACGCCGGCTACATGGCCGTGCAGGAGAAGATGGCCCGCAGCCTGCCCGGACGCCTCGTCGGTGTCTCCGTCGACGTGGACGGCAACCAGGCCTACCGGCTCGCGCTGCAGACCCGTGAGCAGCACATCCGCCGCGAGAAGGCCACCAGCAACATCTGCACCGCGCAGGTGCTGCTCGCCGTCATGGCCGGCATGTACGCCGTCTACCACGGTCCGGAGGGCCTGCGCACCATCGCGCGGCGCACCCACCGGTACGCCGTGATCCTCGCCGAGGGCCTGCGGGCCGGCGGGGTGGAGATCGTGCACGACTCCTACTTCGACACCGTGACCGCGCGGGTCCCCGGCCGGGCCGGCGAGGTCGTCGCCGCCGCCCGCGACAACGGCGTGAACCTGCGGCTCGTCGACGCCGACCACGTGTCGGCCGCCTGCGACGAGACCACCACCCGGGCGCAGCTGACGGCCGTGTGGCGGGCCTTCGGCGTCGACGGCGACGTCGAGGCGCTGGATGCCACCGCGCGGGACACGCTGCCGGACGCGCTGCTGCGCTCCGACGAGTTCCTGACCCACCCGGTCTTCCACCAGCACCGCTCCGAGACGGCCATGCTGCGCTACCTGCGCCGGCTCGCCGACCGCGACTACGCGCTGGACCGCGGCATGATCCCGCTGGGCTCCTGCACCATGAAGCTCAACGCGACCACCGAGATGGAGCCGATCACCTGGCCCGAGTTCGGCGGACTGCACCCCTTCGCGCCGGCCGAGCAGGCCGCCGGATACCTCACGCTCATCCGTGAGCTGGAGGACCGGCTCGCCGAGGTCACCGGCTACGACAAGGTGTCCCTCCAACCCAACGCCGGTTCCCAGGGCGAGCTGGCCGGACTCCTCGCGGTGCGCGGCTACCACCGCGCCAACGGCGACGAGCAGCGCACGGTCTGCCTCATCCCGTCCTCCGCGCACGGCACCAACGCGGCCAGCGCGGTCATGGCCGGCATGAAGGTCGTCGTCGTCAGGACCGCCGACGACGGCGAGGTCGACGTCGAGGACCTGCGCGCCAAGATCGAGCAGTACCGCGACCAGCTCGCCGTGCTGATGATCACCTACCCGTCGACGCACGGCGTCTTTGAGGAGCACGTCGCCGACATCTGCGCCGCGGTGCACGAGGCCGGCGGCCAGGTCTACGTGGACGGCGCCAACCTCAACGCCCTGGTCGGTCTCGCCAAGCCGGGCCACTTCGGCGGCGACGTCTCCCACCTGAACCTGCACAAGACGTTCTGCATCCCGCACGGCGGCGGCGGCCCCGGCGTCGGCCCGGTCGGCGTCCGCGCCCACCTGGCCCCCTACCTGCCGAACCACCCGCTGCAGCCCGAGGCGGGGCCGGAGACCGGGGTCGGCCCGATCTCGGCGGCGCCCTGGGGCTCGGCGGGCATCCTGCCCATCTCCTGGGCGTACGTCCGGCTCATGGGCGGCGAGGGCCTGAAGCGGGCCACGCAGGTGGCGGTGCTCAGCGCCAACTACATCGCCAAGCGCCTGGAGCCGCACTACCCGGTGCTCTACACCGGCCCCGGCGGGCTGGTGGCGCACGAGTGCATCATCGACCTGCGCCCGCTGACCAAGGCGACCGGTGTCAGCGTGGACGACGTGGCCAAGCGGCTGATCGACTACGGCTTCCACGCGCCGACGATGTCCTTCCCGGTGGCCGGGACGCTGATGATCGAACCGACCGAGTCCGAGGACCTGGCCGAACTGGACCGGTTCTGCGAGACGATGATCGCCATCCGTGCGGAGATCGAGAAGGTCGGTTCCGGCGAGTGGCCCGCCGAGGACAACCCGCTGCGCAACGCCCCGCACACCGCCGCCGCGCTCGGCGGGGAATGGGACCACGCGTACAGCCGTGAGGAGGCTCTCTTCCCGGTCGGCGTCAGCGCCGCCGACAAGTACTGGCCGCCGGTGCGGCGCATCGACCAGGCCTTCGGCGACCGGAACCTGGTGTGCTCCTGCCCGCCGCTGGACGCCTACGAGGACTGACGCCCTCCTGCGAGCACCGTCCCGTGGGCCCCACGCGGCCCGCGGGACGGTGTCGTCGGGGCAGGTGAGCGCCCGGCCGGGGCATGCCCGGCCGGGCGCTCACGCGTCTGCGGGCCTCAGGGGTACAGCGCCCGTCAGGCGGTGCCGAGGGTGCCGATGGACGGTTCCAGCAGGTCGAAGGCGCGGGCCGCCTCCGGCGCGACCGTCGCCTCGATCTCCTGGGCGGGCAGCCCGGCGAGGGTGAGCTGCTGGATGCGCCGGAACAGCAGACGGTGGACCGTGCCCAGGAGGCCGGCGGCCGTGCGGATCACGATGTCGTCGGCCGGCAGGTTCTCGGCCGCGGCGAGTGCCTCGGCCAGTGCCTCCTCCCGGCGGTCGTGCAGGCCGCGCACACACGCGGTGAGGGTGGCGCTGTCGGCCACCATCCGGGCGAACTCCGGGCCGGTGAAGCCGCTCACCGGATCGTGGGCGGCGAGCGCCTCGCTGAAGGCGCGGCGCAGCGCGCCCAGGGCGGACTCGCCGGGCCTGCGCGCGGCCACCGAGGAGGCCAGGGCGGCGACGAAGGCGTCCTGGTGGTCGAGCGCCAGGTCCTCCTTGCGGGCGAAGTAGTTGGTGACCGTCTTCTTCGACACCCGCGCGGCGTCGGCGATCTCCGCGATGGTCGTGGTGTCGAAGCCCTGCCGGAGGAAGAGGCGGGTGGCCTGGTCGGAGATGTGCTGACGGGTCTCCTGCTTCTTGACCTCGCGCAGGCCGGCCCCGGACCGTGCCGACGCGCTGTCGTGTTGGCTGCTCATGGGCGAATCTTACCCCCGTAGTAATTTTTTGTTGACACCCTTCCTCGGGTGAGGGTAATTTTACGTCCGACGTAAAAAATGACCCGTCCTACGGGGGACCCCCATGACCGACCCTTCCGTCCTGCACCCGCTGCCCGAGCACGAGCGCGTCGTGTTCCTCAAGCCGCTGATCACCTCACCGTCGATCGAGGTCGGCGAGTACACCTACTACGACGACCCCGACGCGGCGACCGAGTTCGAGTGGCGCAACGTCCTCTACGCCTACGGTCCGGAGAAGCTGGTCATCGGCCGGTTCTGCGCCGTGGCGAGCGGTACCCGCTTCCTGATGGCCGGAGCGGAGCACCCGACGATGGGGGTGTCCACCTACCCGTTCACCATGTTCGGCGGGGAGTGGGCCGACCGGACCCTCGATCTGGTCACCGCCATGCCCAGCCGCGGTGACACGGTCGTCGGCAACGACGTCTGGTTCGGCTACGGGGCCACCGTCATGCCGGGCGTGCGCATCGGCGACGGCGCCATCATCGCCGCCGGGGCCGTCGTCACGGCCGACGTGCCGCCGTACACCGTGGTCGGCGGCAACCCCGCCCGTCCGATCCGGCAGCGTCACAGCGACGCGGACGTGGCGCTCCTGCTGGAAGCCGCCTGGTGGGACTGGCCCGTCGACGTGATCACCCGCCACGTGCGCACGATCATGGCCGGGACTCCCGCCGAGATCAGCGCCATCGCCGCCCGTGAGACCGGCGGCCGCGGCGACACCCCCAGCGCCTCCTGACCACCCCGGCGCACGCCCCCGCCGCCCCCTCACCGCCCGGACTCCCCGCAAGGAGCACGCATTGACCGGCACCCCGACCACCGCCCCCGTCCCGCTCGCCCCGCTGCCGCCGCTGTCCGCCCAGGCCGACCGCCTGATCGGACTCGGCCTGCACACGCACGCGGGCCTGCCGGCCGAAGAGGTCCGCTCCTTCGCCGAACGGCACTCATCGGCGGGCCGGGACACCCTGCTGGCCCTCCACCCCGACCGTGTCCCCGCCTCGGTCCTCGCCCCGTTGCTGCGCCACGCCGGCAAGCCCGGCTTCGTCGTCACGGACATGCAGGACGTCGACCGCTTCACGCCCCAGGGCATCGACCTGCCCGACGCCCCCCTCTACACGGTCACCGGCATCGACCGGGGCGATCACCTGGCCAACTGGAGCCCGGAGGAGGCCCTGCCCGCGCTCACCGGGGAGGGCCGCACCCCGCTGCTGCTCAGCGAGGGCATGCACTGGGTGCTCCAGCAGCCCGAGGCCCTGGAACGCAACCGGTGCTTCATGACCATCGGCTCCCGGCTGCGCAAGCCGAACGGGAAGTTCGACGCCCGCACGCCCGCCCTCTGGATCAGCAACGGCACCGGCCGCGACGGCCGGGACCGGCGTGACGCCCCGAAGGCCGGCTGGTGCTGGTGGGGCAACCGGCACACCTGGCTCGGCTTCGCCTCGACGACGGGCCGCGCGATGTGACGGCCCGCCCCCGCGCCTGCCGTGCGGGGGCTACGCCGGGTAGGCGTGCGTCTGGGCCGCCTTGACGGCCGCCCAGACCGGGGCACCCGGATGGAGGTCGAGTTCGGCGGCCGCCACCGTGGTGAGGTCGGCGGCCAGGGACAGCTCACCGGTCAGTTCGGCGCGGATCTGGTCGCCGTGGGTCTCCAGGCCGGCCACCTCGCAGCGCCACAGATTGCGGGCACTGGTGCCCCCGGGCCGCGCCCCGTACAGCGTGACCGCGCCGGGCGGGAACGCCACGAAGGCGGGCCCGGTCAGGTGCTCGCTGGTGGTGATGGCGGGTCCCCCGGGGATCCGGACGGTGTGGCCGTCGGCCCGGCCGCGGTACAGGTTCAGGCCGACGAGCTGGGCGATGTACTCGGTGCGCGGACGGCGGGCGATGTCCGTGGGCGTGCCCTCCTGGACGGTCCGGCCCTCCTCCACGACGACGAGCCGGTCGGCGAGCACCATCGCGTCCAGCGGATCGTGCGTGACCAGGACGGCGACGGCCTCGAAGGCGGCCAGGTGCCGCCGCAGCTCCGCCCTGACCTCGAGCCGTGTGCGGGCGTCCAGGGCCGCCAGCGGCTCGTCCAGGAGCAGCAGCCGGGGGCGGGTGGCGAGGGCGCGGGCCAGGGCCACGCGCTGGGCCTGGCCGCCGGAGAGCCGGCGGGGCTTGGCGCCCGCGTGACCGGCCAGCCCCATGCGGTCCAGCCACTCGGCGGCCACGGCCCGGGCCTCCGCCTTGCCGGCACCCCGGCAGCGCGGCCCGAAGGCCACGTTGTCGAGGGCGGTCAGGTGCGGGAAGAGCAGGTAGTCCTGGAACACGACGCCGACCGGGCGGTCCTCGGGCGGCGCGTCGTGCAGCTCCCGTCCGTCCAGCCGCAGGTGACCCTCCGAGAGAGGAGCGAGGCCCGCGAGGGCGCGCAACGCGGTGGACTTGCCCGCACCGTTCGGCCCGAGCAGCGCGATCACGTCCCCGGGCGCGGCGCGCAGCGGCACGTCCAGCCGGAAGGAGCCCCGGTCCACGACCAGCCGGGCGTCGAGTCCGTCGGCGGGGGCGACCCCGGCCGGGGAGTGTGCCGCGGCGGGGGCGGCTTCGGCGGCGGGCGTCCCGGAACGCTCCGGCATCTGCTCGGGCGCCATGTCAGACCGCCCTCATCCACCGGTCGCGCAGTGCGGCCAGCACGGCGACGGACACGGCCAGCAGGACCAGGCTCAGTGCGATCGCCGCCGCCGGGTCGCTCTGCAGGGCGAGGTACACGGCGAGCGGCATGGTCTGGGTGCGGCCGGGGAAGTTCCCGGCGAAGGTGATCGTGGCACCGAACTCCCCGAGGGCCCTCGCCCAGGCCAGTACCGCACCGGCCGCGACGCCGGGGAGGATCAGCGGCAGGGTGACCCGGCGGAAGGCCATGAACCGGGAGGCGCCCAGGGTGGCGGCCGCCTCCTCGAACCGCGGGTCGGCGGCCCGCAGCGTGCCCTCCACGCTGATGACGAGGAACGGCATCGCCACGAAGGTCTCGGCGACGACGACGCCTGCGGTGGAGAACGGCAGGGTGATGCCGAACCAGGAGTCCAGCCACTGGCCCACGACCCCGTTGCGGCCGAGCGCGAGCAGCAGGGCGACACCGCCCACCACCGGAGGCAGGACCAGGGGGAGGGTGACCAGAGCCCTGACCAGTCCGCGCCCGGGGAAGTCGGTACGGGCGAGCAGCCAGGCCAGGGGGACGCCGAGCAGCAGACTCAGCGCCGTGGCCGCCGTGGCGCAGACCAGGGACAGGCGCAGCGCCTGCCACACCTCGGGGCTGCCCAGCTGCGCGGGCAGGTCGCTCCAGGGGGCCCGCAGGAGCAGGGCGAGGAGGGGGACCAGCAGGAACGCGAGCCCCAGCACGGCGGGCACGAGCAGCGGGAGCGGGACGCCCCGCCCGGGCGGACGCCGCCGGCTGCCCCGGGTCCGGCCGGGTCCGGACGGCCGGGTGCTCTTCGCGGCGGGCGTCGACTCACGGGGGCCGGTCATGGCTTCAGGAACCCGGCACCGTCCAGCACCCGCCGGCCCTCGGCCGACCTCACCAGCGTGAGGAACGCCTTCGCGGCCGTCGGGTTGGGCGCGTGCTCCAGCAGGGCGATCGGGTAGTCGGTGCCGGCCTCGGCCGCCTCGGGGAACTCCACGCCCTCCACCCTGTCACCCGCCGCCCTCACGTCCGTGCGGTACACGACGGCGGCGTCGGCCTCGTTGAGCTCGACCTTCGTCAGGGCGCTCTTGACGTCCCGCTCGTACGAGGCCGGGGTGAGGCCGACGCCCGCGGCTGTCAGCGCCGTGCGGGCGGCGGCACCGCACGGGACGGTGCGGTCGCACAGGACGACCTTCAGCCCCGGCCGGGCCAGGTCGCTCAGGGAGGTGATGCCGCGCGGGTTGCCCGGCCTGGTGGCGATCTCCAGGCGGTTGCGGGCGAACGCGGCGGGGTCGCCCGCGGTGTCCCCGTGGTCCGTGACGATCTTCATGGTCTTCGCGCTGGCGGCGGCGAAGACGTCCGCGGGGGCGCCGTTGGTGATGCCGGCGGCGAGGCTGTCGCTGCCGCCGAAGTTGAAGGCGACCTCCGTGCCGGGATGCGCCTTCTCGAAACGACGGCCCAGCGTCGTGAAGCTCTCCTTCAGCGAGGCCGCCGCGAAGACGGTGACCGTGCCGGTGGGGGTTCCCGCGTCGGCCCTCGGCCCGGCCGGGCCGGTCGCGCACGCGCCGGTCAGCAGCAGGAGCGCGGCGGTCCCGGCACCGACGGCGGTGCTCCGGACCCGAGGCGTCCGGCCGGCCGGGGCCCGCCGGGGCGGATGCGCGGTACGACGGGACATCCCGGATCTGCTCCCTCGATCGTGTCGGGGAGGGCGGGACGACAGAACCGACACCCTCTCCCGGTCCGCATCATTGTGCCGCAGATGCGAGGGGGACGGCATCTGTCACATCGCATGAGCGAGGCAGACGGCCGATCGGGCTGGTGTGTGCGTTCGTCCGAGCGTGCGGTGCCGTATCAGGTCCGGTCGATGTGGACATTTGTCGACTTCACGCGTGCGGTGGCCTCCATGCCGACCTCCAGCCCCAGGTCCTCGACCGCCTCGCGGGTGAGCAGCGAGACGAGCCGATGCGGCCCGGCCTGGATCTCGACCTGGGCGGCGACGTCGCCGAGCTTGATCGCGGTGACGATGCCGGGGAAGGCGTTGCGGGCCGAGGTGTACGGGGTGTCCTCCTCGGCCGGGGCGGCCCGGGCGAGTTCGACCGAGAAGGCGGCCAGGTCCCGGCCCTCGATGAGCCGGCGTCCGCCCTGGTCGCGATGGGTGGTGATGCGCCCCGCGTCGGCCCAGCGGCGGGCGGTGTCGGGGCTCACGCCGAGCAGTCGTGCTGCCTGGCCGATGGTGTAGGACTGCATGCCGGTCACCCTAGAGCCGCGCGGACGGCGGTAACGG
Organism: Streptomyces sp. SID14436; assembly: GCF_010548465.1. Lineage (GTDB taxonomy): Bacteria > Actinomycetota > Actinomycetes > Streptomycetales > Streptomycetaceae > Streptomyces. The sequence goes on along the minus strand of NZ_JAAGMD010000260.1, from coordinate 9,892 downwards.
CCGGCCCCGGGTGACCTGTGGGGACGGCCGCACGGGGCCGGTCAGGCCGTGGTCATGACCTGGTCGGCGGTCCGGGGGCGCTGCGGCGCGATGGCGCTGCCGTCGGGCAGCAGTTCCCCGGTGTCCTCGAAGAGCACGACACCGTTGCACAGCAGGCTCCAGCCCTGTTCCGGGTGGTGCGCCGCGAGGCGGGCCGATTCCCGGTCGGCGGAGTCGGCTGAGGGACACGGTGGCTGGTGCTGGCACATGGGTGAGGTCTCTCGCTCTGTGATGTCCTGTGGCATGACTGGTGATGCAGTTGCGCGGCGTGAAGCGTCGTTCATGGCCGCCCCCCGTTGTGATAAGTCGGTCGGAAACCAGTGTTGCCTCAAGGGCGTCGATCCGCAGGGATTTCGCGGCACCGCCCCTCTTGGCTTGAGGACGCGTCACCCGCGCGGACGGTTCAGCCCAACTGCACTGTCACTTCGGGTGGTTCGAGGGGGCCGGATCGGGCTAGTCCGCCCGGGAGGGCCGCTCGGCCGGCGACGGGAGCGGGAGGTGAACGGCGCGTACCCTGCCGCATCCGGAAGCGTCCGGGGCGACGGGGTACGCGCGGAGAAGGTGACGGCTTTCGCGCCGCGGGCGCGAACGGGACGGCCCTGACGTCAGGCCGGGGAGCCGAGCAGCGGGGTCGGCGTCGCCCGGTGGGTCAGCACCGGCAGCAGGTCGGCCGCCCGGTGGGCGCGGTGCGCCGCGATCCCGGGCGGCGCCGGGGCCAGGGGCACGAGCAGGTCGGTCGCCGCCGGATGGCCGGCGGCGGCGTCCGCGCCGCGGTCGCCGTGCAGCCACAGCGTCAGCATGTACAGCTCCGGTACGGACAGCAGCCGCGGCTGGTAGGGCTCCGCCATCGCCTCGGCCTGACGCAGCGCCAGCTCGGTGGAGGCGACGTAGGGACCCTCGAAGAAGCGGGAGAACGTCCAGCCGTCGGGGGTGAGCACGGTGTCCGCCGCGGCGACCGCGTGCTCGCCCGAGCGGATCAGGAAGCGCCAGCCGGCCAGGCGCGTCGCGGACCCGCCCCCGGCGGTGATCCCGTCCAGGACGTGCACGGGCAGGGGCAGCTCGGCCGAGAGGGGGCGTGGGGCGCCGAGGAGGGAGGGAGTGCGGGCTTCCCGGACCGCGGTGGGGGAGGAGAGCGCGGTCAGGACCGAACGCAGTGCGGGCGCGGGAGCCGCAGGGACATGCAGGGGCATGGTGGGTCGCCTCTCATTCGCGGGCACGGTGGCACGAGGGCGGGGGGTGGCGGGGCGGGGCGGACGGCGCTGTCAGCTCGCGAAAGCCGGAGAGTGGGGGACCGGGTCCGAGTCCGTGAGGTGGGGTGAGACTGCCGGACGTCACCTCGACGGCTGGATCACTCGACCGCGGCGCCAGCTCTCCGTCTTGTTCACGGAGTTTATACGAAACGTGTTAGGACTATGTTTCGTCTAGCTGTTTCGGGCCCGCGGAACAAGGGTACTTCCGGTCGATGAAATGCGGGAATCATCCTGGTTCCGCGTGAGGTGCAGGGCGGTGACCTGGGCGAATGAGCGGGGCGCGGTCGGCCCAATTCGATCGGCGTTTTTCACGATTTCTCAATGGGCGCGTGACGCCTGTTGCGCTTCATGCCCCGTGAATGTGCCACTGGTCACAATCCAACAGCGTAGCGGGTGCCGGGCCGTTCCGGGACGTTATCGATCGCATCGGCTGGGCATCCTCCACTGTGCACCGGGACCCCGGCGGCCGGTCCTCGGCCCGCCGCCCATCCGAGGAGGGACGTTCGATGGGGGAAAAGGTCGTGGCGGGTCAGTTCGACCTGTCCGATCGCCAGCTCTACCGCGACAAGCTGCGCAGGTGTCTGACCGGCTTGGAGCGGCTGCTGGCGGAGAAGCGGTTCGACCGCCCCAAGAACCTCATGGGGGTCGAGATCGAATTGAACCTCGCGGGTGCCGACGGCATGCCGAGAATGCTGAATGCGCAAGTTCTCGAACGGATCGCCAGCCGTGACTTCCAAACAGAACTCGCCATGTTCAACCTGGAAGTGAACATCGCGCCCCACCGGGTCGACGGCCGGGTTTTCGACCGGCTCGCGGAAGAACTGCGCACCTCCCTCGCATACGCCGACCGGAAAGCCGCCGAAGTGGACGCCGGCATTGTGATGATCGGCATTCTCCCCACGCTCGACCGCGACGACCTGGTGTCCTCGAACCTGTCCGCCGTCGACCGCTACACCCTGCTCAACGACCAGATCGTGGCCGCCCGCGGGGAGGACTTCACCCTCGACATCGAGGGAGTGGAGCGTCTCACCTGCACCTCGAAGTCCATCGCCCCCGAGGCGGCCTGCACCTCCGTGCAGCTGCACCTGCAGGTCACCCCGGGCCGGTTCGCCGATGTGTGGAACGCGGCCCAGGCCGTGGCCGCCGCGCAGATCGCCGTCGGGGCCAACTCGCCGTTCCTGTTCGGCCGGGAGCTGTGGCGCGAGTCCCGGCCCCCGCTGTTCCAGCAGTCCACCGACACCCGGCCGCCCGAGCTCCAGGCCCAGGGCGTACGCCCGCGCACCTGGTTCGGCGAGCGCTGGGTGACCTCGGCGTACGACCTCTTCGAGGAGAACCTGCGGTACTACCCGGCCCTGCTGCCGATCTGCGACGACGAGGACCCGCTGGAGGTGCTCGACCGGGGCGGGGTGCCCTCGCTGGCCGAGCTGGTGCTGCACAACGGCACCGTCTACCGCTGGAACCGCCCGGTCTACGGCATCGCCGACGGCGTCCCGCACCTGCGGGTGGAGAACCGGGTGCTGCCGGCCGGGCCGACCGTCATCGACGTGGTCGCCAACGCCGCCTTCTACTACGGGGTCGTCCGCGCCCTCGCCGAGGAGAGCCGCCCGGTGTGGACCCGGCTGCCCTTCGAGGCCGCCGCCGCCAACTTCGAGGCGGCCTGCAAGCACGGGATCGACGCCCGCCTCACCTGGCCCCGGCGCGGCCGCTACGGCGGTACGGCCGAGGTCGACGCGGTCGCCCTGGTGCGCGACGAACTGCTGCCGCTGGCCGAGGCGGGGCTGGACGCGTGGGGCATCGAACCGGCCGACCGCGACCTGTACCTGGGGGTGATCGAGGAGCGGTGCCGGCGCCGGACGAACGGCGCGAGCTGGCAGGCCGCCACCTTCCACCGGGCCCTGGACGCCGGACTCGGCCGGGAGGCCGCGCTGGCGGCCACCACGCGCCGCTACCGCCGGCTGATGGTGCAGGGCGACCCGGTGCACAGCTGGCCCGTCGGGCTGCCCGAGCCGGTCCCGGCGAGCTGACCGCGGCCGACAGCACCGGCCTACGGCACCGGCTGACGGAACGGGGCGGGCGGGCCCGCCCCCGGCCGCCGCCCCGCACACCGACCGGCATACTGATCCGGACCGGTCGGTGATGGGGAGGCAGGCGTGCAGGCGGAGGCGGGCCAGGGGAGCGTTTCCCCTCCTCGGCGGGAGGTCCCCCGCAGGACCCTGCGGGACGAGACGCTGCTGGTGCTGGCGCTCTCCCTCGGCGCGAGCGCGGTCTCCGCGCTGATCAGCTTCGTCGGCTCGGTCACCAGGCCCGGTGGCCTCAAGGACCAGGCCGCCACCCTCAACGCCTCGGCCGCGCCCGGCCGCCCCTGGCTGGACCTCGCCTGGCAGCTCTTCGGGATCAGCACGGCACTCGTCCCGGTGGCCCTGGTCGCGCACTTCCTGCTGCGTGAGGGCGCGAGCATGCGCAGCCTGGGCTTCGACCGCACCCGTCCCTGGTCCGACCTCGGGCGCGGGGCCGCCGTCGCCGCCGTCATCGGCAGCACCGGCATCGCCTTCTACCTCGCCGCGCGCGGCCTCGGCTTCAACCTCACCGTGGTGCCCGAGGCGCTGCCGGACGTGTGGTGGAAGTTCCCGGTGCTGATCCTCTCGGCGCTGGAGAACTCCGTGGTCGAGGAGGTCATCGTCCTCGCCTATCTGCTGCGCCGGCTCGACCAGCTGGGCTGGGGGCCGGGCGCGGCGCTGGCGGCGAGTGCGGTGCTGCGCGGGTCCTACCACCTCTACCAGGGCATCGGCGGCTTCATCGGCAACATGGTGATGGGCGTGGTCTTCGTCCTCCTGTACCGCAGGTGGGGCCGGGTCGGGCCGCTGGTGGTCGCCCACACCCTGCTCGACATCGGCGCGTTCGTCGGCTACGCCCTGCTGGCGGGGAAGGTCGGCTGGCTGCCGACCGCCTGAGCGGACGGGCGCGGCCCCCGTCCCGCGCGCCCGCCCGGTGCGTCACGTGCCGGGGAGGCGGAGCAGCTCGCCCTCGATGACCGTCACCGCACGCCCGCTGAGCAGGGTGCGCGCGCCGCGCAGCTCGGTGCGGATCCGGCCGGGACGGCCCGAGGCCTGGAGTCCGGTGAGGACGGTGCGGCCGAGGCGCTCGGACCAGTAGGGCGCGAGCGCGGTGTGGGCGCTGCCGGTGACCGGGTCCTCGTCGACGCCGACGTTCGGGAAGAAGCAGCGCGAGACGAAGTCGTAGCCGCCGGACGGGCCGGCCGCCCGGGCGGTGGCGATGATGCCGCGTCCGGAGGGGGCGGCGAGGGCCCGCAGGTCGGGCCGCAGGGCGTGCACCGTCTCCTCGTCGGCCACCTCGACGAGGAGGTCCCCGACGTCCGGGCCGGTGTCGAAGGCGGTCAGCGCCGCGGTGCCGAGCGCGTCCTCGAGCCCCGGCGGGACCTCGACCGCGGTGAGCGGGGCCGTGGGGAAGTCCAGGGTGAGGGAGCCGTCCCCGTCGGCCTCGGCGCGCAGTACCCCGCTGCGGGTGGCGAAGCGCACCGGGCCCCGGTGCGCGCCGGTGGAGTGCAGCACGTGGGCGGTGGCCAGCGTGGCGTGACCGCACATCGCGACCTCGGTGACCGGGGTGAACCAGCGCAGCGCCCAGTCGGCCCCGCCGCCCGGCGGGAGGGGGTGCGCGAAGGCGGTCTCGGCGTGGTTGACCTCGCGTGCGACGTCCTGCATCCAGGCGTCGTCGGGAAAGGCGTCCAGGAGCAGCACTCCGGCCGGGTTGCCGGCGAAGGGCCGGTCGGTGAAGGCGTCGACGATTCGGATCCGCATGGCTCGACGGTAGGGCCTGTGGCGGGAACGCCCGGCCCGGCGTCGGTCGCGGTGTGCCCGGCCGGTGCGTCCGCCGAGTGTGTCCGCCAGGTGCTTCCGCGCGGTGCGGCGGTCCGGTGTGTCTGTCCGGTGTGTCCGTCCGGTGTGTCCGGGAAAGAGGGTTGTCGATGACGTGTCACCGATATATCGTTGAAGTATCGCGACAGATCAACGATGGAATGGAGAGTGGTTGCCATGCGCACCCACGGACACGAACACCGGCACGGTCACTGCGGCCCGCAGGGCGGCGGGGGCGACTTCGAGCGGCTCCGCGCCGCCTTCGGGCCCTTCGGTCCGGGCGGCCCCGGGGGCGGCGGGCCGGGCTTCGGCCCGGGATTCGGTCACGGCCCCTGGGGTGGACGGGGCCGTGGCGGGCCGAGGGGAAGGGCACGGCGTGGCGATGTGCGCGCCTCGATCCTCGCCCTGCTGAAGGAACGGCCGATGCACGGCTACGAGATGATCCAGGAGATCGCCGAGCGCAGCGGCGGGGCGTGGAAGCCCAGCCCCGGCTCCGTGTACCCCACCCTGCAGCTGCTGGAGGACGAGGGGCTGATCGCCAGTGAGTCGGACGGCGGCAAGAAGCTGTTCGCGCTCACCGACGAGGGCCGGTCGGCCGCCGAGGAGGGGCCCGAGGCGCCCTGGGAGGAGGCCTCGCGCGGGGTCGACTGGGAGGCGCTGGGCGAGATCCGGCAGGCCGGCTTCGGGCTGATGGAGGCCTTCGGGCAGGTCTGGAAGACCGGCAGCAAGGAGCAGCGGGACAAGGCGCTCGCCGTCATCAACGAGGCCCGCAAGAAGCTGTACCTGATCCTGGCCGACGAGGACTGAGCCCTCCCGGGGCGGCGGTTCCCGGCGCGTCACGCGGCGCCCCACGGCAGTGCGCGGGGCGCCGTCGCGCCGTCCGGCGGGGCGGGGTCGCTCAGGTCAGCAGGGCGTCCAGGGAGCGCAGTGACTGCTGGAGTGCGGCCGTGGCCGACTCCGTGAGCCGGGCCGCCGACAGGGAGACGGCGGCGCCGGTGAAGGTGCCGTCGATCCGGACCGTGGTGCCCGAGCCGTCCGGCACGAGGGTGTAGCGGGCGGTGACCCCGACGGGCATGGGGCCGGTGCCCCGGACCGCCGGCACCCGGGCGGGCTCCACCTCCTCCACGGTCCACACGGTCTCCGCCGGGCAGTTCAGCAGCCGCATGTTCTCGCGGAAGGAGGCGCCCACCTCCAGCGGATCGGGGCCGCCCTCGCGGAATCCGGTGTGGGTGGTGTTCCACTCGCCGTGGCCCGGCCGGTCGGTGAGCCGGGCCCACACCTTCTCGGCCGGCGCCCCGATGCGGGCCTCCGCGCTGACTTCGGCGATACGACCGCCTCTTCGAGTCGGGGTGCCGGTCCGGACTGCTGCTCGGGGTGCGGTGGCGGGCCCGTAGCCGTGGCGTGCGCAACCCGCAGGGCTGACGGAGCGTCAGGAATCGGTCCGGCCGACCCGGCGTATCACCGCCGCGTCGAAGACGTCCCAGGCGCGGGGGAAGGGGCCCTCGTCGTGGCAGTGCCACGCCTCCCAGAACAGATCGGCGGGCAGGGCGTCGTCGGGGGCGTACACCCGGTAGACGTACTGCCTGCCGTCCACCGCAGGCAGGGCCACCAGCCAGCACCTGCTCTCCATGTCCGTGGGGGACGAGCGGGCGGGCCCGCGCGGTTGCCTCCGGGGCGTGGGTCAAGGCGGCGCGCGCCCCCGGGGCGGGAACGGCCGGATCTCCTTCCCAGGGAGGAGATCCGAGGGCCGGACTCCGCTTCCCGTGGGACGCCAGGATGCTTCCCGCCGGGGATGTCCGCCGCCCGCCCGGCTGATGGGGTGGTGACGTGCAACCCCGTATCCCCCGGCAGACGGCCCACGACCTCGCGGAGCAGGGCATGCGCCGAGCGGACCACGACGCCGGACTGAGCGCGGACCTGGCGGCGGTGGTCGCCGGTGCCCGCCGCCGTGCCCTCCGGGACGGGGACCGCCAGATCGACACCGCTCACCTGCTGCACTCGCTCCTGGAGTCGGACCCCGAGGTGAGCGCGGTCTTCGGCGAGGGTCCGGGCAGCGCCCGGCTGCTCGGCTATCTCGTCCAGCGCAGCATCGGCTACGGCCTGCGCTGGCAGAGCGCGGTGGAGGACTCCGGCGCCGTCCCGGTCGTCGACGGCTCCGCCGCCGGCCTCTCGCCGCTGGCCGCCGCCTGTATGGAGCGGGCGCGTGAGCGTGCCGCACGGCACGGGGGACCCGCGCGGGGACTGGACCTCCTCGCGGCGATCGTGGACGACCCGCAGGCCCGCGCCGTCGAGGTGCTCGGGCGGGCGGGGATCGACGTGCCCGGGCTGACCGCCCGCATCGGGGCGCGCCCGGCCGGTTCCGGCGGAGCCCGCGCGGGCTCCGCGTGCCCCGCCGACCGGACGTCCGGGGACCGGGGTCACTGAGGCGCCGCGCCGGCCGGCGGCGCTGTCCAGTCGATGAGACAGGTCCCAACAGAGGTGACGCTCCTGTCGTCGCCTGACATCATGTGGCGGTGCAAACGTCTGTCAGCGTGCCCGGGGGCCGCGGAAAGGGTGTCGGACTCGGTCTGGCGCTGCTGTCCGCGGTGGCCTTCGGCGGATCCGGTGTCGCGGCCAAGCCCCTGATCGAGGCGGGCCTCGATCCGCTCCATGTGGTGTGGCTGCGGGTGGCCGGGGCCGCCCTCGTCATGGCCCCCCTGGCCGTTCGCCACCGGGGCCTGCTGCGCCGCCACCCCGCCCTGCTCGCCGGCTTCGGCCTGCTCGCCGTGGCCGGTGTCCAGGCCTGCTACTTCGCCGCCATCTCGCGCATCCCGGTCGGGGTCGCGCTGCTGGTGGAGTACCTGGCGCCCGCGCTCGTCCTCGGCTGGGTGCGGTTCGTGCAGCGGCGGCCGGTCACCCGGGCCGCGGCGGTCGGCGTGGTGCTGGCGGTCGGCGGCCTGGCCTGCGTCGTCGAGGTGTGGGCGGGGCTCGGCTTCGACGCCCTGGGGTTGCTGCTCGCGCTCGGTGCCGCCTGCTGCCAGGTCGGCTACTTCGTCCTCTCCGACCAGGGCAGCGACGCCGGTGACGAGGCCCCCGACCCGCTCGGCGTGATCGCCTTCGGCCTGCTCATCGGCGCCGCCGTGCTCACCGTCATCGCCCGCCCCTGGTCCATGGACTGGTCCGTGCTCGCCGGTACCGCGCACATGGACGGCACCCCCGTCGCCGCGGGCCTGCTGGTGGGCTGGGTCGTGCTGATCGCGACGGTGCTCGCCTACGGCACCGGCGTGCTGGCCGTACGCAGGCTGTCGCCGCAGGTCGCGGGCGTGGTCGCCTGCCTGGAGGCGGTCATCGCCACCGTCCTGGCCTGGTTCCTGCTCGGCGAACACCTCTCGGCGCCGCAGATCATCGGCGGTGCGGTGGTGCTGGCCGGCGCCTTCATCGCCCAGTCCTCGGCCCCCGCCAAGGGGTCCGACCGGCCCGTGGCCCGCGGCGGCCCGGACCGGGAGTTGTCCTCGCCCGGCACGGCCGCCTAAGGTGCTGATCATGCATGCTCGCGCACTCGTTCTCCCGCCTCCGGCCGCCTGAGGCGGGCCCTCCGGTACATCCGCCCGGCCGGTCGCCGGGCGTAACGGTGCTGCCCGCAGACGAAGTCCGCGGATCGAGCCGCCCCGGCCCCGGCCGGGACCGCCGGATCCCTTCCTGAACTTCCGCACCCACGCCGACGAGCGGGGTGCGCGTATCTGCGGAGAGAACACGTGTCGAACGCCGTCTCCGGCCTGCCTGTCGGGCGTGGCCTGCTCTACCTGATCGTCGCCGGTGCCGCCTGGGGCACCGCGGGCGCCGCGGCTTCGCTGGTCTACCGGACCAGCGACATGGGGCCCGTCGCCCTGTCCTTCTGGCGCTGCGCCCTCGGGCTGGTGCTGCTGTACGCGGCCCGGCTGCTGTCGCGGCGCCCGCGCGGCACCACCACCGAGCCGCTGAGCCGCCGGCTGCTGCGCGCCGTGGCCACCGGCATCGGCCTCGCCGTCTTCCAGACCGCCTACTTCGCGGCCGTCTCCGCCACCGGCCTGGCCGTGGCCACCGTCGTCACCCTCGGCGCGGGGCCGGTGCTCATCGCCCTCGGGGCCCGGCTGACCCTCGGGGAGAAGCTCGGGCGGGGCGGCCTGGCCGCCGTCGCCGGGGCGCTCGCCGGCCTGGTGGTGCTCGTCCTCGGCGGCGGGGACGCGACCGTCGACCCCTGGGGCGTGGCACTCGCCCTGCTGTCCGCGGCCGGCTACTCGACGATGACCCTGCTCACCCGCCGGTGGGGCCGGGACGGCGCCACGGACGCCTCCGGCACGACCATGGGGGCGTTCGCCGTCACCAGCCTGGTCCTGCTGCCGCTCGCCGCCGTCGAGGGACTGCTCCCGCACACCGACCGGCCGGGCGCGCTGCTGCTCCTGGTCCTCTACGTCGCGTCCGTGCCGACGGCGCTCGCCTACGGCCTCTACTTCGCCGGTGCGGCCGTGGTCCGCTCGGCCACGGTCTCCGTGATCATGCTGCTGGAGCCGGTGAGCGCCGCCGTCCTGGCCGTGGCCCTGCTCGGTGAACGGCTGACCGCGGCCACCCTGGTCGGCACCCTGCTGATGCTGGGCTCGGTCGCCGGGCTCGCGGCGGGCGAGGCCCGCGCCGCCCGGTCCGGCCGGCCGGAACCGGAGGCCGTACCGGTGTGACGCGGCGGGCCGGGCCGGGCGGGGGAGCGGACCGGCCCCA
>NZ_JAAGMD010000890.1 GCF_010548465.1 Streptomyces sp. SID14436 | reverse complement strand
CTGATCGCCTGGTCCCGGCGCGAGATGGCCAACTGCAAGGTGCCCCGCTCGGTCGTCTTCGTCCGCGGCCTGCCGCGCAACGCCGGCGGCAAGGTGGTCAAGGCACGCCTGGGGGCGGCCGGCCGGGACTGACCCGGCCGGCCGCCCCCGGCCCGGACACGGCAGCGGACCGCGGCGGCTCCCCTCCGCGCCGCCGCGGCCCGACCCCGTGCGGAGATGGCTACCGGGTCGGCTTGAACGGCTCCGACGTGGCGTGCATGTCCTTGGTCTCCAGCGGCTCGGAGGTGGCGTGCATGTCCTCCGTGCCGGCCTGGCCGTCCGTGAGCTTGTCCCCGGCCGCCGGGCCCGGCTCGGTGCCGCCGGTGGCGTGCATGTCCTGGGGCTTGATGTCCTGCTCGTCGCTCATGTGGTGCTCCCGTCGCGTTGGTGTGTCGGTCGGTGGTCGGCGGGGGCCCGTCCGGACATTCCCCCGAGGACGCCCGGGCGGGCCCACCGGACCGCTGCCCCTTCCCCCCCCCGGGGTGTGCGGCCCCTACCCGGTCGACCCGCCTGCCCCCCGACGCGACGGATCGACTGGAACCCAGCATGCCGCCGGGCGATAAACGAATGATGAACGGCGGCCGAGTTGTCACACGGCCGGTACACGGTGCAGAAGTTCGCGCACCGTCTCCGCCTCCGGCGCCCCGAGTTCCTCGTAGATGCGCAGGGCGTCGCGCCAGCACACCTGGGCCCGGCCGGTCTGGCCGGCGCCCGTCAGCGCGTGCCCGAGCACGGTCAGCACGTTGCCGCGCCGCCACTCCCCGCCGATGCCCCGCAGCACCGTCAGCGCCATCTCTGCGTTGCTCGCCGCCCGGCCGAAGCAGCGGGCCGCGATGTCCACCTCGGCCAGCCGGAACAGGGTCATGCCCTCCCACAGCCGCTGGCGGCTCTCCCGGAACACCTCCAGGGCCTCCCCGAGCCGGTCCGCCGCCGCGTCCAGGTCGCCGCTGCGGGTGAGCGCCATGCCCAGGGCGTACCGCCCGTTGGCGCCGCGCATGGAGTTGCCCATCGCGTCGTAGACGGCGGTGCCCTGCTCGGCCAGGGCGACCGCGCTGCCGATGCGTCCCGTCGCCAGGTGGATCCGGGACAGGTTGCACAGCGCGCTGGCCTCGCCGGGGCGGTCGCCCAGGGTGCGGAAGTGCTCGATGGCGTGCGAGAGGTGCTCCTCGCCGTCCTCGTTGCGCCCCTGGTACAGCGCGATGATGCCGCGCGCGTTGCGCGCCCAGGACGCGGGGAGCAGGTCGCCGGCCTCCCGGGCCAGGCGGATCACGTGCCCGGCGCCCTCGTCGGCCCGGTCGAACCGGCCGCCGTCCACGTGCGCGTGGGCGAGCGTCATCAGGGCCCGCGCCCGCACCCGGGGCCCGCCGAACCGGTGGGCCGCCTCCAGCAGGACCTCGGCCGTCGCCGCGTACTCGCGCGGGTTGGCGCCCGACTCCGAGATGTCGAGCGCGGCCCACAGCAGGTCGACCGCCCGGTCGAGGGTGTCCGGGCGGGCCGCCGACTGACGGGCCAGCGCCAGGAGGCAGTTGGCCTCCGTGTACAGCCAGTCCCGGGCGGTCTCGCGGTCGGGGAACGCCAGTCCTGGATACCCGGCCGGCGCCAGGTGGTCCACCAGCCGGTCACCGGGCCGCTCGATCGCGTACACGCCCGCCGTCGTGGCGAGGGCGAAGTCCAGCAGGCGGGACAGCGCGCCCTCCCGCTCGCTCGGGGGGAGTTCGTCGCGTTCCGCGCAGGCACGCGCGTAGAGCCGCACCAGGTCGTGGAAGCGGTAGCGGCCGGGCGCCGCCGACTCCAGCAGGGAGGTGTCCACCAGGGACTCCAACAGGTCCTCCGTGTCGTCCAGGGGGAGGTCCAGCACCGCGGCCGCCGCCGTCAGCGACAGGTCCGGGCCGTCGGCCAGGCCCAGCAGGCGGAAGGCGCGCGCCTGGGCCGGCTCCAGCTGGCCGTAGCCCAGCTCGAAGGTGGCCTTCACCGCCAGGTCGCCGGCCTGCAGCTCGTCCAGCCGGCGGCGCTCGTCGGCCAGCTTGGCGGCCAGCACCGAGACGGTCCAGGTGCGGCGGGCCGCCAGCCGGGAGGCCGCGATCCGGATGGCCAGCGGGAGGAAGCCGCAGGCCGCCACCACGTCCAGCGCGGCGTCCCGCTCGGAGGCCACCCGCTCCTCGCCGACGATCCGGGTGAACAGGGTCAGCGCCTCGTCCGGCGACATCACGTCCAGGTCGACCAGGTGCGCGCCCGCCAGGTCCACCATCCGCACCCGGGAGGTGATCAGGGCCGCGCAGCCCTCGGTGCCCGGCAGCAGCGGGCGCACCTGCGCGGCGTCGCGCGCGTTGTCCAGCAGCACCAGCACGCGGCGGCCGTCCAGCGCCGAGCGGTACAGCGCCGCCCGGTCCTCCAGCGAGTCCGGGACCGCCGCATCCGGGGTGCCCAGGGCGCGCAGGAACGAGCCGAGGACGGTCTCCGGTTCCGCCGCCCGCGCGCCCGCGCCCTGCAGGTCGACGTAGAGCTGGCCGTCCGGGAAGGCGGACCGGGCCCGGTGGGCGACGTGCACGGCGAGGGTGGTCTTGCCGACGCCGCCGATCCCGGCCAGCGCGGAGACCGCCATCACCCGGCCCTCCGCGGAGGCGAGGGTCTCGCCCAGCTCGCGGACGAAGGACGCCCGCCCGGTGAAGTCCGGCACGGTCGCGGGCAGCTGGGCCGGCCGGACGGGGGCCGGTGCCGGTTCGGGCGCCGGGGAGGACGGCTCCGCGAGGTGCGGGTCCGCGCGCAGGATGCGCTGCTGGAGCTCCTGCAGGCCGGGCCGCGGGTCCACGCCCAGTTCGTCGGCGAGCAGCCGCCGGGTGTCGGCGTACACGGCCAGCGCCTCCGCCTGCCGGCCGCTGCGGTACAGCGCCAGCATCAGCAGCTCCCGCGGCCGCTCCCGCAGGGGGTGCGCGGCGGTCAGCGCGGTCAGCTCCGAGACGGCCTCCGCGTGACAGCCCTGCTCCAGGTCCATGTCCAGCCGGGTCTCCAGGAGTTGCAGCCGCCACTCCTCCAGCCGGGCCCGCTGGGCCTCCGCGTACGGGCCGGGCACGCCGGCCAGCGCCTCGCCGTCCCACAGGGCCAGCGCCCGGTCCAGGCCGGCGCGCGCCGCGCACAGGTCCCCGGCGGCGCGTGCCTTCTCCGCGTCGGCGGCCAGCTCCTGCGCAAGGACCACGTCCAGCGATCCGTCGGCCGGCGCGCGCACCGCGTACCCGCCGGACTCGCTGACCAGAACGCCCGGGTCGAGGACCTTCCGCAGCCGGGAGGCGTAGGTGCGCAGGGCCGCCAGTGCCTGCGAGGGCGGCTCCTCGCCCCACAGCGCGTCAATCAGCTCGGCGGCGGTGGCGGTGCGGCCCTCGCGCAGCAGCAGGGCGGCGAGCAGGGCGCGTTGCTGAGGTGATCCGGTCGCCACGGGTTCGTCGCCGCGCCAGGCGCGCACCGGGCCGAGCACGCAGAAGCGCAGCGCCGCGGGCTCCGCCGGGGAGCCGGGCCGCCGCTGCTCCGGCACTCGCGGCACACCGTCCATGCAGTCCCCCCATTGTCACTGAGCAACCACGCCAGTCTGCCTTGCGCACGGCGGATGCGTCAGCCGTGGGAGACGCCGATCACACGGGGGTGCTCCTGGTTCACAAGGTCTTTACAGCTTTCTGCGTGCCGCGGCGCCGTGATGTCACCGCGCCGCCGCGCCCGGAGCGCCCACCACATCAGCTGACGATCCGTCATCCGTCATGTCAGCGCTACTGCGTCCCCCATGGAGACACGTCAGCCACACGCCCCGCGTGCCCGCGGATCATCTCCGTCGACGATCACACCGTGGAGCCGCCGGACGTCTGGAAGGACCGGCTGCCGAGGAGGTACCACGACACCGGCCCCCGGATCGTGCGTGCCCCGCTGAAGGAGATGTCCTTGCTCGGCGGGCGCTTCAAGCCCGTGATGGGCGCGCCGGGCGACGACGGCCCGCTCGGCGACCGGTGGGTCTACGAGGACCCGCACCGCCCCCACCCGGGTGCCGGCCCACCGGTCGGTGTACGAGCCGCTGGTGGAGCGGCTCGCCGGGTACGCGGCACGGCTGCCGGTGGGCGACCCCCGGGAGCCGGGCACGGTCGTCGGTCCGGTGATCCCGGCGGCGCACCGCGACCGGGTGGAGGCGTACGTCGGCCTCGGCCGCAAGGAGGGCGCGGTGGTCGTCGCGGGCGGCGAACGCCCGCCCTTGAAGCGCGGGTTCCACGTCGCGCCGACCGTGCTCGCCGACTGCACCGACGGCATGCGGGTGGCCCGCGAGGAGATCTTCGGCCCGGTGGTCGTGGTCGTCCCGGTCGACGACGAGGACGAGGCGGTGGCCCTGGCCGACGACAGCGAGTACGGACTGATCGACTACGTCTGGTCCGCCGACGTGCCCCGCGCCTTCCGGGTGGCCCGGCGGCTGCGCACCGGCGGGGTCGGCAGCAACACCGTCGGCCGGAACATGGAGGCGCCCTCCGGCGGGTTCCGCCGCAGCGGCGTCGGCCGGGACGTCGGCTCCTACGCCCTGCACGCCTGCAGCGAGGTGCAGTCGATCGTCCGGCCGGGATGAGCCGTGCCGCCCGCCGCCTGCGCCCGGCCCGGCTCAGCCGTCGAGGTCGACCCGCACGGTGAGCAGCTCCGCGCCGAACGCCCGCACGGCGAGGCCGTTGAGGCGGGGCAGCCGGCGCAGCCGGGCGCGGGGGTCGTCGTCGGGCAGGAGCACGGCGGTGCCGGTGTGCCAGCGGCCCCGCAGCCGCACCCGCACCCGCGGGTCGGCCCGGATGTTGCGCACGTACTGGGACCGCTCACCGAACTCCGACACCAGCCAGAACGCGTCCCCGGTCCGCCGCCCGCCCACCGGGGTGGCGCGGGGCAGGCCGGAGACCCGGCCGGTGGTCTCCAGGACCGTCTGGAACGGCAGCCTGCGCAGCACGGGATTGATCCGGCGCTGGACCGCCCTGGCGATCCGGTACTTGCGTGCGGCTCGGGACGTCATGCCGGACGAGGCTACCCGCGGCCCGCGAACACCGGGCCGGGACCGGTGCGTTCCCGCCACGGGGCGCGCCGGGACACCCGGCACCCGGTCGTATGCCGACCGGTCGGTATGGACAGAGCGGGCGCGCCCCCGGTATTGATGAGTCGTCGTCCGCGTACGAAAGGCCGCCCATGCGCATCGCCGTCACGATCTTCCTCACCGACGAGACGATCAGCCCCGTCCGGCTCGCCCGCGAGCTGGAACAGCGCGGATTCGCCGGTCTCTACCTGCCGGAGCACACCCACATCCCCGTCGAGCGGACCAGCCCCTACCCGGCGGGCGGCGAGCTGCCCCGCGAGTACGGCCGCACCCTCGACCCCTTCGTCGCGCTCGGCCAGGCCGCCGCCGTCACCGAGCGGCTCGGGGTGGGCACCGGCATCACCCTCGCCGCCCAGCACGACCCGATCGACCTGGCCAAGCAGATCGCCACCCTCGACCACCTCTCCGGCGGCCGGTTCACGCTCGGGGTCGGCTTCGGCTGGAACGTCGAGGAGGCCGCCGACCACGGCGTCGACTGGCGCACCCGGCGCGAGCTGGTGCGCGACCGGATGGGCCTGATGCGCTCCCTGTGGTCGGAGGAACCGACCGCCTACGAGGGCGAGTTCGCCAGCGTGCGGGCCAGCTTCGCGCACCCCAAGCCGGTGCAGAAGCCGCGCGGCCCGGTGGTCGGACCGCGCACGCTCATCGGCGGCGGCGCGGGACCGAAGCTGTTCGCCCACATCTGTGAGTACGCCGACGGCTGGCTGCCCATCGGCGGACGCGGCCTGTCCGAGTCGCTGCCCGCCCTGCGGACGGTGTGGGCCGACGCGGGCCGCGACCCGGAGGCCCTCCAGGTGGTGCCCTACGCCGTCCATCCAACCCCGGGCAAGCTGGCGCACTACGCCGAGCTGGGCATCGAGGAGACCGTGGTGCAGCTGCCGCCCGAGGGCGAGACGGAGGTGCTGCGGGCCCTCGACGCCGTCCAGCCGTTCGTCGACGGGACCGCGCGGTGAGGACCGCGCGGGCCCGCTCGCACCGGCCGGAAGCGGCCCCTCTCCGTCCTGATCACCCCGAACGTATGCTCAAGGGATGACGACTTCCGTGACCTCCGGCACCGGCGGCCCGACCGGGAACTCCATGCGGCGCGCCCTCAAACGGGCCCGGGACGGCGTCTCGCTGGACGTCTCCGAGGCGGCCGTGCTGCTCCAGGCCCGCGGCGCGGACCTTCAGGACCTGTGCGCCTCGGCGGCCCGGGTGCGCGACGCCGGGCTGGAGGCGGCCGGACGCCCCGGCGTCATCACCTACTCCAAGAGCGTGTTCCTGCCGCTGACCCGGCTGTGCCGGGACAAGTGCCACTACTGCACGTTCGTCACCGTGCCCGGCAAGCTGCGGCGCGCCGGGCACGGGATGTTCATGTCCCCCGACGAGGTGCTCGACATCGCCCGCAAGGGCGCCGCCCTCGGCTGCAAGGAAGCCCTCATCACCCTCGGCGACAAGCCCGAGGACCGCTGGCCCGAGGCGCGCGAGTGGCTCGACGCCCACGGCTACGACGACACCCTCGCCTACGTCCGCGCCATGTCGGTGCGCATCCTGGAGGAGACCGGCCTCCTGCCGCACCTCAACCCGGGCGTGCTGAGCTGGACCGACCTGCAGCGCCTCAAGCCGGTGGCGCCGTCCATGGGCATGATGCTGGAGACCACCGCGACCCGCCTGTGGTCCGAGCCCGGCGGCCCGCACCACGGCTCCCCGGACAAGGAACCGGCCGTCCGGCTGCGGGTGCTGGAGGACGCCGGACGCTCCTCGGTGCCCTTCACCTCCGGCATCCTCATCGGCATCGGCGAGACCTACGAGGAGCGCGCCGACTCCCTGTTCGCGCTGCGGAAGATCTCCCGCGCCCACCACGGCATCCAGGAACTGATCATCCAGAACTTCCGCGCCAAGCCGGACACCGCGATGCGCGGCATGCCGGACGCGGAACTCGACGCGCTGGTCGCCACGGTCGCCGTGGCCCGGCACGTCCTCGGCCCGTCCGCCTGCCTCCAGGCCCCGCCCAACCTGGTGGACGCCGAGTACGGCCGGCTCATCGCGGCCGGCATCGACGACTGGGGCGGCGTCTCCCCGCTGACCATCGACCACGTCAACCCCGAGCGGCCCTGGCCCCGGATCGACGAACTGGCCGAGACGTCCCGCGCGGCCGGCTTCGAGCTGCGCGAACGCCTCTGCGTCTACCCGGAGTTCGTGCGCCGCGGGGAGCCCTGGCTGGACCCGCGGCTGCGCCCGCACGTGGCCGCGCTCGCCGACCCGGACACCGGCCTGGCCCGCCCGGACGCCCTGCCGAAGGGCCTGCCCTGGCAGGAGCCCGACGAGGCGTTCACCGCCACCGGCCGCACCGACCTGCACCGCACCATCGACACCGAGGGCCGCACCGGCGACCGCCGCGCGGACTTCGACGAGGTGTACGGCGACTGGGACGCCCTGCGCGAGGCGGCCGCCCCCGGGCTCGTGCCGGAGCGCGTCGACACCGACGTGCGGGCCGCGCTGAACACCGCCGCCGACGACCCGACCCGGCTGACCGACGCCGAGGCGCTGGCCCTGCTGCACGCCGACGGCCCGGCCCTGGACGCGCTGTGCCGCATCGCGGACGACGTGCGCAGGGCGGCGGTCGGCGACGACGTCACCTACATCGTCACCCGCAACATCAACTTCACCAACGTCTGCTACACCGGCTGCCGTTTCTGCGCCTTCGCCCAGCGCCGCACCGACGCCGACGCCTACACCCTCTCCCTGGACCAGGTCGCCGACCGCGCCCAGCAGGCGTGGGACGTCGGCGCGGTCGAGGTCTGCATGCAGGGCGGCATCCACCCCGACCTGCCCGGCACCGCCTACTTCGACATCGCGCGGGCGGTGCGCGCACGCGTCCCCGGCATGCACGTGCACGCCTTCTCCCCGATGGAGGTCGTCAACGGCGCGACCCGCACCGGGATGTCGGTCCGCGAGTGGCTGACGGCGGCGAAGGAGGCGGGCCTGGACACCATCCCGGGCACCGCCGCCGAGATCCTCGACGACGAGGTCCGCTGGATCCTGACCAAGGGCAAGCTGCCCGCGGCGACCTGGATCGAGGTCGTCACCACCGCCCACGAACTGGGCATCCGCTCGTCCTCGACGATGATGTACGGCCACGTCGACCAGCCCCGCCACTGGCTCGGCCACCTGCGCACCCTCGCCCGCATCCAGCAGGAGACGGGCGGCTTCACCGAGTTCGTCACCCTGCCCTTCGTGCACACCAACGCGCCCGTCTACCTGGCCGGCATCGCCCGCCCCGGCCCCACGGTCCGCGACAACCGCGCGGTCACCGCGATGGCCCGGCTGCTGCTCCACCCGCACATCCCCAACATCCAGACCAGCTGGGTGAAGCTGGGCGCGGAGGGCGCGGCCCAGATGCTCCGCTCCGGCGCGAACGACCTCGGCGGCACCCTCATGGAGGAGACCATCTCGCGCATGGCGGGCTCCTCCTACG
Source organism: Streptomyces sp. SID14436 (assembly GCF_010548465.1). Taxonomy (GTDB): domain Bacteria; phylum Actinomycetota; class Actinomycetes; order Streptomycetales; family Streptomycetaceae; genus Streptomyces. The sequence goes on along the minus strand of NZ_JAAGMD010000890.1, from coordinate 16,356 downwards.
GCTCCTACAAGTCGGTCAAGGACCTCGTCGCCGTGGCCGAGGCGGCCGGCCGCCCGGCGAAGCCGCGCACGACGCTGTACGGGGAGGTCCCCGAGGAGCGCCGGCGCGCGGCGGAGGCGTCCGACGGGCACCTGCCGGAGCTGCTGCCGGTGCTGGACTGAGCCTCCGCGACGAGCGGAGGTGCCACGGGATCCGGGGCCGCGCCGGCGGTCGCGGCCCCCGGGGCCCGGGCGGAACGGCGCACGGGGCGCTCGCAGTAGGATGATCCGACCTCCGGTTCCGGGGGCCGGAACTGCGCCGACCGAGGAGATGCGTACCGTTGCCTGCCCGTCTTCCCTCGTGGGCCTGGGTGACCGGGCTGACCGCGGGTGCGCTGGCCGTCGTGGCCGTCCTCGCGGTGCAGGCGGACCAGGGGCCCAAGCCGAGGCCCGCCGCCGCCACGAGCGAGCCGAACGGCTCCGCGACGGCCGACCCGAAGCCGTCCGCGGGCCCCGCGAAGAAGAACCCCGAGGCCGTGCCGGCCGACTCCGGCACCGGCCGCCGCATCGTCTACTCCCTCGAGCGTGAACGCGTGTGGCTGGTCGACGCCAGCGACGCGCCCCGCCGCACCTTCCCGGTCTGGCCGGGCACGGTCGCCCCGGAGCCCGGCAGCTACACGATCGGCACCCGCACCGAGGCCACCACCGGCAGCGACGGTGTCCAGGTCGAGCACATCATGTACTTCACCGCCCGGTCCGGTGTCTCCATCGCCTTCTCCAACGCCGTCGACGGCTCCTCCCCGCCGCCCGCCGATTCGGGCGCGCGGACGGGAGGCATCCGGGTGGCCAAGGACGACGGCGAGGCCCTGTGGGCCTTCGGCACGGCCGGCACGACCGTCCGGGTCGTCGAGTAACGCCCCTGCGGCACGGCACGCGCCGCGGGCCCGGGGGTGCGATACCGATCCGTGCCGTGAACCCGCCGTCCCCGTTCGATTACAGTGCTGGGCGTCGTACGTGTGCACGGTGTCCGGGGAGGTCTGGGTGGGTGCGACGACCGGCCCCGTGTGGGGGCGCCGTGAGCAGCAGGACTTCCGCAGCCGGGTGCGCGGAACGCTGCTCGGCGTGGCCCTCGGGGACGCGCTGGGCGCGCCCGTGGCCGCCCTGACGACCGACGCGATCCGCGAGGCGCACGGCGCCGCCGGCGTCGTCGACCTCGGCCTCGCCTACGGCCGCCGGGGCGCCGTCACCCACCTCACCCAGCTCACCCTGTTCTCCGTGGACGGGCTGATCCGCGCCCAGGTGCGCCGCGACACCGGCGCCTGGCACCCGCCGACCGACCTGCACCGGGCCTACCTGCGCTGGGCCACCACCCAGCGCGACTGGGGCCCCGACGAGCGCCGCAAGGACGACGGCTGGCTGGCCCGCGAGGAGTGGCTGTACGCCCGCCGCGACCCGGCCCGGCCGCTGCTGCTGGGCCTCGGCGACGGCACCATGGGCACGCCCGAGGCCCCCAAGAACCCCCAGGAGACCGGCCCCGAGGCGGCAGCCCGGTCCGCGCCCTTCGGGCTGCTCGTCGGCTGGGAGCCGCAGCTCGTCGCCCAGCTCGCCGTGGAGTGCGCCGCGCAGACCCACGGCCACCCGGACGCCTGCCTCGCGGCGGGCGCGTACGCCGTGATCGTGCATACGCTGGCCCGCGGCGAGGACCCGGACGCGGCCGTCCAGAGCGCCCTCGCGCTGCTGTCGGCGCTGCCCGGCAACGAGGCCGTCTCGAACGCCCTCCAGCAGGCCCTGGGCGCCGTCCGGCAGGGCATGCCCACCCCCGAGCGCGTCTCCCGGCTCAGCGGGACCGGCACCGCGGAGGGCCTGGTCGCGGCCGCCGTGTACTGCGCGCTGGTCGGCGAGGACGTGCGCCACGGACTGTGCCTCGCCGTCAACCAGGACGGGCCCAGCGCGGTCGCCGGCGCCCTGACCGGCGGACTGCTCGGCGCCCTGCACGGCGAGACGGCCCTGCCCCCGGCCTGGCTCGCCGAGCTGGAGGGCCGCCCCACCATCCTGGAACTCGCCGACGACTTCGCGATGGAGATGACCCAGGGCGCCGCCCTGCACAGCCCCACCGCCTCCTCCGCGGCCTGGCTGGCCCGCTACCCGCGGGCCGTCTGACCGGTCCACCCGGATCCCGTGCGGCGTCCCGGCCGTCCCGAATACCGACGCCCGCCCGGGCCGGGTGCGCCGGTCAGCGCAGTTCCTCCGGGCAGGGCGTGCCCCGCGACCACTTGTACGGCGCGGCCAGCCGGTAGGTGCCCGGCTCCGGAGCCAGCAGCACCGTCCACCGGTCGCCGTTCGCGTCCTCCTCCGTCTCCATCAGGCAGCCGTTGACGTTCTCGTACGTCTTCGGCTCCCCCTCCGGACGGGCCTCGGACTCCTCCGTCTCCCGGGGCGGGTCCAGTGCCGCGCCCTCGGCGTCGACCAGGCTCAGCCACGGCGAGTACGGGATGCGGATCAGGACACGTCCGGCCTTCTCCACCCGCATCGTCATCGCGCCCTGCTCGGCCCGCTCCACCACCGCGTTCGGCTCGGCCAGCGGCGTCGGGGCGACCACCTCGAACAGCTGCCAGTTCGCGTCGCCCCAGACCTGCTTCAGGTAGGGCAGCCCGCGCTGCACCAGCTCCCGCTCCCGCTCCCCGCCGTCCCCGTCCGGCTCGTCCTTGGGCAGCACCACGTAGTGCACCGCCCAGCGCTTGAGCCACTCGTGGTAGTTCGCCGAGTTCAGGGTGTCGTCGTAGAAGAGCGGGTTGCGCTCCATGTCGGCCTGCCGGTTCCAGCCGCGGGCCAGGTTCACGTACGGGGCGAGCGCGGACGCCTCCCGGTGCGAGCGGGCCGGCACGACCTCCACCCGGCCCCGCTCCGCGCCGACCTCCTGCAACTCGTTCACCAGCGGCGCCAGCTCCCGCGCCCAGGACGCCGCCGGGGTGGTGTGCACGACGTCGTCGACCGACTTGAACCCGATCCACACCGTGAACCCGACGAACGCCACCACGATCGCGTACCACTTGCGGCTCCGGGGCACCGCGAACGGCAGCGCCGCCACCAGCACCACGCCCGCGAACAGCATCGCCAGCCGCGTCATGTTGGAGCCGATCTGCGAACTGATCAGCCAGACCAGCACCACACCCAGCCCGTACACCCCGGCCGTGAGCCGCACGGTCCGCCACTCGCGGGGCACGAGGAACACCACCAGGACCGAGTACACCAGCGGCAGGATCACCGAGCCGAACCCCATCGGCTGGGTGCCGGAGAACGGGAACAGCCAGGCCGACAGCGCCACCACCGCGGTCGGCGCCAGCCCCAGCGCCCAGGCCCCCGGCCGGCGCTTCTGCAGGAACAGCGCCACCGCCACCAGCCCCACGAACAGGCCGGCCACCGGCGAGGCCATCGTCGCCAGCGCCGCCAGCGGGGCCGCGCACAGCGCCTTCGCCCACCGCTTGTAGCGCCAGCGGTACGGCCAGCAGAAGACGACGGCGACCGCGCCCAGCGCGAACATCGTGCCCAGCCCGTACGTCACCCGCCCCGAGGCCGCGTTGCACAGCAGCGCGAACACGCCCGCGAGCGCCGCCCACAGGGGGTTGCGCACACTCCGGCTGCGCATCAGGACCAGGGTCAGCAGCCCGGCCGACACGGTCCCCGCGATCATCATCGTGGTCCGCACGCCGAGGAGGGACATCAGATACGGGGACACCACGCTGTACGACACCGGGTGCATGCCGCCGTACCAGGCCAGGTTGTACGCCTGGTCCGGGTGGCGGCCGACGAACTCGGCCCAGGCGTCCTGCGCCGCGAGGTCGCCGCCGCTGTTGGCGAACGTGAAGAACCAGACGACGTGCAGGACCCCGGCGAGCGCGGTGACGGACAGCACCGGATGCCGCAGCATCCCGGCCCGCACGGCGCGGACCGGGCGCGGCAGCCGCTCCTCGCCCCGGCCGGGGCCGGGCGCACCACCGGGCGCGGAGTCCTGCTCGGCATCGTGCTCCGAGTCGTGCTCCGAGTCGTGCTCGGAGGTGTGCTCGGAAACAGGTTCCGAGGCGGGCTCAGGGCGCGGCCGGCCGTCCGGCTCCGGCCCGTCTGCTCCGGGCGCGGGTATTCGCGAACCCGATGCCGGGCCCGGATCGGCGTCGTCGGCGCGTGTCGGCTCCGCAGTGGCCACCTGAAGGCACTCCCCGTGTCCCGTCTTCTGTTCGGCGGCAGCGTCCCGTCCGCCGTGGGTGCCCACGGCCGCGTTCCGGTGACCGGCGACCTGCCCGATTCGTGACGCTAGCACGCACCCCGCCGGCCGTCCCCCGCGATGGAGGACGGCCCACGGGGCGGGGCGTGCCCGCCGCTCGCCGTGATCAGGCGAGACGCGTCAGCTTGTCCGTGAAGCCCGGCTCCACGAGGTCGTCCTGGAGGGCGACCGGCACCTTGACGGCACTGCTCGTGCCGTCGCCCACGGTCAGCGAGCCCACCTCGGTGCCCGCCTTCGCCTCGTGCGGCACCTTGTCCGCGGCGAACGTCAGCTTCACCGACAGGCCCGCCCAGCCGACCGCCTTCACGTCCTCGGTCACCACCACGGGCGTCCGCCCGCCCAGACCGTCGTCCGCGTACCCGACGACCGTGCCCTTCTTCAGGATGGTCGCCGACTCCAGCGCGCCCTGCGCGGCCCTGATCAGGTCGTCACCGGCGGTCAGCGCGGCACTGAGGATGGTGTTGTCCTTGCCCCCGGCGGGCTGGCGGACCACCGCGCCGACGATGGTGCGCATCTCGCCGTCGACGTCCTTCTTCGCCGCGAACAGCAGGTTGCCGAGCGCGGAGGTGGTGGTGCCGGTCTTGATGCCGACCACGTTGTTGTGGCCCACCAGCTGGTTCCAGTTGGAGTGGTTGACGCCCTTGTAGTCGTCGTACGACATCATGGCGGCCACCTCGCGGAAGGCGGGCTGCTTCATCGCCGCCTTGCCCAGCTTCACCTGGTCCACGGCCGTGGAGACGGTCGTGTTGTTCAGGCCCGAGGGGTCGGTGTACGTCGTGTTGGTCATGCCGAGGTCCTCGGCGGCGGCGTTCATCTTCTCCACGAACGCCTTCTCCGACCCCGCGTCCCACCGGGCGAGCAGGCGCGCGACGTTGTTCGCGGACGCGATCAGGATGCTCTCCAGCGCCTCCCGCTGGGAGATCTCGTCCCCGGCGGTGACGTCGACGGTGGACTCCTGACCGGCGTCGGACTGCTTCTCCGCCGGCTCGTCGATCTTGATCATCGGCCCCTGCGCGCCGCTCTTCAGCGGGTGGTCGCGCAGGATCACGTAGGCCGTCATGACCTTGGCGACACTGGCGATCGGCACCGGCTTCTGCTCCCCGGAGGAACCGAACGAGCCGATGCCCTGCACGTCGAGGGCCGCCTGTCCGTCGGCCGGCCACGGGATGTCGACCTTGCCGCCCTCGAAGGTGAAACGGTCCTCGGCGGTGAGGTCGAGCGTGGGTTCGGGAAGCGGACGCATGTTCTGCACGACCGCAAAGATGATCACCAGCAGCAGGACCAGCGGGGTCCAGATCTTGACCCGCCGCACGGCGGTCCGCAGCGGCGTCTCCGGCGGGGGCGGGGTGTTCGTCAGCTCGGCCAGCAGGTCCAGCGGGGGCTTCGGCGGCAGCGGCTGCTGCGTCGTCCGCTCCGGCTCGGCCTGCGGCAGGGCGGACGTGGCGTCGGCGGGCGGCGCGGCCGGCGTGACGGTCCGCAGGGCGGTGGTGGCGTCGGTGACCGGCGGCTTGCGGAGGCCAGGATCGTCGAGCGGCTTGAGCGCGACGAACTTGCTGGTCCGCTCGGCGGGGGACTCGGGGGGCTCGGACGTCCCGGGGGACTCGGGCGACTCGGGGGAGTCGGGGGAGTCGGGGGAGTCGGGGGAGTCGGGGGGCTCGCTCCCGGCCCGGTCGTCCTCGCCGGTTCCGGTGCCCTTGCCGGTCCGGTCGGCCTTGTCGGGCTTGCCGGTCTTTTCGGCCGTGTCGGCTGTGTCGGCTGTGTCGGCCGTGTCGGGCCCGGCGGACGCCTTCGCCGCGTCGCCCAGCTTGAGCATCGTGGTGGGCTGGTCGACGGGCCGCTCGGAGGGCCGGAGCGTGGTGAACACGGCGGTGGGCTGGTCGACGGGGCCCTTGCGGCCGCCGGCCTCGTCCCCGCCCTCGGCCTCTCCGCCGTCGTCGTCCCGGCCGTCCTGTCCGTCCTGTCCGTCCTGTCCGTCCTGGCCGTTCTCGTCGGCGCGGGCCGCGCGGTTGTCGTCCCGGTCCTCGCGGTCCTCCCGGTCCTCGCGGTCGGCGTCGGGCGTGTCGTCGGCGGAGGCCGGGGCCGCGACATCGCTGTCGTCGGGGGCGTCCGTCGCGTCCTCGGGCGCGTCCGAGGCCCCGGAGGGGGTCGTGGCGGCCTCGGGAGCGTCCTCGGCCGACGGGACCACGTCGGCGTCGGTCCCGTCGGCGGCAGCGTCGTCCAGGGGCTTCGTGGGCGCGGTGGGCGCAGGGGGCTCGGAGGCGTCGGCACCGGCGTCGGCGTCGGCACCGTCCTCGGTGTCGGCGGTCCCGGTGCCGGCCTCGTCCCCGGCCGTGTCGTCGTCACGGGCCGGCCGGGCGTCCTGGGCCTCGTCGGCCGTGCGCACCCACGCGGCCACGGCGGCGCGCAGCCGGGCGTCACCCGTCGCAGCAGAATCGTCACGCTCGGCGGAGGCACCGCCGGTGGCGTCGTCGGCCCGGGTGGCGTCGTCGGCCGCGGCGTCACCGTCGGCGTCGGCCTCGTCCGCGCCGCCGTCGGTGTCCGTGCCGGCGGTGGAGTCCCCGGTGTCCCCGGCGTCCCCGGTGCCCTCAGGGCTCCCGGCGTCCCCCGCGCCGCCCGTGCCCGGCTCGTCCGCGTCGGAGGCGTCCGCCCCGGTCTCCTCCGCGTCCTCCGTCGCCGTCTCGCGGACCGACAGCACGCGGGTCGCCGTGTCGACCCCTCCCCGGGCCGGCGTGTCCGACGGTGCCGGGGACTCGGCGGAGCCGGACGGCGACGGCTCCCGCGACACCGCCAGCCGCGGGTCACGCCTGCGGGCGGAGTCCTCCGCCTCGCTCCTGGCCTCGGGAACCGGACCCGCGCTCCCCGGCGTCGGTTCTTCCGACGACGCACGCTGCTTCGACCTGTCGGGGGACTCGCCCGCCACCGATGCCTCCTCCATGTGCCGCACGCCCCGCGTGCGCCAACCGAACCGTGAACCGCCGCCCGCGACAACGCTCCGCGCGCTGTCCGAACCATGTACCAGTGTCCTGTGTGCGGGCCTGGCCCCACGTGGTAGACGGGAACGACATACCTACCGGTTCCCTTACGAACCGGTCACGCGCTCTCGACAGACCAATGTGAGAGGGGTCACCCTGTCAGACATCCACGCGGGGAGGCATGGATGGGCAGGAGCCGCAGAACACTTCCGGAGGAGCTTCTGTTGCTCGCACTGGACCCGACCACGGGTACCACTGCGCAGCCGCAGTCGCTCGACCTCGGTCTGGCCGGAGCACAGCTAGTGGAGCTGGCGCTGGCCGGACGGATAGCCCCAGACGGGGATCGTATCGCCGTGGTCGTACCACGGCCGACTGGAGATCCGACACTGGACAGCGCGTTGGAGCTGCTGCGCAGGCGCGGCGCTCCGGTACGGGCCGTCCACTGGATCGGCGGGCCCCGACTCGGGCTCCGCCAGACGTACCTCTCGCATCTGGAGCGCTGCGGCATGGTGCATGCCGTGGCGGGACAGATGTGCGGGGTACTGCCGACGACTCGCTACCAGGCGACGGACACCGAGATCAGCCGGGAGATCAGGGCCCGGCTGGACTCCGCGATCCGCACCGGCGTACCGCCGGACCCGCGGACCGCGGCGCTCGCCGCACTGGCGCACGCGGTGGGTCTCGGCAAGCACCTGTACCCGGGGAACGAGGGCCGGTCCTCGCGCTCCCGGTTGCGGGACCTGATCCGGCACGACCCGATGGGCGGCCTCGTGGCGCACGCCGTGATGGACGTCCAGAACGGCGTGGCCGCACAGCCGCGCCGCAGCCCGGCATCGGCGGCCGCCCGGCAGCCCGGTGCGGGCGGCCGGGGCACGACGGAGCCCGCCCGAGGGGTTCCCGCACAGCCGCGCCGCGGATCCATGGCGCGCGTAGTGGCCCACTGACGACACGTCCCCCACGCGGGGGGCCACGCACGACGCACCGCACCGCGACCGCGGCACGGCACGCACACGGCACAGGACAGCAGGCCCGGCACGGGACCGCACGACGCGACCCAGGACGGCGCGGCAACGCATCCGCGGCCGTCACAGACCCGGTCACGGGAGCCGCTGTCCGGTCGGGGCGGGGAGAGCGAGGGCTCTCCCCGCCCCACCGGCGTGCCGGAAGCCGGCCGGGCGGCGGTCCCCGGTGCCGTCCGTCCCGGCACACTGACGTGCCCCCGTCGCATATCCACCGTTTCCCAGCGGTGGGAAGCACCTTGGTGGCAGTCTGCTGAGCAGCAGATACGCAAAGTGGCAAGTACGAGCAAGTACGAGGCACGCAGCCGGAGGTGCACGTCCCGTGGCGTCCAATGTCAATCCCACCGTCAGGCGACGCCGGCTGGGCCAGGAGTTGCGCAGGCTCCGTGAGCTCAAGGGCATGACGGCGGAGGAGGTGGCGGAACGGCTGCTGGTGTCGCAGTCGAAGATCAGCCGCCTGGAGAACGGCCGGCGCAGCATCAGCCAGCGCGACGTCCGCGACCTGTGCGGGGTCTACGAGGTGGAGGACCAGCGCATCGTCGAGTCGTTGATGCAGATGGCCAAGGACTCCCGCCAGCAGGGCTGGTGGCACGCCTTCGGCGACATCCCGTACAGCGTCTACATCGGCCTGGAGACCGACGCCGAGTCGCTGCGGGTGTACGAACCGCAGATCATCACCGGCCTGTTGCAGACCCGCGCCTACGCCGAGGCGATCGTCCAGGGCGGGTCGCCGGAGTCCAGCGAGCAGGAGAACGACAAGCGGGTCGAGGTGCGCCTGCGCAGGCAGAGCCGCATCACCGCCGAGACGGACCCGCTGCGGCTGTGGGTGGTGCTCGACGAGGCGTCCCTGCACCGGGTCGTCGGCAGCCGCCAGGTGATGCGGGAACAGCTGGAACACGTCATGGAGTTGAGCCAGCTGCCGCACATCACCGTGCAGGTGCTCCCCTTCGAGGTCGGCGCGCACGCCGGGATCAACGGCCAGTACTCGATCCTGGAGTTCGCCGACGCGGCCGACTCCAGCGTGGTGTACATCGAGGGTGTCACCAGCGACCTGTACCTGGAGAAGCCGCACGACGTGCAGAAGTACACCGTGATGTACGAGCACCTGCGGGCCCAGTCGCTGAACGTCGAACAGTCCCGTCAGCTGGTGGAACGCCTCGCGAAGGACTACGCGCGCTGACGCCCTGACGGGTCCCGGACGGGAGCGGGGCGGCATTTTACATGCCTGACATGCCTCCCCGTATGTCTCACCTGGAATATGCCATCCAGTCGAGTGAACGGCTGCTCCGAAAGAGGATGTTGGCGAGTAGCGTCGATCACGCCAGCCGACAGCACAGGTTGGCGCAATCCGTTCTGCGGGTCCATGCCGGAATGCGCAGCCCGGTGACAGCAACTCAGCAACTGGCTACGGAGCGATCATGGCAATTCGTCTGGGCGCCACGGAAGCGTGGAAGACGTCCTCCTACACCAACAACAACGGCGCCTGCGTGATGGTCAGGTCCACCACCGAGGAGGCTCTGGAACTAGGGGACACCAAGATTCCCGAAGGGCCGAAGCTGGCCTTCCCGGCGGACGCGTGGAGCGCCTTCGTCTCCACGGTGAAGCACTGACCGGCGACCGTACCAGCGCCACTGGCGCCGCCGGTGCGCAGAGCCCTCTCGTCGAGTCCGCCGTCCTTGCCGAGAGGGCTCGGCCCGTGACCGGGCCGAGCCCCGCCGCTCAGCGGCCGGTCACCGGGAACGCGACATCGCACACCGGATCCCCGGGCGCGGCCGTGTCCCACGGGGCGAAGTACACCTCCCGGCACGGCCCCGCCTGACTCAGCCCCTCGGCCGCCATCCACTGCTCCACCGCCTCGAACGCGGCCATGATCTGCGGATGCGCCACCTGCGCCTTCGTGATCCGGGTACGCGCCAGCCGCCGGGCCGGCTCCACCCGCACCGCCACCCCGCGGGGCGCGCCCCGGCGCGCGGCCCACTCCCGGGCTGCCGCCTCGTCGGCGACCGGCACGCACGCCTCGGCGGGACCGTCACTCTCCATCGACACGTCGGCGTGATAGGCGACGAACGGGGCGCCGGTCACGCCCCCGCAGTCGCGGGCCGCCTCCTCCAGACGTCCCAGCGAGGCACCGATCCACGCCGGCAGCTCGTCCGCCAGCATGTGCCGCGTCTCGGTGATCAGTACCTGTTCCGGCACGTCCACCGTCTCGACCGTGAACTTCCCGTACATCTCGGAGCTCCTCCCCGACAGGCGTCCACGGAGGTACTCCGCGAGTGTCCGCTGCCCCGCCAGCCGCGTCTCCACGTCCGCCCAGTAGGCGGCGAGACGCGCGGCCGCCCGCGCACCGTCCGGCTCGTCGACGACCTCGGCGATCCGCGCCAGCGGCATGTCCAGCCGGCGCAGCAGCGCCACCAGCCGGGCCCGCTCCACCTGCCCGGGCCGGTAGTACCGGTACCCGGTGGTGTCGTCGACCCGCGCCGGGGCCAGCAGCCCCAGCCGGTCGTACAGGCGCAGCGCCTTGGCGGACAGCCGCGCCTGTGCCGCGAACGCGCCGATGCTCAGCAGTTCCTCGTCCACCCCGGCATCCTCCGTCACCGGACGGTCCCTCCGCCCGGCACCGCACACGCTCGGCCCTGCCCCAGGGGCAAGGTCAACGGCAGCCGGGCGGGGCAGCGACCCCGCCCCGCGGGACAGCCGTCCCGGGCACGGGGAACCGTCCCGAGCCGGGGGGGCCGTCCCGGGCACGGTGCAGGTCAGGCGAGGGCGCTCTCCACCGCCGCCACGACCTCCGCCGACTCCGGCTCGGTCTGCGGCGAGAACCGGGCGACGACCTTGCCGTCCCGGCCGATCAGGAACTTCTCGAAGTTCCAGCGGATGTCCCCGCTGTGCCCCTCGGCGTCGGCGAAACCGGCCAGCCGCTCGTACAGCGCGTGCCGCCCCTCGCCGTTGACCTCGACCTTCTCGGTCATCGGGAAGGTCACGCCGTAGGTGGCCGAGCAGAACTCCGCGATCTCCTCGGCGGTGCCGGGCTCCTGCCCGAGGAACTGGTTGCAGGGCACCCCGAGCACGGTGAAGCCCCGCTCCGCGAACCGCTCGTGCAGTCGCTCCAGACCGGCGTACTGCGGGGTCAGCCCGCACTTGGAGGCCACGTTCACCACCAGCACGGCCTTCCCGGCGTACTGGGCCAGCGCGGCGGAGCCGCCGTTCAGCGCGTCGATCTCCACGTCGAGGGGCGAGGTACCGGTGTTCTCTTCAGTCGTCATGCCCGGATGCTAGCTCCGGCCACCGGAGGACCGAGCCGCAGCACCGCCCGCCCCGGGCGCCCGGGCCCCTCTACCACGGCCCGCGCCCGGACCGCTGCCCCCGCGCGTACACATGGCGCGGACGGCGGCCGAGCGGGCACGATGGCGGACGGTGTTCACCGACCCGCCGGGGGGACCGTGCCGATGCCGCCGTACCGCTACGCCGAGTGGCCCGCGGGCAGCCTGCTGGGCAGGCTGGCGCCCCCTGCCCGGGAGGAGATGCTCGGACTGGGCGTGGAGGTCGGCTTCGAGGCCGGACAGGTCCTGCTGAGCGAGGGCGCCCGCGACCGGCACGTGCTGCTGTTGCTGTCCGGCTTCGCCAAGGTGACCGCGCGCGTGGAGAACGGGGAGACGTCCCTGCTCGCCGTCCGGGTCGGCGGGGACACCGTCGGCGAGATGGCGGCCATGGACGGCGCTCCCCGCTCGGCCACCGTGACCGCCTGCGGCACCATCACCGCGGTCGTCCTGCAGCCGGCGGCGCTGCGCGCCCTGCTGATGCGGCGCCCCGAGATCGGCATCGCCCTCACCGGCATCGTGGCCGACCGGCTGCGCTGGGCCAACCGGCGCCGCCTCGACTTCCGCGGCTACCCGGTCAAGGTGCGCCTGGCCCGCCTCCTGGTCGAGCTGGCGACCACCTACGGCCACCCGGTCGACGGCGGCGCGGTCCTGGGCTGCCGCCTCACCCAGCCCGAACTGGCCGCCCTCACCGGTGCCGCCGAGACCACCGTCCACAAGGGCCTGCGGGAACTGCGCGACGAGGGCCTGCTGGAGACGGGCTACGGATCCACGGTCATCCGCGACCTGCCCCGCCTCCGGCGCATCGCCGACCTGGCGGCCGGGGAGTAGCCCCGGGCGGCGGGCGGCTGCAGGGGGCGAGCGCGCCGGCGCGCGACGCCGCTCTCGGTGTCGGCCCACGTGGGCCGCCCCCCGGCCGGACGGCGAGCCGCTTCCGGTCAGCCCAGCAGCGGGCGCAGGACCACCAGCAGCCCGGCACTGACCCCCATCACCGCCGTGCACACCACGGCCCCCGTCAGACAGCGGTACTTGCGCACCGCCACCCGGGCCAGGAAGCGGATCGTCTGCGACAACTCCCGCCGCTCCCGCGCCGCTTCGGCCTCCTCGTCGCCGGACCCACCGGCGGCGGGCGGCAGGATGTCGGGGCCCGTGGCGAGGTGGACGAAGCTGTAGCGGTTGCTGCGCCCCGGCTCCAGCACCCGCGGGCGCAGCGCGGCGGCCAGGAACCCGGCCCCGCCGAACAGCCCGCCCAGGAACAGCCCGATGAGCACCCCCGCCAGCACCCCCGGGGCGCCACCGTCCCCGACGGCGTGCAGCGCGGGTCTGCTCCACCAGCCGGCCGTGCCGACCAGCGCGGCCTGCGCGGCGGCCAGGATGCCCGCCTTGCTGTCGGCGTGCTGATGGGTGTTCTGCAGCGCGGTGAACATGAACTGCGCCGGACGGCTGTCCCGTTCGGCTCCGGTGGACGGCATGCGGCCCCCTCATCCCTCGGCGTGCTGCCCGCTGTGGCCTCTCCCTCCATTGACGGGCACCGCCGGGCAGCAGATCCGGCATTTCTGCGGGATTCGGGCTGTCCTGTTCCGGTTCGCGCGCGCGGCCGGCCCCGCTCTTCACTCCCGTGGCCCGCTGTACGGTGCGGACCCTCCCGCATCCCGTAATTCGACGGGGTTGCCCCTGTACGAGACGTGTACGACTGGCGTACCGGCGTCCGCGCGTGGGGGGAGCGGACGCCGGTGCACCACGGAGTCGCCGGGCCGCGGGGCCCGCCCGACTCCACCGAGAGAACGGGGAGTTCCATCATGATGACGTTCCGTCGCAGACTGCTCCTGGCCGTCGACGCCAAGGGCTACGGCCGCGCAGACGTCGTGACGCAGCGGCAGTTGCAGGGGGCCATCCAGCGCATCCTGACCGACGCGGCCGAGGCGTCCGGCCTGGAGCGCGAGCGGTGGGAGACGCAGGTCGGCGGCGACTCGGTGCTCGCCGTGCTGCCGGAGGGGGCTTCCGAGCCGCACCTCGTCGACACGTTCATGCGCCATCTGGACGCCGGGCTGCGTGAGTTCAACCACGGCCGGCTGCCAGGGTCCCGGCTGCGGCTCCGGGTGGCCGTGCACTTCGGTACGGCGTCCCCGGCCGCCAACGGTTTCGAGGGCCGGGCCCCCGTGGAGATCGGCCGCATGCTCGACAGCGCGGCCCTGCGCTCGGCCCTGGACGCGGCGCCCGACGCCGCCATGGCGCTCGCGGTGTCCTCCACGGTCTTCAACGACGTCGTCCGCGAGGCGTACACCACGGTCCGGGCGCAGGAGTTCCGCGAGGTGCGCGTCGCGGAGAAGGAGTTCGCCGGCCGGGTGTGGATCCGCGTCCCGGGTTACGACGTCCGCACCCTCGATCTGACGCCGCCGGCCCGGCGGGAGGGCGGCCGGGAGGACCGGCAGGAGGCCCCGTCGGAGCCCGTGCGGGAGACCGGGCGGGAGGCACCCAGGGGTGGTGAAACTTCCGACGCGCGCCCCCCGAGTGCGCCAACTGCACCTGGAGACACGGTGGTTCAGGTCATTTCCGGAACCGTCCACGCGCAGGGGGCCGTCTTCGGGATCTCCAAATGATCCGAAGTGATGGCTGACCATGGACGAGGAACGCAGCGAGTCGCGCGCCGGAGGAGCCGCCGGGGGCGCGAGGGACGCGGGGCGCACGGACGACGCCGAGAACACCGCGACGACCGGCGGCACGGACACCACCACCGGACGGACCGGCAAGCCGGACACCGCAGAGCAGGCCATGCAGGCCGGGCAAGCCCAGCACGCCGGCCCCACCGAGCAGGCCGGCCCGGCACGACAGCCCGAGCACGCCAAGCAGGCCGAACACCCCAAGAAGCACGAGCACGTCAAGAAGCCCGAGCACGTCAAGAAGCACGAACCCGCCAAGAAGCCCGAGCAGTCCTGGAAGCCCGGGAGCCCCCGCCCCTCGGGCGGCCCCCGCGACTCCGGGCCCTCCGATGAGACCGCAGGCGCCCGGGCCGCAGGCGCCCGGGCCGGAGGGGACGGGACAGGCGGCACCGACGGGGGCGGGGCCACCGGACAGGACGACCCCGAGGGCAAGCCGGCCGGGGAGCGGGAGCGGGCTCCCGGGGAGCAGCCGGAGAAGCCGGAGCACCCGGAGAAGCCCTCCGGGTCCGGGCCGGGGTCCGGCCGCGCGGCGTCGTCCTCCGCGGTGCCCCACAACAGCGTCAACCAGTACTTCTTCGGGGCCCTGGACGCCCCCGGCGCCCACTTCGGTATCGCCGGCGGCACCGGCGCCACCGCCAACGCCCGCCGCCGCGCGGTGGGCCGCCTGGACGCCGGTGAGGCGGACGCGCTGCTCGGGCCGTACGTCCGCCCCGACTGCTTCGAGGACGCCGTACGGGCCCTGGAGCGGGACGGTGTGGTCGTGGTGGTGGGCCCGCCCGGGATCGGCAAGCGGTCCGCGGCGGTCGCCCTCGCGGCGGCCGTCGCCGAGGGCACCGAGTACGTGGTGCTCTCGCCCGGCCGGAGCCTGGAGGACCTCGCCGACGGACGGGTCACCTTCGAGAAGGGTGTGGGCTACCTCCTCATCGACCGCATGCGCGAGGCCGCGACGGGAACCGCGGACTTCGACTGGCGCCGGGTGCGGGACGCCGTGCGGGAGGCCGGGGCCCACCTGGTGATCACCACCGTGCACCCCGTGGAGGGCGAGGCCCCCGGCTCCGTCCGCCATGTGCCGTGGCAGCCGCCGGACCTCACGGCCGTGCTGCGGCTCCGGCTGGTGCGGGCGGAGTGCACCGACGGGACCGTCGAGCAGGCGGTCGAGGAGATGCCCCCGGGGTGCGCCGTCGCGGAAGTGGCCGAGGCCGCCGGCCGGATCGCCCAGGGAGCCGTCCCCGCCGAGGTGTGGCGGGAGTACGGCAGCGGCGCGGCGGAGCCCGTGCGGAACTGGTTCGCGGGCGGACGCGACCCGCAGGAGTGGACGGAGGTGACCACCCTCGCGTTCGTCACCGGGGCCGGCTACCGCGACTTCGAGACGTGTCAGGAACGCCTCGAACAGTGGGTGGCGTCCACGTTCCCCGTCCTGGCGAGCGACGAGGAGAAGGCGCAGGCGCACCGCCGCAGCGCCGACCGCCGGCTGATGCTCGCCCAGAACAGTCTGGTCGCGGTGGAGGAGCACAAGGAGGGCGCCCGCACCCGCAGCGCGCTGGTGTTCGCCGCCCCCCACTACCGGCAGTGGGTGCTGGAGGAGCTGTGGGCGAAGCGCTCGACCGCGTACTGGGACGGGGTGCGCGACTGGCTCACCGAACTCGTCGACGGCCGGCCGGGCCTCGGTGTGCAGCTCTCCGTCGCCTCGGCGCTGGCCCTGCTCACCCGGCCCGCCTTCGACGAGGTCGCCGACAACTACCTGTACCCGTGGGCGAGCGGTGTCGCCGGACCCGGCGGACAGTCCACGGCCACCCTGGTGCTGCAGTGCATGTGCCTCGACGAGGGTCTCGCCGCCACCGCCCTCGGCGTCGGCCGGGAGTGGGCCCGCGCGGCCGACCCCGCCCTGCGGTCCACCGCCGCGGCCGCCTTCAGCGGAGCGCTCGGGGTGCGCTTCCCGACGGACGCGGTGAACGTCCTGCTGCGGCTGACCCACCGGTCCGACGACGCGATGCTCGCCCTCGCCGGGCTGGTCGCCGTGCTGCTGGAGTGCGGCGAGGACACCGGCGCGGTGCTGCGGCCCCTGGCGTACCGGCTCCAGGACCACCGCCCGGCGCGGCGCCCCGACGCCCGCGGGGGCACCGGGCCGGAC
>NZ_JAAGMD010000873.1 GCF_010548465.1 Streptomyces sp. SID14436 | reverse complement strand
CGCCCCCTGGCCAAGCCGCCGGTGCGCAAGCTGGCGAAGGACCTCGGCGTCGACCTGACCACGGTCGTGCCGACCGGCCCGGACGGCATCATCACCCGCGACGACGTGCACGCGGCGGCACAGCCGAAGGCCCCCGAGCCCCAGGCGCCCGCCACCGCCCCGGCACCGGCCCCCGCGCAGGCCGCCCCCGCCCCGGCGGCGTACGACACCGCCCGCGAGACCCGCGTCCCCGTCAAGGGCGTGCGCAAGGCGACGGCGGCGGCGATGGTCGGCTCGGCCTTCACCGCGCCGCACGTCACGGAGTTCGTGACGGTCGACGTGACCCGCACGATGAAGCTGGTCGAGGAGCTCAAGCAGGACAAGGAGTTCGCCGGTCTGCGGGTCAACCCGCTGCTGCTGATCGCCAAGGCCCTGCTGGTCGCGATCCGCCGCAACCCGGACATCAACGCCTCCTGGGACGAGGCGGCCCAGGAGATCGTGCTCAAGCACTACGTCAACCTGGGCATCGCGGCGGCCACCCCGCGCGGTCTGATCGTCCCGAACATCAAGGACGCCCACGCCAAGACCCTGCCGCAGCTGGCCGAGTCCCTCGGCGAACTGGTGTCCACGGCACGGGAGGGCAAGACCTCCCCGTCCGCGATGCAGGGCGGCACGGTGACCATCACCAACGTCGGCGTCTTCGGCGTCGACACGGGCACGCCCATCCTCAATCCCGGCGAGTCCGCGATCCTCGCGGTCGGGGCGATCAAGCTCCAGCCGTGGGTCCACAAGGGCAAGGTGAAGCCGCGTCAGGTCACCACCCTCGCCCTGTCCTTCGACCACCGCCTGGTCGACGGTGAACTCGGCTCCAAGGTCCTGGCCGACGTGGCCGCGGTCCTGGAACAGCCGAAGAGGCTGATCACCTGGGCCTGACGGCCACGATCCGGGCCGGCTGACGCCGGGAGGGGCGCCGCGCTTTCGAGCTGCGGCGCCCCTCCTGCCGTACCCGGCTCAGGACGCGTGCCCCGCGCCATCGGACGAGCCCCTTGCCGGTGATCCGTGGCCGTCGGCCGGCCGGGTCAGATCTTGCCGAAGCCGTAGCCCAGGAGCTTCTTGGCGTCCTTCTCGCGCTGGGCGCCCGAGGAGGAGGCGAGGACGGTGCCGATGACCGTCTTGCCGTTCCGCGTGGCGGCGAAGACCAGGCAGTACTTCGAGACGGAGCCGGAGCCGGTCTTCACGCCGATCGTGCCGCTGTAGTTGCTGAGCAGCGTGTTGGTGTTGGTCCACGGCGCCATAGTGCGGGTGCTGCCCGTCTTCGTCTTCGTCTTGGCCGTGTACTTCTTGGTCTTGACGATCGAGCGGAACGTGGAGTTCTTCATCGCACTGCTGGCGATCTTCGTCAGGTCGCGCGGCGTGGAGTAGTTCTTGCCGTTGCCGATGCCGTCGAACGAGTCGAAGTGGGTGTTCTTCAGGCCCAGCTTCTTCGCGTCCGCGTTCATCTTGCCGACGAAGGACTTCACGCGGGCCGCACGGGTCTTGCCCGAGCCGAACTTGTCGGCGAGGGCGTACGCCGCGTCGCAGCCGGACGGCAGCATGAGGCCGTAGAGGAGCTGGCGCACCGTGACCTTGTCGCCGACGATCAGGCGGGCGGAGGAGGCGTTCCTGGAGACGATGTAGTCGCTGTAGGCCTTCTGGATCGTGACCTTGGCGTCGAGGTTCAGGTTCTTCTGCGCCAGCACGACCTTGGCGGTCATGATCTTCGTGGTGGAGCCGGTCGAGCGGCGGATGTCCGCGGACTTGCTGTACAGCGACTTGCCGTTCCCGTTGTTCATCACGTAGCCGCCCTTGGCGACGATCGTGGGGACGGAGGCGGCCTGGGCGGGTGCAGCGTAGAGGGCTCCGGAGGCGATCACGGCGCCCGTCGTCAGGGCCACGCCGACGGCTCTGCTCAGACGGACGCCCTTAATGCCGGTTTTCAACTGAGGTACCCCGATTACCGTGAATGGCCGTACGGTGCGGCCGAGTTGAGGGTGCGGCCGGTAAGGGGGCCGCACGTGTCTGACTCGCGTCGGGGGGTGATGGTTGTGCGGGTGTCGTGAAAAGTCCGGGGCCGTCACGTTCCGGCACCCGGTCCGCATCGTGGAACGGGTTCCGGGATGTGTCCCTGTTGTATCTATCCTGTCGGCATGAGCCTGGCCGACGTGAAGCAACCCCCTGCCGCCGACCGCGTCTACACCCATGTCAAGCAGGGCGTCCTCGAGCGCCGCTACGAGGGTGGGACGCTCCTCACCGAGGGGGAGCTGGCCGAGGCCGTCGGGGTCTCCCGCACCCCCGTGCGCGAAGCACTGCTGCGGCTGGAGGCCGAGGGCCTGCTCCGGCTCTACCCGAAGAAGGGCGCCCTGGTGCTGCCTGTCTCCGCGCAGGAGATCGCCGACGTCGTCGAGACCCGGCTGCTCGTCGAGGAGCACGCGGCGCGCAAGGCCGTACCCGCGCCGCCCGCGCTCGTGGAGCGCCTGGAGGAGCTGCTGGCGCGGCAGAAGGAGCAGGCCGCCGCCGGGGACTTCGCGGCGGCGTCCGTCACCGACCGCTGCTTCCACGCGGAGATCGTCCGCAGCGGCGGCAACGAGATCCTCTCCCGCCTGTACGACCAGCTGCGCGACCGCCAGCTGCGGATGGGGGTGGCCGTCATGCACTCCCACCCGGACCGCATCGCCAAGACCCTCGCCGAGCACGAGGAGATCCTCCGGGCCCTGCGCTCGGGCGACGCGGAGGCCGCCGTGGGCGCCGTCCACCGGCACGTCGGCTGGTTCTCGCACCTGGCCCGGGGCGAGGTGCGATGAGCGGCACCGACCGCGCCGCCGCCGTCCGGCCGGCCGATCCGCCCGGGGGGCGGCGCGCCCTCGCCGTGTGGGGGATCGGCGTCTCCGTCTACTTCGTCGCGGTCATCTTCCGCACGTCGCTGGGCGTGGCGGGGCTGGACGCCGCGGACCGCTTCGACGTCAACGCCTCCGCCCTGTCCACGTTCTCCATCCTCCAGCTGATGGTCTACGCGGGCATGCAGATACCCGTCGGCCTGCTGGTCGACCGGCTCGGCACGAAGAAGGTGCTGGGCATGGGCGCCGTGCTGTTCACGGTGGGGCAGCTCGGCTTCGCGCTGTCCCCGACGTACGGGATGGCGCTGGCCGCGCGGGTGCTGCTGGGCTGCGGCGACGCGATGACGTTCATCAGCGTGCTGCGGCTGGGCACCCGGTGGTTCCCGGCCCGGCGCAGCCCGTTCGTCGCGCAGATGGCCGGCCTGGTCGGCATGGCCGGCAACCTCGTGTCCACGCTGGTGCTGTCCCGGCTGCTGCACGACCTGGGCTGGACGGCGGCGTTCGGCGGCAGCGCGCTCGCCGGCGCCGTGGTGTTCGTGCTGGTCGTGCTGTTCCTCAAGGACCACCCGGAGGGGCACGCTCCGGAGCCGGTGAGGCAGCAGGGCGTCGCCTATGTGCGCCGCCAGATCGCGGCCTCCTGGCGGGAGCCGGGCACCCGGCTGGGTCTGTGGGTGCACTTCACCACCCAGTTCCCGGCGATGGTGTTCCTGCTGCTGTGGGGCATGCCGTTCCTCGTCGAGGCGCAGGGGCTGTCCCGGGCCACGGCGGGCGAGCTGCTCACGCTGGTGGTGCTGTCCAACATGGCCGTCGGGCTCGTCTACGGCCAGGTCGTCGCCCGGCACCACGGGGCCCGGCTGCCGCTGGCGCTGGGCACCGTGGGGGTCACGGCGCTGGTGTGGGCCGCCACGCTCGCCCATCCGGCCGCGACCGCGCCGATGTGGCTGCTCGTCGTGCTGTGCACGGTGCTGGGGGCCTGCGGACCGGCGTCCATGATCGGCTTCGACTTCGCCCGGCCCGCCAACCCGCCCGAGCGGCAGGGCACGGCGTCCGGGATCACCAACATGGGCGGCTTCATCGCCTCGATGACCACCCTTTTCGCCGTGGGCGTGCTGCTGGACGCCACGGGCGACGACTACACGGTCGCCTTCTCGTCCGTCTTCGTGCTCCAGGTGCTCGGCGTCAGCCAGATCCTGCGGCTGCGCCGCCGGGCGGTGCGCCGCGAACGGGAGCGGCTGGTGGCGAGCAGGGTGGAGACGCAGCACGTGCCCGTCTAGGGCTCCGGTGCAGGGTTCCGGTGCGGGTGCCGTCCGCGGGCACCCGCACCCGTGCCGGGGCGAGCCGCCCCGCGGGACGACCGGGCGTTACCGGGTCACGGCGAAGTGGCGCAGGATCGCCTCCGCGAGCTCCGGGTCGCCCTCGGTCTTGATGCGGTCCGCCACCTGCTCGTGGGTCACCCGGCCGCAGGCCAGGCGGACGTACGTCTCCCAGTCGAGGGTGAGGGTGACGGCCGGGCCCAGCGCGGGCGCGGTCTCCAGCGTGCCGCGGCCCTGGATGTCGACGCGGACCGTGCGCAGGAACTCCAGCGGGCCGTGCACGTCGACGACGACGGCCGAGCTGCGGGGCGCCTGGGCCTCGTCGGCCACCACCCGGGGCAGCTCGCCGAGCAGGACGTCGCGGGCGACGTGCGCGCCGGGGGAGTCGAGGTTGCCGGGGCGGCCGAGGGCCGCGCGCAGGTCCTGCTCGTGGGCCCACACGTCGAAGGCGTGCCGGCGCATGGACTCCTCGAGCGTGAGCTCGGTGCCGAGCGGGCCGCGCACCATGGTGGAGGGGTCGCGGGACTCGTTGCGCAGCTGGCGGTTGCGGCGGATGACGACGTACTCCAGCTCGGCCGTCATCTCCGGCGCCGTGTGGTGGCGGCGCACGTCGACCTGCATCTCCATGTAGCGCTGGTGGTCGTTGGTGACGTGGAACAGGTCGCGCGGCAGCGTGTGGATGGGACGCGGGTCGCCGAGCATCTCGGTGTCCAGTCCGATGACGTGGGACACCACATCACGGACCGACCAGCCCGGGCAGGGCGTCCGCCGGTTCCAGTCGGCCTCCACGAGCGGCTGCACCAGCTCGGATATCGCGTCGATGGAGTGCGTCCAGGCGTCGGCGTAGGACTGAAGGGCGGGATGCAGGCTCACGGAACTGGGACCCCTCGGCGGTCGGTACACGGGCAGGTTGTGGCGGCGGTGCCTGTGGGCGGTGGCTGCACTCGGCGGGACCCCCAAGTTACGCTGCTGTGGGGCACCCCGGCAGTGCTTTGGTGTGACGATCGTAGGCCCGTGGCCGCGGGTCGAATGCCAGGACGGTGGTAGTGTGCGCGCTTCTCTCCTCCAGATCGCCGTGAACGAGGGCGAATCGGTCGAATCGCGTCGGCAGCGGGCCGCCGCCCTGGTGCGGGAGCAGGCCGGGGCCGATCTCGTGGTGCTGCCCGAGCTGTGGACCACGGGTGCCTTCGCGTTCGAGGAGTTCGCGGGCGCGGCGGAACCGCTCGACGGGCCCACCCGCGAGGTGATGGCCAAGGCGGCGAGCGACGCCGGCGTGTGGCTGCACGCGGGGTCCGTCCCGGAGCGGGCGCCCGCCGATGACGGCGCCGGGGAGGGCGTCCTCTACAACACCTCGCTCGTCTTCTCCCCCTCCGGCGACCTGGCCGCCGCCTACCGGAAGATCCACCGCTTCGGCTTCGACAAGGGCGAGGCCGTGCTGATGGGCGCGGGCGACAGCCTCGTGACGGTCCGTCTGCCGGACACGGTGCTCGGGCTCGCGACCTGCTACGACCTGCGCTTCCCGGAGCTCTTCCGCGCCCTCGTCGACGAGGGCGCGGAGACCCTCGTCGTCCCGGCGGGCTGGCCGGAGCGCCGCCGCTCCCACTGGACGCTGCTGGCGCGGGCGCGGGCGGTGGAGAACCAGGCGTTCGTCCTGGCCTGCGGCACGGCCGGCACGCACGGCGGCATCCCGCAGGCGGGCCACTCGGTCGTGGTGGATCCCTGGGGCGAGGTGCTGGCCGAGGCCGGTCCCGGGGAACAGGTCCTCACCGTGGACTTCGACCCGGCCGCGGTGGCGGGCACCCGCGCGCGCTTCCCCGCCCTGAAGGACCGGGTCCTGGGGCTGGCGGAACCCCGGCACTGAGGGCCGGCACCCGGTGCCGGCGGCGGTCGCCGTGTCCGTCGTCACCCGGCGCCGGCGGCGGCCGTCGTGTCCGTCACCCGGCGCCGGCGGCGGCCGTCGTGTCCGTCACCCGGCGCCGGCGGGGGCGGGCATGGGTCAGTCGTCCCGCTCCTTGTCCGCGAGGTGGATGACGCACACCGCCACCGCGATCAGCAGCGCCGGGTCCGCGTCCTCGCGCACGACGTCGACGCCGTAGGTCTCCCGGACGTGCAGCCACCGGCGGGAGACGACGGCGAGGAGTTCGCCGTCGTACTCGACGGCGAACTCGCGGTCGAGGATGCGGCCGCTGACGTCCAGTTCGCTGCCGTCGGCCAGGGCGACCCGGTAGTGGTTGCGCAGCAGGGACAGCCGCTTGCGGCGGATCGTCGCCAGCGGTTCGCCGCCGCGTTCCATCACCATGGTGTCGCGCAGGGCGAACATCTTCTTGCGGATGTCGACGAGGACCCGGCCCTGGGCGTCCTTCAGCTCGAAGGTGTCCCGCAGCCGCATCGCCTTGCCGTCGACGAGGTAGACCTTGTTGCCCCGGTCGTCCTCGATCCAGTAGTCGTCACCGATGCCGAGCAGCCGCTCGCGTACGAGGAATCTCATGCCACCAGCCCTTCCCCGCCCCCGTGGACGGGACGCCGCGGGGTAGGCCGTTCGGCGCCACGCGGGGAGCGGAGGGAGCGGAGGCCGGGGGCGCGCCCCCGCGACCACCGCCGTGACGGCCGCCCGGGCCGGGCACCGTGAGACCGCGCGGGCCGGGTGCCGTGGCACCGCTGGGGCCGCGGGCCCCGACAGCCGCCCGATCAGACGCCGTACCCGTCGCTGTAGCCGTCGCGGTGCGGCGGCCGGGTGTCGTCGACGACCGGCGTGGCGGGCGGCACGACGACCCGGCGGCGCCGGGCGATGCTGCTGAAGGTCGCCACCCCGATCAGGCCGACGATCATGAAGATGACGCCGACCAGGTCAAGGTTGACACCCTGCATGTCCCAGTCGGTCGCGAACGTGAGGATCGCCCCCACGGCAATGAGGAGTATGCATCCACCGAGACCCATGAGTGTGTCGCCTTCCCGTCCGGTCGTTCCGGTCGTCGACACCGTGTACCCGGCCCGCCGCCGCTCATGCCGTCGAGCGGCGGCCGACCCTCCGTCAGTCAGCCCTCCAGGAAGGCCACCAGGGCGTTCGCCAGCATGAACGGGTCGCGGGCGCCGCACAGTTCGCGGGCGCTGTGCATGGACAGGATGGCCACGCCGATGTCGACCGTCTTGATGCCGTGGCGGGCGGCGGTGATCGGGCCGATCGTGGTGCCGCACGGCATGGAGTTGTTGGAGACGAACGACTGGAAGGGTACGCCCGCCTTCTCGCAGGCGGCGGCGAACACCGCGCGGCCCGAACCGTCCGTGGCGTAGCGGTTGTTGACGTTGACCTTCAGGATGGGGCCGCCGTCGACCCGCGGGTGGTGCGTGGGGTCGTGGCGCTCCGCGTAGTTGGGGTGCACGCCGTGGCCGGTGTCGGAGGACAGGCAGACGCTGCCGGCGAGGGCGCGCGCCCGGTCCTCGTAGGAGCCGCCGCGCGCGAACACCGAGCGGGAGAGCACGTTGCCGAGCAGCGGGCCGTCGGCGCCGGAGTCCGACTGGGAGCCGTTCTCCTCGTGGTCGAAGGCGGCGAACACGGGGATGTACGGCAGGCGACGCCTGCCCGCCTGCGGGTTCGCGGCGTGTCCGGCCACCGCGGCCAGCGCGGCCGTACCGGCGTGGACGGAGAGCAGGTTGTCCATGCGGGGGCCGGCCAGCAGTTCCTGGTCGCGGCCGAGGTAGGCGGGCGGCTCGACCGGGTGCACCATCAGGTCCCAGCCGGTGACCTGGCCCGACGGGACGCCGGCGGCCTCGCCGAGGAACGTGATGAGGTCACCGTCGCGCACGTCGTCGCCCAGGCCCCACACGGGCTGCAGGTGCCGCTGCTTGTCCAGCTTGAGCCCGTCGCTGTTGACGGCCCGGTCCAGGTGGATGGCGAGCTGCGGGATGCGCAGCAGGGGCCGGTCGACGTTGACCAGGCGGGTGGTGCCGTCGCGCAGGGACAGCCGTCCGGCGAGGCCCAGGTCCCGGTCGAGCCAGGAGTTGAGCAGCGGGCCGCCGTAGATCTCCACGGCGACCTGGCGCCAGCCGTGCGCCCCGCTGTCGGGCTGCGGCTTCACCCGCAGGTTGGGGGAGTCGGTGTGGGCGCCGACGATCCGGAAGGGGGTGTGCGTGGTCGCGCCCTCCGGCACGTACCAGGCGACGATGGCGCCACCGCGCAGCACGTACCGGCCGCCCGCCTTGGTGTTCTCCGCGTCCCAGGCGTCCGTCTCCGACACCTGCCGGAAGCCCGCCTTCTCCAGTCGCGCGGCGGCCTCGGCCACCGCGTGGTACGGCGTGGGGGCGGCCGACAGGAAGGACATGAGGTCGTCGGTGTGGCCGCGGTGGAACGCCCCGGTGGCTCCCGTGGAGCTCGTGGCGGGAGCGGCGGCGGAGGAGGGGCGGACGGTTTCGCTCATGGGTTCACCTTAACGAGGACGAGGGCCCGCCCCCCATGGGAGCGGACCCTCGCGCGGTCCGTACGGCGGTGGT
Source organism: Streptomyces sp. SID14436 (assembly GCF_010548465.1). Taxonomy (GTDB): domain Bacteria; phylum Actinomycetota; class Actinomycetes; order Streptomycetales; family Streptomycetaceae; genus Streptomyces. The sequence goes on along the minus strand of NZ_JAAGMD010000873.1, from coordinate 19,969 downwards.
GCCGGATCTGTGCCTAGAAGGCGGCCTCGTCCAGCTCCATCAGGTCCAGCTCGACGCCCTCGGCGACCTTGCGGGCCAGGGTCACGCCGGGCAGGACGTTGGCCGCGAAGAACTTCGCCGCGGCGATCTTGCCGGTGTAGAACGCCTGGTCCTTGGCGCTCGCCGTCGGGAGCTTCTCGGCGGCGACGGCCGCGCCCTTGAGCAGCAGGTAGCCGACGACGACGTCGCCGGAGGCCATCAGCAGGCGGGTGGTGTTCAGGCCCACCTTGTAGATGTTCTTGACGTCCTGCTCGGTGGCCGCGAGATCGGTGAGCATCAGGCCGACGACGGCCTCCAGCTCGACGGCCGCCTTGGCCAGGTGCTCGCGGGCGCCGGCCAGCTCCTCGCCGCCGGTGCCGAGGGCGAGGAACTTCTTGATGTCCTCGGCGAGCGAGTTCAGGGCGGCGCCCTGGTTGCGGACGATCTTCCGGAAGAAGTAGTCCTGGCCCTGGATGGCGGTGGTGCCCTCGTACAGGGTGTCGATCTTGGCGTCCCGGATGTACTGCTCGATCGGGTACTCCTGCAGGAAGCCGGAGCCGCCGAAGATCTGCAGCGACTGGGCGAGCTGCTCGTAGGCCTTCTCGGAGCCGTAGCCCTTCACGATCGGCAGGAGCAGGTCGTTGAGGGCGTGCTCGGTGGAGGCGTCCTCGCCGTTCGCCTCCTTGACCTGGATGGCGTCCTGGACGGAGGCGGTGTACATCACCAGGGCGCGCATGCCCTCGGCGTACGCCTTCTGCGTCATGAGCGAGCGGCGCACGTCCGGGTGGTGGGTGATGGTGACCTTGGGCGCGGTCTTGTCCATGAAGTTCGCCAGGTCGGGGCCCTGGACGCGCTCCTTGGCGTACTCCAGCGCGTTGAGGTAGCCCGTCGACAGCGTGGAGATCGCCTTCGTGCCGACCATCATGCGGGCGAACTCGATGATGCGGAACATCTGGCGGATGCCGTCGTGCTTGTCGCCGATCAGCCAGCCCTTGGCGGGGTGCTTGTCGCCGAAGGTCATCTCGCAGGTGTTGGACGCCTTAAGACCCATCTTGTGCTCGACGTTCGTGGCGTAGACGCCGTTGCGCTCGCCCAGCTCGCCGGTCTCGAAGTCGAAGAGGTACTTCGGGACGAGGAAGAGGGACAGGCCCTTGGTGCCGGGGCCGGCGCCCTCGGGGCGGGCGAGCACGTAGTGGAGGATGTTCTCCGACATGTCGTGCTCACCGGAGGTGATGAAGCGCTTCACGCCCTCGATGTGCCAGGAGCCGTCCTCCTGCTGCACGGCCTTGGTGCGGCCGGCGCCCACGTCCGAGCCGGCGTCCGGCTCGGTGAGCACCATCGTGGAGCCCCACTGCTTCTCGGTGGCGAACTTCGCGATGTGCTTCTGGACCTCGTTGCCCTCCTCGAAGAGGATGCCGGCGAAGGCGGGGCCCGAGGAGTACATCCACACGGCCGGGTTGGCACCGAGGATGAGCTCGGCGTAGGCCCAGATCAGGGAGCGGGGCGCCGTGGTGCCGCCGATCTCCTCGGGCAGGCCGAGGCGCCAGTACTCGGAGTCCATGAAGGCCTGGTAGCTCTTCTTGAAGGACGCCGGGACCGGGGCCGTGCTGGTCTCCGGGTCGAAGACCGGCGGGTTGCGGTCGGCGTCGGCGAAGGACTCGGCCAGCTCGTTCTCCGAGAGGCGGTTCAGCTCCTCGAGGATGCTTTTCGCGGTGTCGACGTCCATCTCCTCGAAGGGACCCGTGCCGTACAGCTTGTCGCGTCCGAGTACTTCGAAGAGGTTGAACTCGATGTCGCGGAGATTCGACTTGTAGTGCCCCATGGCGACGGCTCCGTTAGAGAGAGATCGGCGAGGCACTGACTCCTCGCGCTAGTTCACGTACCAACAAGTAGCTACGATGATGCTACCCGTCGGTAATAAGAAGCAACCCTGATCCGGACATCTGTGACTCAGCCCTCGCGCGGGTCAGTAGTCTGTGCGGCATGTACGGCTACGACCAGAGCGCCGGAGCGCAACAGGGTTACGTCCCGCCGCAGCAGCACGTGCCGGGCGGGTACGGGCAGCAGCCGCCGCTGTACCCCGAGCCGTCCCCGCCCTCGCTCGCGGACGCGGTGCGCGCCTTCACCACCGGTCAGCTGGCCGCCGAGGACTTCCAGCAGATCTTCGCGACGTCCAAGGTCTACTGCCCGCGGGGCGACAACCCGGGGTTCCTGGCGCTGCACAACACCCAGCAGCCGGTGATTCCGATGTTCACCTCGCTCAAGGAGCTGCGCCGGTACGCGGGCAAGGAGTCCAAGTACTTCGTGATCACGGGGGCGGAGGTGATCGACCTGCTGCCCACCGGCTACGGCTTCGTGCTCGACATGGAGGGCGAGCACCGGATGGTGTTCGACGCGAAGGCCGTGGAGCAGATGGTCGAGTTCGCGATGCGCCGGATGTACGGCTGACGCCCCCTGTCACGCAGACGGCTGACGCCGTTGCCCGCGGGCGGCCGGCCGCCGTCGACCCGCACGCCTGATGGCCCGGAGGGAATGCCCTCCGGGCTCTCGTCGTTCGGGGTGGCGAGAAGTTCAACGCTCAACTAAAATGGCCGCAACCGAGGAGGTACGCCATGCCCGCAGTGACCGTCGAGAACCCGTTGACGCTGCCCCGTGTGACCGTGCAGAACGATGCCGTGGCACGTCCCGTGCTCGCCGTCACGACCGCGCCGAGCGGTTTCGAGGGTGAGGGCTTCCCGGTCCGCCGGGCGTTCGCCGGGATCAACTACCGCCATCTCGACCCGTTCATCATGATGGACCAGATGGGTGAGGTGGAGTACGCGCCGGGCGAGCCCAAGGGCACCCCCTGGCACCCCCACCGCGGCTTCGAGACCGTGACCTACATCATCGACGGCGTCTTCGACCACCGGGACTCCAACGGGGGCGGCGGCACCATCACCAACGGCGACACCCAGTGGATGACGGCGGGCGCGGGCCTGCTGCACATCGAGGCGCCGCCGGAGCACCTGGTCGTCTCGGGCGGCCTCTTCCACGGCCTCCAGCTGTGGGTGAACCTCCCGGCCAAGGACAAGATGATGGCCCCGCGCTACCAGGACATCCGCGGCGGCAGCGTCCAGCTGCTGACCTCCCAGGACGGCGGCGCGCTGCTGCGGGTCATCGCGGGCGAGCTGGACGGCCACCAGGGCCCCGGCATCACGCACACCCCGATCACCATGATCCACGCCACGCTCGCCCCGGGCGCCGAGGTCACCCTGCCGTGGCGCGAGGACTTCAACGGCCTGGCGTACGTCATGGCGGGCAAGGGCGCGGTCGGCGCCGAGCGCCGTCCCGTCCACGTGGGCCAGACCGCCGTCTTCGGCACCGGCTCCTCGCTCACCGTCCGCGCGGACGAGCAGCAGGACTCGAACACCCCGGACCTGGAGGTCGTCCTCCTCGGCGGCCGCCCGATCCGCGAGCCCATGGCCCACTACGGCCCGTTCGTCATGAACACCCGCGAGGAGCTCCAGCAGGCCTTCGAGGACTTCCAGAAGGGCCGCCTCGGCACCATCCCGGCGGTCCACGGGATGAGCGAGGGCGGGCTGTAGGCCCCGGCCACCACCCTGTGCACGAGCCCCGTCCCCGCCGGACGGGGCTCGTGCGCGTGGGGCGCCATGCGACCCGCAGGGCGGGCGCGGGGGCCGGTGGCCCGTTCAGAGGCGGCCGGTGTCGTCGCTCCGTGGGCGGGTGGGGCGGGCGGCGCCGTTCGTGCCGGTGGTTCCGCCCGCGCCGGACGGGTCGCCGGTCTCGTACAGCTCGAACCAGATGGTCTTGCCCCGGCCCCGCGGGTCGACGCCCCAGCCGTCGGCCAGGAGCTCGATGAGGAGCAGGCCGCGGCCGGAGGAGGCCAGCTCGCCGGGGGAGCGGAGGTGGGGGAGGTCGTCGACGGTGTCGGTGACCTCGATGCGGACCCGGCGGCCCTCCCCGCCGCCGGTGACCTCCGCGACCATCAGGGCGTCGGCGTCGGTGTGCACCAGGACGTTGGTGAGGACCTCCGACAGCAGCAGCACCGCCGAGTCGAGCTGGTCCGGGGAGGACCAGTCGTGCAGCAGCTCGCGCAGTTGCTGCCGGGCGACCGAGACCTGTTCCGGTTCGGTCTGGGCCACCGTCAGCATCGTCCGGCGCACGGGGGGCCGTACGAGGTCCCGGTCGGCGCCGCAGCCGCATCCGTCGCCGGCGCGGCACAGCAGCAGCACGGCGATGTCGTCCTCGCGGCGGTCGGTGAGCGGGCCGGTCGTGTGGTGGGAGCGGGGGCCGTGCACGGCCTGGACCACGGCGTCGGCCAGTTCCTCCAGGTTGCCCCGGTGCTCCTCGAGGGCGGTCCGCAGGCGCTGCCAGCCGGTGTCCAGGTCGTGGCCGCCGGTCTCGATGAGGCCGTCGGTGCAGATCAGCAGGGTCTCGCCGGGTTCCAGGACGAGCCGCGTGATGGGGTAGTCGGCGTCCGGGTCGATGCCCAGGGGCAGGCCGCCCGCGGTGGGCCGGGACAGGACCGTCGCGTCGGCCATGCGGATCACCGGGTCGGGGTGCCCGGCGCGGGCGAACTCCAGGACGCCGGTGGCGGGGTCGACCTCCACGTACAGGCAGGTGGCGAAGCGCAGCTCGTCGGGGTCGCCGTCGCCTATCCCGTGCAGGAAGCGGGAGGCGCGGGCCAGGACGGCGTCGGGCGGGTGTCCCTCGGACGCGTAGGCGCGCAGGGCGATCCGCAGCTGGCCCATGAGGCCCGCGGCCCGCACGTCGTGTCCCTGCACGTCGCCGATGACGAGGGCGAACCGGTTCCCCCCGGGCAGCGGGATCATGTCGTACCAGTCGCCGCCGACCTGGAGTCCGCCGCCGGTGGGCACGTAGCGCGCGGCGACGCGCATGCCGGGGATGCGCTGCGGTCCCAGTCTGGGCAGCATCGACTGCTGGAGTCCGTCGGTCAGCGCCCGCTCGCTCTCGGCGGTGCCCGCGCGGGACAGCGCCTGGGCCAGCATCCGCGCCACCGTGGTCAGCACGGACCGTTCGTCGGGGGTGAAGGCGACCGGGTAGGTGAAGGCCGCCATCCACGTGCCCATGGTCCGGCCGGACACGGTCAGCGGCAGGAACGCCCAGGACCGGCGGCCGAAGCGCTGGGCGAGCGGCCAGGTCAGCGGATAGCGCTCCTTGTACTCCTCCGGGGACGACAGGTAGACCGCGCGGCCGGTGCGGAGGACCTCGGTGGCCGGGTAGTCGGTGTCCAGCGGCATGAAGGTGAACGGGTTGTCGTCGCCGGCCTCGTGACCGTGGTGACCGATGATCGTGAGCCGGTCGGCCTCGACGCCGAACACCGCGAGACCGTCCGGGGAGAAGCCCGGCATGGAGAGGTTCGCCGCGACCCGCAGCACCTCCTGCGTGGAGCGCGCCTCGGCCAGCGCCCTGCCCGCGTCCAGCAGGAACGCCTCGCGTGAGCGCCGCCAGTCGCCGGTGACCGCGTTGCGGCCGGCGGACGTGCCGGGGGCGGGGTCGGTGACCTCCTGGAGGGTGCCGGTCAGGACGTAGGCCTTGCGTTCGGGGTCGAAGGACGGCCGGAAGCGGCTGCGCACCACCCGCAGGACCTGTGCCTGTCCGTTCATCCGCCGCTGGTCGCCCATGATCCGGATGCGGACCTCGCCCAGGGTGCCCTCGGCGAGGGCGAGCCGGACCACCCCGGTGATCTCGTTCCAGTCGACGGGGTGCAGCCGGGCCCGCACCCTGGCCTCCGTGAGCTGTGCCTGCTCCGCGGGCAGACCGAGCAGCCGAGCCGCCACGGCGTCGACCGTGACCGTGCCCGCGGCGGTGTCCCAGTGCCAGCGGCCGGTGTCGAGAGCGGCGAGGACATCGCCCACGGACGGCAGGGGCTCACCAGTGCGCATTGCCCCACTTTAGGAAGATTCAGGCGAACGGTGCCACTGTTGTCGCACGCGTGCACGAGTGGTAATCGGGGGGAGCTGATCTTGGACCGGCCGGTAGGCTTGGGGGAGTTTCACGTGAAACAAAGCCCCGATCCGCGAAGACTGGATGAACGACGATGCATCGGTACAGGTCCCACACCTGCGGCGAGCTCCGCGCCTCTGACGTCGGCAGCGACGTCCGGCTGAGTGGCTGGCTGCACAATCGGCGCGACCTGGGCGGCATCCTCTTCATCGATCTGCGCGACCACTACGGCATCACGCAGCTCGTCGCCCGGCCGGGCACGGAGGCCTACGAGGCGCTGGACAAGCTGTCCAAGGAGACGGTCGTCCGGGTCGACGGCAAGGTCGTCTCCCGCGGCGCGGACAACGTCAACCCCGAGCTGCCGACCGGCGAGATCGAGGTCGAGGTCGGTGAGGTCGAGGTGCTGGGCGCCGCGGCCCCCCTGCCGTTCACCATCAACGCCGAGGACGGGGTCAACGAGGAGCGGCGCCTGGAGTACCGCTTCCTCGACCTGCGCCGCGAGCGCATGCACCGCAACATCCTGCTGCGGACCTCGGTCATCTCGGCCATCCGCCAGAAGATGACCGCCCTGGGCTTCAACGAGATGGCGACGCCGATCCTGAGCGCCACCTCCCCGGAGGGCGCCCGCGACTTCGTCGTCCCCTCCCGCCTGAACCCCGGCAAGTTCTACGCGCTGCCGCAGGCGCCGCAGCAGTTCAAGCAGCTGCTGATGATCTCCGGCTTCGACCGCTACTTCCAGATCGCGCCCTGCTTCCGCGACGAGGACGCCCGCGCCGACCGCTCGCCGGGCGAGTTCTACCAGCTCGACGTGGAGATGAGCTTCGTCGAGCAGGAGGACGTCTTCCAGCCCATCGAGAAGCTGATGACCGAGCTGTTCGAGGAGTTCGGCAACGGCCGTCACGTGACGTCCCCGTTCCCGCGGATCCCGTTCCGCGAGGCCATGCTGAAGTACGGCTCCGACAAGCCGGACCTGCGCGCCAAGCTGGAGCTCGTCGACATCACCGACGTCTTCGAGGGCTCGGAGTTCAAGGCGTTCGCCGGCAAGCACGTGCGCGCGCTGGCCGTGCCGGACGTCTCCGGCCAGCCCCGCAAGTTCTTCGACCAGCTCGGCGACTACGCGGTGTCTCAGGGCGCCAAGGGCCTGGCCTGGGTGCGCGTCGGTGAGGACGGCTCGCTGACCGGCCCGATCGCCAAGTTCCTCACCGAGGCGAACGTCGCGGAGCTGACCAAGCGGCTCGCCCTCGCCCCCGGCCACGCGGTGTTCTTCGGCGCCGGTGAGTTCGACGAGGTCTCGAAGATCATGGGCGCGGTCCGCGTGGAGGCCGCCAAGCGGGCCGGACAGTTCGAGGAGAACGTCTTCCGCTTCTGCTGGATCGTCGACTTCCCGATGTACGAGCGGGACGAGGACACCGGCAGGATCGACTTCTCGCACAACCCGTTCTCCATGCCGCAGGGCGGCATGGAGGCCCTGCAGACGCAGGACCCGCTGGACATCCTGGGCTGGCAGTACGACATCGTCTGCAACGGTGTCGAGCTGTCCTCCGGCGCGATCCGGAACCACGAGCCGGAGATCATGCTCAAGGCGTTCGAGATCGCGGGCTACGACCGGGAGACCGTCGAGGAACAGTTCGCCGGCATGCTCCGCGCGTTCCGCTTCGGCGCCCCGCCGCACGGCGGCATCGCCCCCGGCGTCGACCGCATCGTGATGCTCCTCGCCGACGAGCCCAACATCCGCGAGACCATCGCCTTCCCGCTCAACGGCAACGCCCAGGACCTGATGATGGGCGCCCCGACGGAGCTGGACGAGGCCCGGCTGAAGGAACTGCACCTCTCGGTGCGCAAGCCCCAGCCGAAGTAGCCGGCACCGGCCCGCCGGCCGTGCGAGGGGCCCGGAAGCGTTCACCGCTTCCGGGCCCCTTCGCCGTCGCCGCTGCGCCGCCGGCCTTATCCGGCCGGCTCCCGGCCGTCGAACAGGTCCTCGGCACGCTCCACCGTGCCGGAGCGGTCGAGCCAGTCGCCGAGGACGTCGAGATCGGTGCAGTCGGTGATGCGCCGGCGGACTTCGTCCGACACAGCAATACCCCGCACCTCCAGGACACGAAGGATGCCCCTGACCTCACCCCTGGCCTCGCCTTCGGCCTTCCCCTCCAGGTACTTCTCCTCGAACAGCGTCCCGTGCCCCGGGAAGTGGGTGACGACGTCCTGCATCAGCTTCCTCCAGTTCTTCCTGGCCGGAGTGGACTCCAGGCCGACTTCCACCACTTCGCCGATTCGGGTCAGGGTTTCAGAGGGAGGGACGACTGTTCGGCCGCGCGTGCGCGTCCTCGAGAGCGAAGAAGCGTTCCCAGTAGTCGCGCAGCCCGGCCCACAGTGTCTGTCGTGTAGCCGAGGACTGGAACTCCGGCGCGGTGATGGCGTCCCGGGGGAGGGAATCCGTTGGTGGTGAAGGAAAGGGGCACATGAAGTCCTGTCGGGCTTGGCGGGGCGCCGTGGGGGGTGCGGGCGGGGCGCCGGGCCCGCGTCCGCGGTTCATCCTGTTGCGCTGGTCTCCCCGGCGTACGGGGTCGTCGACACCCGGCCGGTCCGCTCCCTGCAGTCGCGGCAGCGGCCTGGGGTCGGGGCGCGGAAGGCGCGGTCGCAGCCGTCGCAGGTCTGGAGGGGCGGGCGGGGGCCGGGGGCCGGGGCGGCCGGGGGCTTGACCGGGGGCGGGGGCGGTAGCTGGGCGGTCAGGCGGTGGGCGAGGAGGGCGGCCGGGCGGGCCAGGGGCTCTCGCGGCAGGTTCGCGGTCAGGGCGTGGCGTACGGCGGTGGGGGTGAGGTCGCGTTCCAGCCAGGCGGCGACGCCGGGGGCGAGGTGCTCGGCGTCGGTTGCGGACAGGAGCAGGCGCGGGTCGTGGCGGCGCAGGCCGGAGAGGACGTCGACTGCCGTCCGGAGCAGGACGGGCCAGGGGCGCGACGGCTGCGGCACGGCGGGGAGCCGCTTGCGGGGCGCGGGCTCGTCGGGTTCCGTCCGCCGTGCGGGCCTGCTGCGGGCGGCCTGTTCCCGGGAGCCCCGGTGGCCCGGCCGGTTGCAGGACACCGTGCGGGTGACGATCCGGCCGGTGGAGGTGCGCTCGCGGGTGCGGCGCAGGTAGCCGTGCGTTTCCAGCTCCCGCAGGGCGGAGGCGATGCGGGTGGGGCCCTCGGGGAAGCGGGCGGCCAGCGTCTTGATGTCGACGGCGGTGCCCCGCCGCACGGACTGGATGTAGCAGGCCAGCCCGATGGCGAGCAGGGACAGCTCCTGGTGCTGGGCCAGGTCGTTGCCGATCACCGTGAAGTTCTCGGTGTGCCGGACGTGGTCGTGGACGACGCCGGCGGGCCGTCGGCCGTCGGGGTGCCCGCCGGGGTGCTTCTTGTCCCGGTTCCGGGACTGGGAGCGCGCGGGCGCGCTAGGGTTTTCGCTATCCATCGGGAAGCCTCTTTCTTCCTTGGTGGTCAGGCCCTCGCATCGGGAATTGCGCTCCCGGCGGGGGCCGTCACATGTCTGGAGTGGTGTGGTGCTGCTGGCGCTGAGCGTAAGGCAGGCAACCCGTCCCGAATCCAGCCCACTTGGGCATATTCACTCGCGGGAGTGAGTTTGCCCGGCGGGAGGGAGGGGTGGGGCTTGGTGGGGTGCTTTCTCCCTCGTGGGTGGTGCATAGGGATCGCAGGGAGGACCGGAGCGTGAGCGCTCACGCTCCGGTGACTGTGGTGCGGGGAGGGTGAGTTCGGCCCAGACCGTCGTGCGGGGTGGCAGGCTGTCGGTGACGCCCCAGCGGTCGGCGAGGGCGCGGGCACAGGCTCTTACCCCACAGGAGTTCATGATCCGCAAAGCCTTGGGCGGGGGCGCCCCCGAACCGGCGTGGTTCAGGAGCAGCTACAGCGATGGTCCCGAGGGCGACTCCTGGTCGAGGTCGCCACCACCCCCGGTACCGTCCACGTCCGTGATTCCAAGTGCCGGGACACCGGCCCCCGGCTCGCCGTCGCGCCGGAGGTGTGAGGAGCGTGGCGTACGCGTCCGGGAGCCGGCCCGGCGAGTGACGTGTCCTGCTAGCGCGCCACGAACTGGGTGAGGATGGCCTGCACCTCGTAGATGTCGACGCCCTTGGTGAAGGTCTTCTCGATCGGGGCCTGGTGGCCGGAGATCCAGATCTTCAGTTCGGCGTCGAGGTCGAAGGTCCCGGCGGTCTCCACCGCGAAGTGGGTGATGCTGCGGTACGGCACCGAGTGGTACTCGACCTTCTTGCCGGTGATGCCCTGCTTGTCGATCAGGATCAACCGGCGGTCGGTGAACAGGATGGTGTCGCGGATCAGCAGGAACGCGGCGTGCACCTGCTCGCCGTGGCCCAGCAGACGGGCGTAGTCCTGCTGCGCCTGCGCGGGATTGACGGTGTGCGCGTTGCCGAACAGTGCCATGGAGGCCCCCCGGGAAGTGGTCGGCGGCCGGACGGCCGCTGTCCCGTCGATCCTCGCAAACGCGCGGGGCCCGGGAGAAGGATGTCGTCCTCCCGGGCCCCGGCTGTGGCGCGCGTGTTACGCGGTCGGCTTCTCCTCCAGGCGGGGGAAGAGCACCGCGCCCTTGGTGACCGTGGAGCCGGCGGGCAGCAGGCCCCAGGTGCCGGACTCCTGGACCTTCTGGTCCGCGAGCGCGCCGAGGCCCGCCTCCGCGCCGAGGGAGTCCCACAGCTTCTGGGACGTCTCCGGCATGACCGGGTTCAGCAGGACCGCCACCGCGCGCAGCGACTCCGCCGCCGTGTACAGGATCGTCGCCAGGCGGGCCCTGCCCTCGGGCGAGTCGTCCTTGGCGACCTTCCAGGGCTCCTGCTCCGTGATGTAGCCGTTGACCTGCTTCACGAAGTCGAAGACGGCGAGGATGCCGCTCTGGAAGTCCAGCTCGTCGCCGATGCTCCGGTCGGCCCGTGCGACCGCGTCGGCGAGGCCGTCGTGGATCGCCTTCTCGGCCTCACCGGACGCCGTCGCCTCCGGCAGCTTGCCGCCGAAGTACTTGCCGACCATGGCCGCCACGCGGGACGCCAGGTTGCCGTAGTCGTTGGCCAGCTCGCTGGTGTAGCGGGCGGAGAAGTCCTCCCAGGAGAAGGAGCCGTCCTGGCCGAAGGCGATGGCCCGCAGGAAGTACCAGCGGTACGCGTCCACGCCGAAGTGCGACGTCAGGTCCTGCGGCTTGATGCCGGTCAGGTTCGACTTGCTCATCTTCTCGCCGCCGACCATCAGCCAGCCGTTCGCGGCGACCTTCCCGGGCAGCGGCAGGCCCTGCGCCATCAGCATGGCCGGCCAGATCACCGCGTGGAAGCGCAGGATGTCCTTGCCGACCAGGTGGACGTCGGCGGGGAACGTCGACCCGAACTTCTCCGGGTTCTCGTTGTAGCCGACCGCCGTCGCGTAGTTCAGCAGCGCGTCGATCCACACGTAGATGACGTGCTTGTCGTCCCACGGGACCGGCACGCCCCAGTCGAACGTGGAGCGGGAGATCGACAGGTCCTGCAGGCCCTGGCGGACGAAGTTCACGACCTCGTTGCGCGCGGACTCCGGCTGGATGAAGCCCGGGTTGGCCTCGTAGTGGGCGAGCAGCTTCTCGCCGTACTCGCTCAGCTTGAAGAAGTAGTTCTCCTCCTTCAGCATCTCCACGGGCTTCTTGTGGACCGCGCAGATCTTCAGGCCCGCGTACTCGCCCTCGCCGTCCAGCAGCTGGTCGGGCGACTTGTACTCCTCGCAGCCCACGCAGTACGGGCCCTCGTAGCCGCCCTTGTAGATCTCGCCCCGGTCGTACAGGTCCTGCACGAACTCCTGGACGCGGTCGGTGTGCCGCTTCTGCGTGGTGCGGATGAAGTCGTCGTTCGCGATGTCGAGGTGCTCCCACAGGGGCTGCCACGACTCGGTGACCAGCTTGTCGGCCCAGGCCTGCGGGGTGACCCCGTTCGCCTCGGCCGTGCGCATGATCTTCTGACCGTGCTCGTCCGTGCCGGTGAGGTACCACACCTTCTCACCGCGCTGGCGGTGCCAGCGGGTGAGCACGTCGCCTGCGACGGTCGTATAGGCGTGGCCCAGGTGAGGAGCGTCGTTGACGTAGTAGATGGGGGTCGTGACGTAGTACGTCTTCGCCCCCTGCTTCTCTGATCCAGTGGCCGCCATGGTCGAAATCCTACTGGGCGCCCGGTGATCGACTCACACGCGTTTCGGGGGGGCGGACGGACGGGCACGTGGCCCTTTCCCGTCCACCCCCCGAAGGGTGTGTGTCCCGCGACTGTCCCGTGGCCTCCGGCGGGCCTACGGGCGCCAGGACGCGAGCACGCCCTCGTACAGCTCCTGGTCGGTGAGCTCCCTCGGCGTCGCCCCCGCCAGGAAGTGCGCCGTGTTCGGCGTCTTCAGCTTGCGGAGGTAGTCGAACGCCTTGTTCTCCGGGTCACCGAAGGCGACGAAGGAGAAGAAGACCGCGGGGTGGGACGTGGCGGCCGCGGTGAGGGCCTGGGTCGCCGGGGTCTTCGCGTCCGGGGCGCCGTCCGTCTGGAACACCACCAGCGCGGGGGTGTCCGGGCCGGGGCCCGACTGGTCGTGCAGGGCGAGGACCTCTTCGACGGCCGCGTGGTAGCTGGTGCGGCCCATCCGGCCGAGGGACGCGTGCAGCGTGTCGATCCGGTCCTCGAAGTCACCGAGGGTGAGGTCGCCGGTGCCGTCCAGCTCGGTCGAGAAGAAGACGACCTTCACCGTGGCCTCGGGGTCGAGGTGGGCGGCGAGGGCCAGCGTCTGCTCGGCGAGGGCCTGGGCGGAGCCGTCCTTGTAGTACGGGCGCATGGACGCGGAGCGGTCCAGGACGAGGTACACCTTGGCGCGGGTGCCGGTGAGGTGGTGCTTCTCGAGGGCGGAGGCGGCGGCGGTGTGGGCGGTGGTGAGGGCGGGGGGGATGGTTGTGGGGGTGGAGGTGGAGGTGGAGGTGGTGGGGGGCGTCTCGGCCTCGGCTGCGCCTTCGGCCTCGGTGGTGTTCCCACCCGCACCACCCGTGCGGCTCTCGTTGCCGGGTGCGGGTGGCCCCTGCGGGGCGTTCTCGCCGTCGGCGGGTGCGGGGGTGGGGGTGGACGGGGCCGTGTCTGCCTTGGCCTTCGGCTGCGCCTTGGCCTTCGGCTGCGCGGCGGCTGCCTTGGGCTCGGCGTCCGGCTTCGCGTCCGGCTTCGCCTTCGGCTCGGGGGCCGGCTTGGCCTTGGCGGCCGCCTTGGGCTCGGTGTCGGCCTCCGGCTTTGCGTCCGCCTTGGGCTCGGGGGCCGGCTCGGGCTTCGTGTCCGCCTTGGGCTCGGCGGCCGGCTCGGGCTGTGCGTCCGCCTTCGGCTTCGCCTCGGGCTTCGCGGCTTCCCCGGCCTCGGGCTCCGCGTTCGGGTCGGCCTTGGCCTCGGCCTCGGCCGACTTCGGGCTCGCCTCGACCTTCGTTGCCTCGGCCTCCGCGCCTGCCTCGGCCTGCGCGGCGGTGTCCTCGGTGTCCTCGGCGGACTGCGGTGCCTCTGCCTCCGGCTCGGGCTCCGGCTCGGCCTTCTCGGCCTTCGCCTCCGGCGTCGCCTCGGGCTCCGGGGTGGCGGCGGGCGTCGGTTCGACCTTCGCCCCGGCGTCTTCGACCTGCGCCCCGGCCTCCTCGGCCTTCGCACCGGCGTCTTCGGCCTCCTGCGCCTTCGCCTCGGGCTGCTCGGCGGGCTTCGCCTGCTCTTCCTCGGCGGGCGCCGAGGTGTCGGCCTCGGACGTGGGTGCGGCGGCCGGCTCGGCCGGTGTGGTCGTGGTGTCGCTCGAACGGGTGGGGTGCGGGACCTCCACCTTGTCGAACGCCGCCGAGACGAGATCGTGCTCGTTCCGCGGCTCCGGGACCGAGGCCGTGGCCGTCGGTTCCTCGGCCGGCGTGCCGGCCGGCTCGGCGGGCGTCGGGGTGGACGCCTCGGGGGCCGGTTCGGGGGACGGAGAGGGGAGCGTGGGCTCCGGGGAGGCCGAGGTGGGCTGCGGCTCGTCGGCCTGCGCCGCACCCTCCGCCTCGGCGGTCGTTGCTTTACGTGACCGGCCGAACGCGTTCCGCAAGAGAGTGAGAATGCCCATGTGCGCAACCCTTCGCGTGAGTTGATGCCCGTCAATCCCTGGCCAGGACGGACACGTAAGGTTAGCGGCCCGCACAGGTGATCTTGGGCAGGGTCGGGATGTCCGGCCGCCGCCCTGTCAAGGGGGACTTCCGGCCCGCCCGGCCGCGGTCGTCGCCCCGCGGCCAACTCCCCGAAGGCCGCCACGGGTTCACGTGCCGTTCATCCGGTCGCCCGGCTGCCGCACCCCTGCGCTCCTAGCGTCGCGCTGACGCCACGGGCACCCAAGGAGAGCAAAGTGCGCAAGCTGCTGCCGTTGATCGGAACGCCGTCCGGTTCGCACCCTGGCGGCCGGTCCGCCCTGACCTGTCGCTTCCGGTGTGGTGACGCCTGTTTCCACGAGGTGCCCAACACCAGTTCCAACGAGTACGTCGGCGACGTCATCGCCGGCGCCCTCAGCCGGCGTTCGGTGATGCGGGCCGCCGCCGTGGTGACCGTCGCCGCGGCCGGTGCCGGTGCGGCCGGTGTCGCGACCGCGCCCGAGGCGCAGGCGGCGCCGGTGGCCGGACGCGGCAAGCCCCACCACCCCAAGGCGAAGGGCGCCCGCGGGCTGCGGTTCACGCCCGTCGCCCCGAACACCGCCGACGCGGTCACCGTGCCGGAGGGCTACCGGCAGAACGTGGTCATCCGGTGGGGTGAGCCGATCCTGCGCGGGGCCCCCGCCTTCGATCCGGAGCGGCAGAGCGCGACGGCGCAGGCCGGGCAGTTCGGCTACAACTGCGACTTCCTCGCTCTGCTGCCGCTGAAGGGCGAGCACGGCCGTCAGCTGCTCGTGGCGAACCACGAGTACACCGACGAGGTGCTCATGTTCCGCGGCTACGACCCGGACCGCCCCACCCGTGAGCAGGTCGAGATCGCCTGGGCCGCGCACGGGCTGGCGGTGGTGGCGGTGGAGGACGACCGCCGGACCGGCAGGCTGACCCCGGTCACGCGCCACCGGCTCAACCGCCGGCTCACCGCCACGTCCGAGTTCCGGCTCACCGGTCCGGCCGCCGGGTCGGACCTGGTACGGACGACGGCCGACCCGACCGGCACCAGGGTGCTCGGCACGCTCAACAACTGCGCGGGCGGCACCACCCCCTGGGGCACGACTCTGCACGGCGAGGAGAACTTCAACCAGTACTTCGCCCACGGCAGCCGCGCCACCGACAAGCGGTACGGCATCGGCAGCGGGGAGACCGAGCGGAAGTGGGAGCGGTTCGACCGGCGCTTCGACCTGGCGCAGGAGCCGAACGAGGTGCACCGGTTCGGCTGGGTCGTCGAACTCGACCCGTACGACCCGACGTCGACGCCCCGCAAGCGCACCGCGCTCGGGCGGTTCAAGCACGAGGCGGCGACCGTGCGGATGACCCACGACGGACGGCCGGTCGTCTACTCGGGGGACGACGAGCGCTTCGACTACTTCTACAAGTTCGTCGGCAGCAAGCGGATGCGGCACGGCACCAGCCGCGCGGCCCGCGAGCACAACCTCACGCTGCTCGACGAGGGCACGCTGTACGTGGCGCGGCTGACCGGTGACTCGCCCGCCGTCGAGGTCGACGGGACGGGCCGGCTGCCCCGGGACGGCGAGTTCGACGGCAGCGGCGCGTGGATCCCGCTGGCCACCGCCACAGCCGACGGCGCCGTCTCGCACGTGGAGGGCATGAGCGCGGACGAGGTGTTCGTCTTCACCCGCCTCGCCGGGGACAAGGTGGGCGCCACCAAGATGGACCGGCCGGAGGACATCGAGCCGAACCCGGTCACCGGCAAGGTGTACGTCGCCCTCACCAACAACTCCAACCGCGGGGTCGGCTCCAACCCGGGGGCGGACGAGGCGAATCCGCGGCGGGCCAACAAGCACGGGCACGTCCTGGAGCTGACCGAGCACCGCAACCGGCCGGAGAGCACCCGGTTCGCCTGGTCGCTGTTCCTCGTGGCGGGCGACCCGGAGGACCCGGCGACGTACTTCGCGGGCTTCCCGAAGGACGCCGTCAGCCCGATCTCCTGCCCGGACAACGTGGCCTTCGACGATCATGGCAACCTGTGGATCTCCACCGACGGCAGCGCCCTCGGCTCGCACGACGGCCTCTTCGGCGTCGCCACGCGCGGCAGCCGGCGCGGTGAGCTGAAGCAGTTCCTGACGGTGCCGAGGGGGGCGGAGACCTGCGGCCCGGTCATCCAGGACCGGCGGGTGCTGGTCGCGGTGCAGCACCCGGGCGAGGTCGACGGGGCGACGGTGGAGAACCCCGGCAGCACCTGGCCCGACGGCCCCGGCACCTACGTCCGGCCGGCGGTGGTCGCGGTGTGGCGCGCCGACGGGCGGGACATCGGGGTCTGAGGCCGTCCTCCGGGGCGTCCCCCGTCCGGCGACGGGAAGGGGGCCGGGGCGCGCGCGTGCCCCGGCCCTCCGGCATGTTCCCGGCCCGCCCGCCGGGGTACGCGGTCGTCACGGGAGGGCTGGGACGAGTGCCCCCGACCCACTGCGTTCCAGCCACTCCCGGTACGCCGGGGCCTGCCGGGCGACCTCCCCGTAGGCCTCCGCGAGATCGGGGTAGACGCCCTCCAGTTCCGTGTCGGTCCGGGCCGCCAGCAGCAGCCGTACGCCGAGCGGGTCGCCGTGCAGCCGGCGGACGGCCGTCTCGGCGCGGGAGGGCGAGGTCGGCTGGACCACGGTGACGACCTCGCCGGTGGCGACCAGGGACGCGGCGGTGTGGTAGTCCCCGTGCAGGATGCGCGGGTCGAGTCCCTCGGCGCGCAGGACCCGGCGCACCGCGTCCCACTCGCCGTCGACGGTGGGGTCGATCATCCAGCGGTCGTGGGCCAGGTCGGCGAGGCGTACGACCGGCTTCGCCGCGGCCGGGTGGTCGGCCGGCAGGCAGACGAACTGCGGTTCCCGCTGGAGCAGTACGCGGACCCGGAGTCCTTCGGGGACGCGCAGCGGGCTGCCCTCGACCTCGTGCACGAAGGCGACGTCGAGGTGGCCGTCGGCCACCATGCGCAGGAGGGCGTTGGCGGAGACGTCCATGTGCAGGGTGGGTTCCTGCCAGTGCCGGCGGAGCCGGCGCAGCCAGCCCGCGAGAGCCCGGCTGGCCGTGGAGCCGATGCGCAGCTGGCGTCCGCCGACGGCGGCGGCGCGGGCCTCGCTGACGAGGGAGCGCAATTCGGCCACCAGGGGGCGGGCACGGCTGAGCACCAGCCGGCCCAGCGGTGTGGGGCGGCAGCCGGTGCGGGCCCGGACGAACAGGGCACCGCCCAGCTCGTGTTCGATGCGCCGCAGCTGCGTGCTCAACGAGGGCTGTGCCACTCCCAGTTGGCGTGCCGCGCGGTGCAGGCTGCCGGTGTCGGCGATGGCGCACAGCGCCCTGAGGTGCCTGACCTCAAGCTCCATGTCCTGGGAGGGTAAGGCGGAAGTTCAGCTTTCACCAGACATACAAATGCCGACCGATCAGGACCATCGGGCCTTCACGGCGCGAGGCGCCGGCCCGGATCGGGAGGGGTCCCGGCCGGGGCCGCCGGGCAGGGCGGGGCAGGTGGGGACGGAGGGGGATAGGGCGGCCCTATCGGCGGTTGCCATCATCACAACGGCCGTACGGGCACGGACACTCACGATGTCTGACTCATCCCCCCACCTCGAGGAGTCATCGATGCGCATGCGCATGCCCCTGTCCGTTCTCACCGCCGCCGGACTGAGCCTGGCGACCCTCGGTCTCGGCACCGCCGGCCCGGCCTCGGCGACCCCCACCGCCGAGGGCGCGCCGGTCGTCGCCTACGACGGGACGCCGTCGGCCGGCTCCCCCGCCGACGCGAAGGCCGAGGCCGCGGCCAACCGCGCGTTCTTCGAGGCCGTTCTGCGGTCCGTGGCCGAGAAGCGGGCGGCGAACCCGAAGAGCACGGCGGCCGTCACGGTGGTCTACAACGCCTCCGGAGCGCCCTCGTTCGCCACGCAGATAGCCCGCAGCACCCAGATCTGGAACAGCTCGGTGTCGAACGTCAGACTCCAGGCCGGTTCCTCGGGCGCGGACTTCACCTACCGGGAGGGCAACGACCCGCGCGGCTCGTACGCGTCCACGGACGGCCACGGCCGCGGCTACATCTTCCTGGACTACCGGCAGAACCAGACCTACGACTCCACGCGCGTGACCGCGCACGAAACCGGCCACGTGCTCGGCCTGCCGGACCACTACTCGGGCCCGTGCAGCGAGCTGATGTCCGGCGGCGGCCCCGGCCCGTCCTGCACCAACGCCTACCCCAACTCGGCGGAGCGGTCCCGCGTGAACCAGCTGTGGGCCAACGGCTTCGCCGCCGCGATGGACAAGGCACTGGAGAAGTCCGCCCGCTGACCGGGCGGCGGGCCGCGCCGCGCGGTCCGGCCGGTGTGCGCGGGCCGCCCCCTGCGGGGGGCGGCCCGCGCCGCTGTCACCGGCCCTCGTGCAGCGTGAGGTCGGCGACCAGGGCGCGGTGGTCGGTGCGGGCCAGGTCCAGGAAGCGCACCCGGTGCGCGGTGAACTGCCCGGAGACCAGCACGTGGTCGATCTGGGCGCCGAACGCGGGCATGGTCCGGGCCGGCCAGGTCGGGGTCCGGTCGGCGCCGGTGAGCCGGGCGGCGTCGCGCAGGCCCGTGTCGAGGATGCGGCGGAAGGCGGCGTGGTCCTGGGAGGCGTTGAAGTCCCCGGCGAACACGGCCGGTGTCGTCCGGTCGCGGGCGGCGGCCTCCCTCAGCCGCCCGAGTTCCCGCTGCCACAGGGCGGTCTGGCCGGGCAGCGGCGGCATCGGGTGGGCGAGCTGCAGCCGCACCGGCCGTCCGCCGACGTCGGCGACCGCGGCGGGCATGCCCATCGTGCCGGGCACGGGGTCGGCGTCCCGCAAGGGGTGGCGGCTGAGGATGACGGAGCCCTCGGAGCCGCCGCCGGACACGGCCACGCGGTGCGGGAGGGTGTCCGCGAGCTCCTGCCGCAGGGCCGCCTCGCAGCCGGGGTCGCACTCCTGGACGAAGACGAGGTCCGGCTTCTCCCGGCGCACCGCCCCGATCAGCGGGCCGGTCCCCCGGCCGAACTCCACGTTCGAGGTCAGCACCCGCAGGGAGGCGACGGGCCGGCCGGCGGGCTCGGTGCTCTTTCCGTACGGTTCGATGAACCAGGCCAGCAGCCCGAGCAGGACGACGCCCCACACCAGCCCGGTCCGCCACCGGGCGAGCAGGGCGAACAGCAGGCCGGCCCCGGTGGGCACGAGCAGCCACGGCAGGAAGGCGAGAAGCTGCGTCACGGGCGTGGGGCCGTCGGTGTCGGCGGCCCGGCAGCCGACGACCGCGCTCACCCCGGCGAACAGCAGCGCCGCACCCACGGTGCGCAGGCGCCGCCCGCCGCTCCGGCGGCCGGCCCGCTCCTCGTCGGCCGTCCACTCGGCAGTCGCAGTGTCCAACGTCCCGGCCTCCCGCTCGCGCTGGCGATGCCCGAATCCTCCCTCATGGACGAGGAAGCGCTCACGGAGGTTGCCGCACGGGGCCGGAAGCGGACGGGCCGGGCGGCTGTGCCGGTACCGGGGGGACCGGGGGGCCGGGGGGTTGTGGTGCGGCGGCGCGGGCCGGGGAGGCGTTGGCGGTGGCCGGTGAGCCGGACAGCGGGGCGATGCCCGGGCCGAGGGTGGGCAGCAGCGAGGACGCCGTGGGCGGGCCGGGATGAGGGTGTCGTGCGGGCCGGCGGGGGTGGTCGTCTGCGGGCGGTGGCTCACACGCGTGTGCGGGGCGGCGGGGCGGGCGGGGCCGTGGTGCCCCCGGGATCGGGGGTGCCGGGGGCCGGGGTGCGGTGGCGCGGGCCGGGGAGGCAGTGGCGGGTCAGCAGGGACAGCAGGGCGACGCCCGGACCGAGG
>NZ_JAAGMD010000848.1 GCF_010548465.1 Streptomyces sp. SID14436 | reverse complement strand
CTCGGGCTGTGGCCCGGGCTCTGGCTGGGGGCGCGGCGTCACTGCCCCGGTCCGGCGGCGGCCTCCGTGAGCGTCCGGCTCGGCCGACGGGCCGGGGCTCGGACGCGGCAGGTCAGGTCGCCGTGGCCGGGGCGGTCGACGGCGTCGGGGGCGGGGTGCGGCGGCTGCGGGCGTGGAGGACCGGTCGCCCTCACGCCCCGGGGGCGGGTGCGGGACCGCCCGGCCGGACGGCAGTCACCAGCCAGTGGCGGGCCATGAGCCGGACTCCGTCGTCCGTCTCGTAGGCGCGGAACGCCTCGGTGGCCGCCTCCCGGGCGCGGTCGACGGCGTCGGGGGCGGCATCGCGGAGCCAGTGGCACATCGGGCCCCAGCCGAAGAGGAAGGTGGCTGCGTCCGCCGCGTCGGGGCCCCACCCCTGCGGTACTTCGACCGGTTCCACGGTGACGTCGTCGAACCCGGCGTCGGTCAGGACGCGTTCGGCGCGTGCCGGGTCGGCGAAGGCGGCGGGGCCCGTCTCCGCCGGGGCGGACAGGTCGGGCAGCGTGACGTGCTCGGCGACGGCCGCGAAGATCACCGCCTGGTCCATCCGGAGCACGGACTGCGGGCAGACGAAGGCGATCCGCCCGCCCGGCCGCAGGGCGCGCCGGATGTTGCTGAACGCGGCGACCGGGTCGGCGAAGAACATGACGCCGAAGCGGCTCACCGCGACGTCGAACGACGCCTCGTCGAAGGGGTGGACCTGGGCGTCGGCCCGGAGGTGGGTGACGTTGCCGAGGTGCTCGGCCGCCGCGCTCGCCCGGGCCCGTTCCAGCATGGGCTCCGACAGGTCGACGCCGACGACGTGGGCGGCGGTGCGCGCGGCCAGCCGGGTCAGGCGGCCGTTGCCGCAGCCGATGTCCAGGACCCGGTCGGTTTCTCGGATGCGGGCGGCGTCGAGGAGCGGGGCGTTCGCGGGGTCGTTGAGCGCGTCGTAGCGCGCCTGGTGCTCGGCCCAGTGCCGGCCCTCGTAGCCGTTCCACGCCTCGGACTGGTGGGTGTTCACGATCCGGTTCTCGGCCATGCCCACATGGTGCCCCAAGACATGCCCCACATGGTGCCCCGAGAAGGGAGCGGGCGGCGGGCCTGCGCGGCCGGGGGCCGGGCCCGTCGGGACCCGTTGGACCCGGTGCGGCGCCGGGCGCGCCGGACGGGGATGCCCGGCGGTGGTGCCGGGCGGGCCGGCGGGACGGGCTCCGGCGTGCGGACCGCACGCCTCCCGTCCCGCCGGTGCGCGGAGGGAACTCCGCCTGAGCGCGAAGGGGCTCAGGACTGCGGACGCTTGCCGTGGTTCGCCGCGCTCTTGCGACGCGCCTTCTTCTTCCGACGCCTCTTGGACGACATGTGCATCTCCCTTGTTGCTGGTGGGATCGGGTGTCACTCCCCCACGGGTCCGTGACCTGCGGGGGATGAACGACACATTGTGCCCCGGGACCTCCTGGGTGGCGAATCGTGATCGCCGGCCGCGCGTCCCGGCCACCGCCGGGTGCCCACCTGCGGTGATGTCATGGCCGGTTTCCCTCCCCGCGCACCGTCGGCCGCGCCACCCGCCGGCTGTCTTCCAGCCGGTGCGGCGTCGCGCCCCCGGCCGGCTCACGAGGCCGGTCGGGGCGGGTGGTCCCGGCAGGGCGCGAACAGCGGTCGGCACGGTTGTCGCCGGGCCCGGACCGGGCCACGATGTCCCCAGCATCGCCCCCGCGGGAGGCCAAGGTGACTGATTCCTGGGTGGCCCTCGAGCCAGGAGCCGACCCTGCCGAGCGTGTACGCGCCCTGCACCGGGCTCATGCGGCCTTCACCGAGGCGGGCACGGTGCCACGCCCGGTGCGCGGTGTGGTCGCCGACTCCTGGCGGCGGTCGGCGCGCGCCGGCGTCCACCCGGACGGCAGCGCCGACATCGAACTCGCCGACAGCGACCTCGGAACCTGTCGCGCAGAGCACCCACTGGCCCATGTCATGCCGCTCATGCGGGAGTTGCTGGGGTCGTTCGCCTCCGACGGGCGGCATCTGCTGGCCGTGTGCGACGCGCACGGCAGGCTGCTGTGGGTGGAGGGCCACGCGACGACGCTGCGCCAGGCGGAGCGGATGAACTTCGTGCCGGGCGCCCGGTGGTCGGAGAGCGCGGTGGGAACGAACGCACCGGGTACCGCCGTGGCCGTGGGACGTGCGGTGCAGGTGTTCGCGGCCGAGCACTTCGTACGGCGCGCGCAGCCGTGGACGTGCGCGGCGGCGCCGGTGCACGACCCCCGGACGGGGCGCCTGCTGGGTGCGGTGGACATCACCGGCGGGGACGGGCTCGCCCACCCGCACAGTCTCGGATTCGTGCAGGCGGTGGCGCGCGCCGCGGAGTCCCAGCTGGCGCTGCTCGCCCCTCGGGGCCCGGCGGCGGGGGGCGCCGAGCTGGAGGTCCTGGGACGTGACCAGGCCGTGCTGACGGCGGGCGGGCGCACGCTGCGGCTCAGCCGGCGGCACAGCGAGATCCTCGTCCTCCTCGCCGCGCACCCCGGGGGTCTGACCGGCGACGAACTGCTCTGCGCCCTGTACGAGGACGAGTCGGTGACCCCGGTGACGCTGCGCGCGGAGCTGGCCCGGCTGCGTCAGGTCCTCGACGCGGGAGGTGCGGGCACGGCAGCCCCCGGGCTGCTCGCGTCGCGTCCCTACCGGCTCACCGAGCACCTGGAGTCGGACCTCGCCGTCGTCGAACGCAGGCTCGCGGCGGGTGCGGTCACCGATGCGCTGGCCTCGTACCCGGGGCCGTTGCTGCCCTCCTCCCAGGCGCCGGCGGTCGTCCGGCTCAGGCGACGGCTCGCGGACGGCCTGCGGGCGGCGCTGATCGCCCGCTCGGATCCCGACCTGCTGGCCGACTGGGCCCACGCGTCGTGGGGCGAGGACGACCTGGACGTGTGGCGGGCGCTGGCGGCGGCCCGGCCCACGGCGGCTCATCGGGCACGTCTGGCCGCGCTGGAGGCGGAGTTGGGAGTCCCGGCGGGCCCCTGGCGGCCCTCGGGCAGGTGAGCGGCCCCGTTCTCGGGACCTGCCCCGGCGCGTCCCCTTCCGGCGACGGAGGACGTGGTGACGTGGTCACGCAACGTGGATGCAACGTCCGTCTCCCTACGCTCCGGCGCGGAGCTGCCCAACGGCGGGCAGCGCTGCTGAGGGAGGCCTGTTCCGCATGACCCGATACGCGGCGCCCGGGAGCGAGGGCGCGATCGTCTCCTACCAGTCCCGTTACGACCACTACATCGGCGGGGAGTACGTGCCGCCGGTCAGGGGTCAGTACTTCGAGAATCCGAGTCCGGTGAACGGGCAGCCGTTCACCGAGGTGGCGCGCGGCACGGCGGAGGACGTCGAGGCGGCCCTGGACGCGGCCCACGCGGCGGCGCCCGGCTGGGGGCGCAGGGCGGCAGCCGAGCGGTCCGACATCCTGCTGAAGATCGCCGACCGCATGGAGGCCAACCTGGAGGCGCTCGCGGTCGCGGAGAGCTGGGAGAACGGCAAGCCCGTACGCGAGACGCTGGCGGCGGACATCCCGCTGGCCATCGACCACTTCCGCTACTTCGCCGGTGCGGTGCGCGCCCAGGAGGGCTCGCTGAGCGAGGTCGACGACGACACGGTGGCCTACCACTTCCACGAGCCGCTGGGCGTCGTCGCGCAGATCATCCCGTGGAACTTCCCCATCCTGATGGCGACCTGGAAGCTGGCGCCCGCCCTGGCGGCCGGCAACGCGGTCGTCCTCAAGCCCGCGGAGCAGACGCCGGTCTCCATCCACTTCTGGCTGAGCCTGGTGTCCGACCTGCTGCCGCCCGGGGTGCTGAACATCGTCAACGGCTTCGGGCCGGAGGCGGGCAAGCCGCTCGCGTCCAGCCCTCGGGTCGCGAAGATCGCCTTCACGGGTGAGACGACCACCGGACGGCTGATCATGCAGTACGCGGCCGAGAACCTGAAGCCGGTCACGCTGGAGCTGGGCGGCAAGTCGCCGAACATCTTCTTCGACGACGTGTGGGAGAAGGACGACGAACTGCGCGACAAGGCCCTCGAGGGGTTCACCATGTTCGCGCTGAACCAGGGCGAGGTGTGCACCTGCCCCTCCCGTGGGCTGATCCAGCGGGGCAACTACCCCGACTTCATCGCGGCGGCCGTCGCCCGCACCGAACTGATCAAGCCCGGTCACCCGCTCGACACCGACACGATGATCGGCGCGCAGGCGTCGAGCGAGCAGCTGGCCAAGATCCTGTCGTACATCGACATCGGCCGCGACGAGGGCGCCAAGGTCCTGACCGGGGGCGAACGCGCAGAGTACGACGGTGAGTTGAAGGGCGGATACTACGTCCGGCCGACCATCTTCGAGGGCGACAACCGGATGCGGGTCTTCCAGGAGGAGATCTTCGGTCCGGTCGTCTCGGTGGCGTCGTTCGACGACTTCGACGACGCCATCAAGATCGCCAACGACACGTCGTACGGTCTCGGCGCCGGCGTGTGGACCCGCGACATCAACACGGCCTACCGGGCCGGCCGGGCCATCCAGGCGGGCCGCGTCTGGACGAACTGTTACCACGCCTATCCGGCGCACGCGGCGTTCGGCGGCTACAAGCAGTCCGGGATCGGCCGGGAGACGCACAAGATGATGCTGGACCACTACCAGCAGACGAAGAACCTGCTGGTCAGCTACTCGCCGAAGAAGCTCGGCTTCTTCTGAGGGCTCCGGTCACACGCATGGCGGTCCGCACGGTGTCGTGCGGACCGCCGCCGTGCTGCCGGCCGTCGCGAGGGCGGACGAGGCGGGGGCGATCAGGCGAGTACCGGAGCCGGGGCCGCTCCCCCGTCGTCGTTCACGGTGCCGTCTCCTCGCGCGGCGGTGCCGTGGAGGCGCGGACGACGAGTTCGGTGGCGAGTTCGATGTGGTGGGAGTCGAGTTTCTCGCCGTTGGCCAGCCGGAGAGCGGTCCGCAGTGCGGCGGCGCCCATCTCCCGCAGGGGCTGGCGGACGGTGGTCAGGGGCGGTGAGGCCATGCGGGCGAGGCTCGTGTCGTCGAAGCCGACCACGCTCAGGTGCTCGGGGACGCGCAGGCCGCGGGCGCGGACCGTCTCGACGACGCCGACGGCGATGTCGTCGTTGCCCGCGAAGACGGCCGTCGGCGGCTCGTCCAGGTCCAGGAGCGCCGCGGCGCCGAGCAGGCCGGTCTCGTAGGTGAACTCGCCGGGCCGGACGTAACCGTCCGGGACGGGGGCGCCCTCCGCCTCCATGGCGGCGCGGTAGCCGTGCAGGCGGGCCTGGTTGCCGACCGCCATGACGGGCCCGCCGAGGTAGGCGATGCGTCGGTGGCCCAGGGACAGCAGGTGCCGGGTCGCGGTGAGACCGCCGGCGAAGTTGGTCGCCCCGACGCTGTTGACCCGGCTGTCCGGCAGGTGCAGCGGGTCCAGGACGACCAACGGCAGGCCGGCCCGGGCCAGTTCGTTCATGTGGGCCGTGGTGTACACGCTGGTGACGGCGATGACGGCGCGGCGTCCCGCGGAGACCAGGTCCCGGGCCCAGTGCGGGCGGTGGGACGCCTTGCTGATCACCACGGAGGCGCCCAGCTCGGCCGCGGAGTCGACGATGCCTTCGAGGGTCTCCGCCACGTAGGCGCGCAGGCCGCCCTGGAACTGGACCTCGATGGTCGGGCTCTCGACGGCCTCGGTGTGACGGAACACGGGGGCCAGGTAGTGGTGCTGGTGCAGCAGTTCCTGCACCCGCGTGCGGGTGTGCGGCGCCACGTCACCGCGGCCGTTGACCACTTTGGACACGGTGGCGACGGAGACACCGGCCGCCTGGGCGATGTCCGCCAACGTGGTGCGCCTGGCATTCGGTCGCATCGGTTCCTCTCAACTGTCCGTCCCACCGGTGCGGTGAGCCGCCGGGCCCGGCCGGCCACGCGGGTGGAGCCGGTCAAACCGTACGGCAATGCGGCAGGCGCGGCGGCGGGCACCCGGTCGGCTGTGTGACCTGGGCGGACCGTGTGCGTCCGGCGTCCACCCGCATGATCCTCTCCCCCGATCCCCAGGCTTTCGAAACATTTTCGACGTTCCCGGGGTCGTGCGCCGGACATCCGCAATCACTGTTTCACCGCTTACTTGCGCCCAACAACCCGTGTGTGCATACGCCTTGACACCGGCGAACCCCGAAACCTAATTTGCACGAACAGAGCTCGGAGACAGCCCTTTTCGAAAACCTTTCACCTCGACTCACGAGCAGCCGATGGCTCTCGAGTGCGGAGAATGACATGGCGCTCTCCCGACGTACCCTCCTCACCCTGGCCGCCGGTGTGCCGGTGTCCGCGGCGCTGGCGGCCTGCGGTTCGTCCGGACCCGGCAAGAGCAGCGGCGGCGCGACGTACTGGTACCTCAACGGCCAGCCGCAGGAAGGGGTCCGGGCCGGCGCGGTGGACGCCTTCAACAAGGCCCACCCCGACCAGCAGATCAAGGACACCACCTTCCAGAACGACGCGTACAAGACGAAGATCAAGACCGCGATCGGTGCCGGGCAGGCGCCCACCATCATCTGGGGCTGGGGCGGCGGGACGCTGCGCACCTACGTGGAAGGGGAGCAGGTCGAGGACCTCACCTCGTGGTTCGACGAGAACTCCGCGGTGAAGGAACGGCTGTTCCCGTCCTCGTTCGGCGCGGCCACGGTCGACGGCAAGATCTACGCCATGCCGTGCGAGACGGTGCAGCCGATCATCCTCTACTACAACAAGGACGTCTTCGAGAAGGTCGGCGTGAAACCGCCGGAGTCCTGGGACGACATCATGGCGCTGGTGCCCAAGTTCAACGCCAAGGGCATCGCACCGTTCTCGCTGGGCGGCCAGTCCCGGTGGACGAACATGATGTGGCTGGAGTTCCTGTTCGACCGCATCGGCGGTTCCGAGGTGTTCCAGGCCGCCATCGAGGGTGAGAAGAACGCCTGGTCGCACCCGGACGCCATCGCGGCGCTCACCAAACTGCAGCAGCTGGTCAAGGCCGACGGGTTCGTCAAGGGCTTCTCCTCGATCACCGCCGACTCCAACGCCGACCAGGCGCTGCTGTACACCGGCCGGGCCGCGATGATGCTGCACGGCGCCTGGTCGTACGGCATCCAGCAGACCGACGGCGGGGACTTCGTCTCCAGCGGCGCGCTGGGCTACATGACCTTCCCGCCCGTCGAGGGCGGCAAGGGCGATCAGAGCGTCACCGTGGGCAACCCCGCCCAGTACCTGTCCATCTCGGCCAAGGCCAGTGCCGAGCAGAAGAAGATCGCGAAGGACTTCTTCGCCACCGGTGTCCTCCAGGACGCGGAGGTGGAGAAGTGGATCGGCAACGGGTCGGTGCCGATCCGGCTCGGCACGGAGAAGCTGCTGGCCGCCTCCGACAACGCCGACTTCCTGAAGTTCACGTACGACATCGCCAGCAAGGCGAAGGTGTTCGTCCAGTCGTGGGACCAGGCGCTCAGTCCGACGGCCGCCGAGACGCTGCTGGACAACATCGTCAAGCTGTTCCAGCTGTCCATCTCCCCGCAGCAGTTCGCCGGCAACCTCAACGCGGTCACCGCCGCATGAGCTCGCCCGCCACCCACCCGCAGCGACGCGAACCGCGCAGCATCCTGCCGTGGCTGGCGGTGCCGGCGCTGCTGATGTTCGTCGGCTTCGCGGTGATCCCGCTCGTCGGTGTCTTCGCGCTGAGCTTCACCACGTGGGACGGGATCGGTGACATCCAGCTGTCGGGGCTGACGAGTTGGCGTGCGGTGCTCACCGATCCGGGGCTGCCGCACGCCCTCTGGGTGACGTTCCTGGTGATGGCCGTGTCCTGGGCCGTCCAGACACCGCTGAGCATCCTGCTCGGCACGTTCATGGCCGGCCGCCAGCGCTACCGTGCGGTGCTGGGCGTGGTGTACTTCGTGCCGCTGATGCTCAGCTCGGCGGCGATCGCGATCGCCTACAAGGCCCTGCTCGACCCCAACTTCGGCCTCGGTGCCGGGCTGAAGATCCCGCTGCTGAGCCAGGACTGGCTGGGGCGGCCCGGGCTCGCCTTCGGGGTGGTCGTCTTCGTGGTCTCCTGGCAGTTCATCCCCTTCCACTCCCTGATCTATCAGGGCGGGGTGCAGCAGATCCCGAAGTCCCTCTACGAAGCGGCGCAGTTGGACGGTGCCGGGAAGGTCCGGCAGTTCTTCAGCATCACGCTGCCGCAGCTGAAGTACACCATCATCACCTCGTCCACGCTGATGGTGATCGGGTCGCTGACCTTCTTCGACCTCATCTTCGTGCTGACCGAGGGCGGCCCCGGTGACGCCACCCGGGTCCTCGCACTG
The DNA here is from genome assembly GCF_010548465.1 of Streptomyces sp. SID14436. Classification (GTDB taxonomy): domain Bacteria; phylum Actinomycetota; class Actinomycetes; order Streptomycetales; family Streptomycetaceae; genus Streptomyces. The sequence continues at coordinate 3,695 of NZ_JAAGMD010000848.1, read as the reverse complement.
GACATGTACAAGCGGGGTTTCCAGGCCAGCCTGATGGGACCGGCCAGCGCCATCGCGGTGATCCTGGTCCTGGTGGGTCTGGCCCTCGCCCTGCTGCTGCGCCGGCTCGGCGGCCGGGACGCCGCCGCGAGCCAACTCGAGGGGGCCTGAGATGACCACCATCCTGACCGACCGGCGGCGACCGCAGAAGGTCACCCCCGGCGAGCAGCGGCGCCCTCCGCGCCGGCCCACCGCCCGGCGCAACTGGCTGGGCGGACTGGCCGGATGGCTGTGGCTGGTCGTGGTCGCCGTCCCCCTGTACTGGACCCTCATCACCAGTCTCAAGGCGCAGAGCCAGTACTACGCGAGCAACCCCCTGGCGCCCTCGGGCAACCCGACACTGGACAACTACCGGCTGGTCGTCGAGTCCGACTTCCTGCGCTACTTCGTCAACAGCGTCGTCGTCACGGCCGGCGCCGTCGTGCCGGCGGTCGCGATCTCCTTCATGGCGGCCTACGCCATCGTCCGCGGCTGGCGCATGCGGACCCTGCGCGCGATGAACGGCCTGTTCCTGATGGGCCTGGCGATCCCCCTGCAGGCGACGGTGATCCCGGTCTACCTGATCATCATCAGGCTGCAGCTGTACGACAGCCTGCTGGCGCTGATCCTGCCGTCGATCGCCTTCGCCATTCCGCTGTCCGTGCTGGTGCTCACCAACTTCATCCGCGACGTCCCCAAGGAGCTGTTCGACTCGATGCGGGTCGACGGCGCCACCGAGTGGACGACGCTGTGGCGGCTGGCGGCGCCGCTCACCCGGCCCGCCATCCTCACCGTGACCATTTTCAACGCCCTGACCATCTGGAACGGATTCCTGCTGCCCCTGGTCCTCACCCAGAGCCCCGACCAGCGGACCCTGCCGCTGGCGCTGTGGACCTTCCAGGGCCAGTACGGGGTCAACGTCCCCGCCGTCCTGGCCGCCGTGGTCCTCACCACGCTGCCCGTCCTGGTGCTGTACGCGTTCGGCCGGCGTCAGCTGCTCAGCGGCCTCACCGCCGGATTCGGCCGTTGACCGACGCCGGGTCCGGGGGCGTGACCGGGCGCCGCCGCCCACGCCGACGCGGAGGCGCGGGTGCCCGACCGTGGTGCCCGGACCGTTTCCGCCCCGTGTCCCGTCCTGCTCGTCCACCTGTCCGTCCGCCCGTGGGTCCCCGGTCGAGGGGCCGAGAGGCGTAGGAGGAAAGTGAACACCGACATGGCCGTGGAGAACACCCCCGGACTCCCCCGGTGGAACGACCCCAGCGTTCCCGTGACCGCCAGAGTCGACGCCCTCATCGGCGCGATGACCCTGGAGGAGAAGACCGCCCAGCTGTACGGCGTGTGGGTGGGCGCCTCCGACCAGGGCGGTGAAGTGGCCCCGCACCAGCACGAGATGGAGGAGGCCGTCGACCTGGACGCCCTTCTGCCCGACGGTCTGGGCCAGTTGACCCGCCCCTTCGGCACCGTCCCCGTCGACGCCGCCGTGGGCGCGCTCTCCCTGGCCCGTACCCAGGCCCGCATCGCCGCCACGAACCGGTTCGGCATCCCCGCCCTCGCGCATGACGAGTGCCTGGCGGGATTCGCCGCCTGGGGCGCCACCGCCTACCCGGTGCCGCTGTCCTGGGGTGCCGCCTTCGACCCCGGGCTGGTGCGCCGGATGGCCGCCGCCATCGGCCGCGACATGCGGTCCGTCGGCGTCCACCAGGGCCTCGCGCCCGTCCTCGACGTGGTGCGCGACGCCCGCTGGGGCCGCGTGGAGGAGACCATCGGCGAGGACCCGTACCTCGTCGGCACCATCGGCACCGCCTACGTGCAAGGCCTGGAGTCCGCCGGCATCGTCGCCACCCTCAAGCACTTCGCCGGCTACTCCGCCTCCCGCGCCGGCCGCAACCTGGCGCCTTCCTCCGTGGGCCCGCGCGAGCGCGCCGACGTGCTGCTGCCGCCGTTCGAGATGGCGGTCCGGGAAGGCGGTGTCCGGTCGGTGATGAACGCCTACACCGACACCGACGGCATGCCCTCGGCGGCCGACGAGGCCCTGCTGACCGGGCTGCTGCGGGACACCTGGGGCTTCGACGGCACCGTCGTCGCCGACTACTTCGCCATCGCCTTCCTCGCCACCCTGCACGGCGTCGCCGCCGACTGGGCCGACGCCGCCGGCACCGCCCTGCACGCGGGCATCGACGTGGAACTGCCCAACGTCAAGACCTACGGCGCGCCCCTGGCCGAGGCGGTCGCCGACGGCCGCGTGCCGGAGAAGCTCGTCGACCGGGCCCTGCGCCGGATCCTCACCCAGAAGGCGGAACTCGGCCTGCTCGACGCGGACTGGACCCCTCTCCCGCCCGCGCTCGACGGCGTCGGCCAGGACGATCCCGAGGCGCTGCGCGGCCGGGTCGACCTGGACGGCCCGGAGAACCGCGCGCTGGCCCGCGCGCTCGCCGAGGAAGCGGTCGTGCTGCTGAGCAACGACGGCACCCTGCCCCTGGACCGGCCGCGCCGCATCGCCCTGATCGGTCCCAACGCGGACGAGCCCGTCGCCGTCCTGGGCTGCTACTCGTTCCCGCAGCACATCGGCGTCCGCCATCCCGGGACCCCGCTCGGCATCGGTCTGCCCACCCTGCGCGACACCCTCACCGCGGAGTTCCCCGACGCCGAGATCACGGTGGCCCGCGGCACCGGCGTCGACGACGGAGACCTCTCCGGCATCCAGGAGGCCGTGCGGGCGGCGCGCGAGGCCGACATCGCCCTGGTCGTGCTCGGCGACCGGGCCGGCCTGTTCGGGCGGGGCACCAGCGGCGAGGGATGCGACGTCGAGTCACTGGTGCTGCCCGGCGCCCAGCAGCAGTTGCTCGACGCCGTGCTCGACCTGGAGACCCCTGTCGTCACCGTGCTGATCGCGGGACGGCCGTACGCGCTCGGGCGTGCCGTGCAGGAGTCCGCCGCGATCGTGCAGTCCTTCTTCCCGGGCCAGGAGGGCACGCACGCGATCGCCGGGGTGCTCAGCGGCCGGACCAACCCCTCCGGCCGTCTCCCGGTCGGCGTGCCGCGCGGCCCCGGCTCCCAGCCGTCCACCTACCTCGGGGCGCGGCTCGCCCAGGCCAGCGACGTCTCCAGCATCGACCCGACCCCCGCGTTCGCCTTCGGGCACGGCCTGTCCTACACGCGGTTCGACTGGACGGACCTGACCGTGGACGCCGACGAGGCGCCGACGGACGGCGAGTTCGGCCTCGCCTTCACCGTGCGCAACACGGGCGGGCGGGCCGGGACCGAGGTCGTGCAGCTCTACCTGCACGACCCGGTCGCGTCGGTCGTGCAGCCGGTGCAGCGTCTCGTCGGGTACACCCGCGTGGACCTGGAGCCGGGCGAGGCCCGGCGGCTGCGCGCCACGGTCCCGGCCGACGTCGCCTCCTTCACCGGACGGGACGGCCGGCGCATCGTCGAACCGGGCCTGCTGGAGCTGCGGTTGGCGGCCTCCAGCGCGGATGCGCGGCTCACGGTGCAGGTCGCGCTGACCGGGGCCGAGCGCCAGGTGGACCACACGCGGCGCCTGCACGCCCCGATCGAACCGGAGCCGGCCGGCCGGGCATGAACCCCCGGTGTGCGTGGCGCTCGTCGCGTCGGCGTCGGCGGCGCCGCGCACACCGGGATGCGCGGCCCCGGGACCACCGGGCCGCGTGGCCGGG
>NZ_JAAGMD010000832.1 GCF_010548465.1 Streptomyces sp. SID14436 | reverse complement strand
CGGGCTCCTCGGGCGGGCGCCGGCGCGCGGGCCGCCCGCCTGCGCGCCCTGGGGATCTAGAAGGGTTCGAAGCCGTCGTACTCGCGCTCGGCCTCGTCCCGTTCGGCCTGGCGGTCGCGGCGGCGCTGGGCGGCCGGGCGGGGCGCCTCGAGCCGGTGGTCCTCGCCGCGGCGGCCGAGCATCTCCGCGCCGGCCATCACGGACGGCTCCCAGTCGAAGACGACCGCGTTCTCCTCGGGGCCGATGGCCACACCGTCGCCGGAGCGGGCGCCGGCCTTCATCAACGACTCTTCCACGCCCAGGCGGTTGAGCCGGTCGGCGAGGTAGCCGACGGCCTCGTCGTTGTTGAAGTCGGTCTGCCGCACCCAGCGTTCGGGCTTCTCCCCGCGCACCCGGAACAGCGGCTCGCCGCCGACCTCCTCGCGGGTGACCGTGAACCCGGCGTCGTCCACGGCCTTGGGCCGGATGACGATCCGGGTCGCCTCCTCCTTGGGCCGGGCGGCGCGCGCCTGCGCGACCAGGTCGGCCAGGGCGAAGGACAGCTCCTTGAGTCCCTTGTGGGCGACCGCGGAGACCTCGAACACCCGGTAGCCGCGCTCCTCCAGGTCCGGCCGGACCATCTCGGCCAGGTCCTGGCCGTCGGGAACGTCGATCTTGTTGAGGACGACGATCCGCGGGCGGCCGCCGAGGCCGCCGTACTGGCGCAGCTCCTCCTCGATGACGTCGAGGTCGGAGACGGGGTCGCGGTCGGACTCCAGGGTGGCCGTGTCCAGCACGTGCACGAGCACGCTGCACCGCTCGACGTGGCGCAGGAACTCCAGCCCCAGCCCGCGGCCCTGGCTGGCGCCCGGGATCAGACCGGGCACGTCGGCGACCGTGTAGACCGTGGACCCGGCGGTGACGACGCCGAGGTTGGGCACCAGCGTGGTGAAGGGGTAGTCGGCGATCTTCGGCTTGGCCGCCGACAGCACCGAGATGAGCGAGGACTTCCCCGCGCTGGGATATCCGACCAGCGCCACGTCCGCGACGGTCTTCAGCTCCAGGACGATGTCCCGGAGGTCCCCCGGCTCGCCGAGCAGCGCGAACCCGGGGGCCTTGCGGCGCGCGGAGGCGAGGGCGGCGTTGCCGAGCCCGCCGCGTCCGCCCTGGGCGGCGACGTAGGAGGTGCCCTGCCCGACCAGGTCGGCGAGGACGTTGCCCGCCTTGTCGAGGACGACGGTGCCGTCCGGCACGGCCAGCACCAGGTCCTGACCGTCCTTGCCGCTGCGGTTGCCGCCCTCGCCGGGCTTGCCGTTGGTGGCCTTGCGGTGCGGGGAGTGGTGGTAGTCGAGGAGCGTCGTCACGGACTGGTCGACGGTGAGGATCACATCCCCGCCGCGTCCGCCGTTGCCGCCGTCGGGTCCGCCGAGCGGCTTGAACTTCTCACGGTGGACGGAGGCACAGCCGTGGCCTCCGTTACCCGCGGCGACATGCAGCTCGACGCGGTCCACGAAGGTGGTCATGGTGAGGTGCCTCCAGAGACTTCTTATGGGTTTCTTGTCTTAACACGCGAAAGGCGGACCCGCCTTCCCGCCGGGGAAGTGAGGTCCGCCTCGCGAAAGATCCGGTCAGGCGACCGGAACGATGTTCACGACCTTGCGGCCGCGGCTGGTGCCGAACTCGACGGCACCCGGCAGCAGCGCGAACAGCGTGTCGTCGCCGCCACGGCCCACGCCCGCGCCGGGGTGGAAGTGGGTGCCGCGCTGACGGACCAGGATCTCACCCGCGCTGACGACCTGACCGCCGAAGCGCTTCACGCCGAGCCGCTGGGCATTCGAGTCGCGACCGTTCCGGGTGGACGATGCGCCCTTCTTGTGTGCCATCTCTCCTCAGTCCCTTACTTCGCAGCCGCGGGGATCTCAGTGACCTTGATCGCCGTGTACTGCTGGCGGTGGCCCTGACGACGGCGGTAGCCGGTCTTGTTCTTGTAGCGCAGAATGTCGATCTTCTGGCCCTTGTGGTGGTCCACGACCTCGGCCTGGACCTTGATGCCGGCCAGCACCCAGGGGTCGCTGGTCACGGAGTCGCCGTCGACGACGAGCAGGGTCGAGAGCTCGACCGTGTCGCCCACCTTGGCGGTGGAAATCTTGTCAACCTCAACGATGTCGCCGACAGCAACCTTGTGCTGGCGACCACCGCTGCGCACGATGGCGTACACGCGGATCTCTCTTTCGCTCGAAGAACGGCACCCCCGCAGGCCAGCCGCCCGGCATGGACACGGACGACCTCTCCCAGGCACCGTGGCACCCGGAAGGAATGAGGTTTACGGGGATGTGGCGGGTCAGGCGACACGCCGACGGTCAAGGTTACGGGGCCGGGCGTGAGGGGTCAAACCGGGCCCCCCGGGGGCCAGGGCCTCTCGTTCGGCTCAGCCCGGGAGCAGGTGGGCGCGCCCGAACATGGCCGCCGCGGCCCGCGCGCTCGGCGTTCCGGCGTCCAGGTCGGCACCGGCCTCCAGCAGCACCTGGACGACCTCGTCCGCGCCCTTGAACAGGGCACCGGCGACGGGGCTCTGGTCCCGGTCGTTGCGCAGGTCGGGGTCGGCGCCGAGGCGGAGCAGGGCGCGCACCGTGCCGGCGTGGCCGTGGTAGGCGGCGAGCATGAGCAGGGTGTTGCCGGCCGCGTCGGTGACGTCGACGGGCAGCCCGTGCTCGACGAACCCGGACAGTTCCTCGGTCTCGCCGGCGCGGGCCAGGTCCATGGCGATGGCCACCACGCGCTCGGTCTGTTCGGCGGTCAGGCCACCGGTGCTCATGGGGGTTCCCTTCGGGTGGGGTGCTGGTCGGGGTCGGCCCGTGGGGAAACGGGCGCGCGCCCGGGCGCGGGCCACCGTCCGGTGGTCCGTGCCCGGGCGCGACGACGCGGTCACGTGCGTGCCGCTGCCTGCCCTGGAGGCGTGGCTCAGAGGGTGCCGGCGGCCAGGGCCTCGACCGCCTTGCGGACGCCCTCGCCGTAGGCGGGGTCGGCCTTGGTGCAGTTGGCGATGTGGCGGGCGATGGTCTGCTCCGAGGCACCGTTGATGGCACGGGCGGTGTTCTCGAAGAGCACCTGCTGCTGCTCGGCCGTCATCAGGCGGAACAGGTTGCCGGGCTGCTCGTAGTAGTTGTCGTCGTCCTCGCGGTAGTTGAACCGGTCGGCGACGGCGCCCACGGCCAGGGCCGGCTCGCGGTAGGCCGGCTGCTCCTGCCAGCGCCCGTAGGAGTTGGGCTCGATGCCGGGGACGGAGCCCTGGTTGCCGTCGACCCGCATGGCGCCGTCGCGGTGGTAGGTGTTCACCGGGGCCTTGGCGGCGTTGACGGGGATCTGGTGGTGGTTGACACCGAGGCGGTAGCGCTGGGCGTCACCGTAGGAGAAGAGGCGGCCCTGGAGCATCTTGTCGGGCGAGTAGCTGATGCCGGGGACCACGTTGGCCGGGGTGAAGGCGGCCTGCTCGACGTCGGCGAAGTAGTTCGCCGGGTTGCGGTTGAGCTCCCACTCGCCGACCTCGATCAGCGGGTAGTCCTTCTTCGACCAGACCTTGGTCAGGTCGAAGGGGTGGAAGCGGTAGTTCTCCGCGTCGGCCTCCGGCATGATCTGGACGTACAGCTTCCACTTCGGGAAGTCGCCGTTCTCGATCGCCTCGTAGAGGTCGCGCTGGTGCGACTCGCGGTCCTTGCCGACCAGGGCCTCGGCCTCGGCGTCCGTGAGGTTCTTGATGCCCTGCTGGGTGCGGTGGTGGAACTTGACCCAGAACCGCTCGCCCTCGGCGTTGATGAAGCTGTAGGTGTGCGAGCCGAAGCCGTGCATGTGCCGGTACGAGGCGGGGATGCCGCGGTCGGACATGACGATGGTGATCTGGTGCAGGGCCTCGGGGAGGTTGGTCCAGAAGTCCCAGTTGTTCTCGGGGTCGCGCAGGTTGGTGCGCGGGTCGCGCTTCACGGCGCGGTTGAGGTCCGGGAACTTCAGCGGGTCGCGGAAGAAGAAGACCGGCGTGTTGTTGCCGACCAGGTCCCAGTTGCCCTCCTCCGTGTAGAACTTCACGGCGAAGCCGCGGATGTCGCGCTCGGCGTCGGCGGCACCGCGCTCACCGGCAACGGTGGAGAAGCGGACGAAGAGGTCGGTCTTCTTGCCGATCTCGGAGAAGATCTTCGCGCTCGTGTAGCGCGTGATGTCGTGGGTCACCGTGAAGGTGCCGAAGGCGCCGGAGCCCTTGGCGTGCATGCGGCGCTCGGGGATGACCTCGCGGTCGAAGTGCGCGAGCTTCTCCAGGAACCAGACGTCCTGCAGCAGCATGGGACCGCGCGGACCGGCCGTCAGCGAGTTCTGGTTGTCGGCGACCGGTGCGCCGGCTGCGGTGGTCAACGGCTTCTGGTTGTTCTCGGTCAAAACTCGCTCCTCGGCGTGTGGTTCGTCGCGGGTGGGCCGGTGCCCTGTGGGGCCGGCCGTCCGAAGTCTCCGCGCGGGCTGCTGCGCGGCCCGCCGTCAGGTCCCACCCTATGTTGGACTCAGTCTAAGTCAAGGCGCCATTCAGAACCATATCCACTCTTGAGCTGGGTTTGATCGCGGATTAGGGTGTGGACATGACCGATCTCCTGCAGAGGCTCCGCGACCGCGGCTGGCGCCTGACGGCGCAGCGCCGCGTCGTGGCCGAGGTTCTCGCCGGGGAACACGTCCACCTGACCGCCGACGAGGTGCACGCGCGCGCCTCGCAGCGCCTGCCCGAGATCTCCCGGGCGACGGTCTACAACACCCTGGGCGAGCTGGTCTCGCTGGGCGAGCTCGTCGAGGTGTCGACCGACCAGCGCGCCATCCGCTACGACCCGAACGCCCACCGGGCCCACCAGCACCTGCTCTGCGGCGGCTGCGGCACCATCCGCGACGTGCACCCGACGGGCGACCCCCTCGCCGACCTCCCCGACTCGGAGCGCTTCGGCTACACGGTCTCCGACGTCGAATTGACGTACCACGGCATCTGTCCGGACTGCGCCCGCTGACACCGGCCGCCCGCACCCCGGCCGCCGCGCTGCCGGGCGCCGCGCCCCCTTATGCTCACCGGGCGAGTGAGACAGCGGAAGGCGGAGAAGTGAACTACAGGGTCCAGCCCAGCGCGCAGGTCGACGACAGCGCGGAGATCGGAACGGGCAGCAGTGTGTGGGACCTCGCGCAGATCCGGGAGGACGCGCGCCTCGGCGAGGGCTGCGTGATCGGCCGCGGCGCCTACGTGGGCTCGGGCGTGCGCATGGGCGACAACTGCAAGCTGCAGAACTACGCCCTCGTCTACGAACCGGCGGAGCTGGGCGACGGCGTGTTCATCGGCCCCGCCGTGGTCCTCACCAACGACCACAACCCGCGTTCCGTGGACCCCGAGGGCAAGCAGAAGCGGGGCGGCGACTGGGACGCCGTCGGCGTGAAGATCGCCGACGGGGCCTCGATCGGCGCCCGCTCGGTGTGCGTCGCGCCGGTGCGCATCGGACGCTGGGCGATGGTCGCCGCGGGCGCCGTGGTCACCCGGGACGTGCCCGACTTCGCCCTGGTGGTCGGCGTCCCGGCCCGGCAGGTGGGCTGGGTGGGCCGCGCCGGGGTGCGGCTGACCGAGCGGGAGCCCGGCGTGTGGGAGTGCCCCGAGACCGGCGGCCTGTACGACGAGAAGGACGGCACGCTCACCGAGCGCGCCGCCTGACCCGCCCGGACACCGACGAGGCCCCGCCCCCGGGATGAAGCGGGATGAAGGGGGCGGGGCCTCGTCGTCGTCCTGGGAGGGCGGGCCGGGTCAGCCGCCGATGACCACCCGGCGGACGCCCTTCCAGGCCTCCGGGTCGGTGGTGCGCCGGCCGTCGACCAGCACCGTGACGTCGGGCAGGTCGGCCGGGGTCAGCGTGCGGTACTCGGCGTGGTCGGCCTGCAGGATCGCCGCGGTGACCTTCTGCCCGGCGTGCGGGGTCAGCCCCAGGGCGGAGAGCTCCTCGGCGGTGTACATCGGGTCGGAGACGTACGGGACCGCACCGCGGGCCTTGAGGGCCTCCACGGTCGGGAAGACACCGGAGAACGCGGTCTCCTTCACTCCCCCGCGGTAGGCCGCGCCCAGCACGAGCACCTCGGCGCCGTCCAGGTCGCCGTAGGCGGCGGCCAGCAGGTCCACGGCGTACTCGGGCATCGCGGCGTTCGCCTCACGGGCGGAGCGCACGACGGTCGCGGCCGGGTCGTTCCACAGGTACATCCGCGGGTAGATCGGGATGCAGTGGCCGCCGACCGCGATGCCCGGCTGGTGGATGTGGCTGTAGGGCTGCGAGTTGCAGGCCTCGATGACCTTCTTGACGTCGATGCCGTTGCTGTCGGCGAACCGCGCGAACTGGTTGGCCAGGCCGATGTTGACGTCCCGGTAGGTGGTCTCGGCGAGCTTGGCCAGCTCGGACGCCTCGGCCGTGCCCAGGTCCCAGACGCCGTTCGGGCGGGGCAGGTCGTCACGGGCGTCGAAGTCGAGGACCGCCTCGTAGAAGGCGACACCGCGGGCGGTGGACGCCTCGTCGATGCCGCCGACCAGCTTGGGGTAGCGGCGCAGGTCCGCGAAGACCCGGCCGGTGAGGACCCGCTCCGGCGAGAACACCAGGTGGAAGTCCTCACCCGCCGTCAGGCCGGACCCCTCGGCCAGCATCGGCGCCCAGCGGCTGCGGGTGGTGCCGACCGGCAGCGTGGTCTCGTAGGAGACGAGGGTGCCCGGCTTGAGGCCCTGCGCGATCGCCTTCGTCGCGGCGTCCATCCAGCCGAAGTCCGGCACGCCGTCCGCGTCGACGAACAGCGGCACGACCACGACGACCGCCTCGGACTCGGCCACCGCCGAGGCGGTGTCCGTGGTGGCGCTCAGCAGGCCGGCGTCGACCGCCGTCTTCAGCTTGCGGTCCAGGTCGTGCTCGCCCGGGAAGGGCTCGACACCGGCGTTGACCAGCTCGACGACCTTCTCGTTGACGTCCGCGCCGATGACCCGGTGCCCCTTGGCGGCGAACTGCACGGCCAGCGGAAGCCCGATCTTGCCGAGCGCTACTACACAGATGTTCATGATCGGTGGTTACTTCCTCTTCACGGCACGGGCGACGGCGGACCTCACCCGGGAGACCAGGGACTTCTTCGGCGGGAACATCCGGGCGGTGGAGACCACCACACGGCCCTTGTCGTTGACGACGGCGGCGGCACGGTAGGGATCGGCGTAACCGCCCCAGCGACGCGACAGCGGCATGGGTCTGCCCTTGCCGCGCACGGGTATCTCGTACGTCGAGCCGGCCACGTCCAGGTAGACCCGGACGCCCAGCTTGACGTCGCGCCGCTCCAGCGGGACGCGGGCGTGCAGCACGGTGGCGGCGCCGTCCCCGGCGGGCTCGGTGCGCATCTCGCCCACCGGCGCGTCGAGCACCTGGTCGCCGGGCAGCCGCCGCGCCCCGGGCTTGTCCGCCGACTTGGGCATGGCACCGCGGACCAGCCGCAGCGCGGCACCGTCCACGTCACCGAGGACGGGCACCCGCACCGACGCGGTGTAGGCGAGGGACTCGCCCTCCTGCTCCCAGGCGGAGGCGAGCAGTTCGGTGCCCTGGGCGAGGCGGCCGGGGACGGCCTCCCCGACCAGCTCGAAGCACCGGTCGGCCAGCCCGAACCGGGGGTCGCGGAAGCCCGGGTAGCGGGCGAAGGCGCGGTCTCCGTCCAGGACGAAGGGCGGGGCGCCGTCCCTCTTCTCGGAGGTGATCGCCTCGCACAGTTCCTCGACCGCCCCGGCCCGGGCCAGGCAGATCCGCACCCTGCGCTTGACGTCCATCGCGTCGCGGATGCCGTCCGTGAAGTAGGCGTCCGCGAGCCGGGCGATGCCCGCGCAGATCTCCCGCCGCAGCTCGGGGTCCAGGGCCGGGAAGTCGTCCTGGACCAGCTTGGCCAGTTCCCAGGTGAAGTGCCGGCGCAGGACCGCGTCGCGCTCCGGTCCCGGCTCGATCAGCCCGGCGGTGAACTCCATGATCTCCGCCGTGCACCGCAGCCGGGCCAGGTGGTCGGCGCGGTAGGTGATGTTGCTGGCGTCCCCCCGCTTGACCGCGTAGTAGCAGGTGTAGTCCGCCAGCACCGATATCTTCCGGGCGCGCACGCACGCCTCGATGGTGAACGGCTGGTCGCTGCCCACCGGCAAGTGCTCGGGGAAGCGCAGCTTGTGCTGTTCGACCAGTTCGCGGCGGAACAGCTTGGTGTTGGCGAGGGTGAACGGCAGGGCGGAGCCGGCGAGGGAGACGTCCGGGTCGTTCTGCTTGTAGAGCGCCTGGTGCACGTAACGGCCGTTGGTGCCGACCATCTTGCCGACGACGACGTCGGATTCGTGTGCGTCGGCGTAGGCGACCATGCGTTCCAGGGCTTCCTCGCCCAGGTAGTCGTCCGAGCCGATGAAGTACACGTACCGGCCGGTGGCGATGTCCAGGGCCCGGTTGCTGGGCGCCGCCGGGCCGCCGGAGTTCTCCTGGTGGAGCACCTTGACGGTGCCCGGGTACCGCTCCGCGAAGCGGTCGAGCTCGGCGCCGCTGTCGTCGGTGGAGCCGTCGTCGACGGCGACGATCTCCAGCCTCTCCAAGCCGATGCTCTGCCCCACCAGGGAGTTCAGGCACTCGGTGAGGTACGGCATCGTGTTGTAGACCGCGACGACCACGCTGACGTCGGGTACCCCGCTCATGCCCCTGTCCCCGCCTCTCTCCGGCCGGCCCCGGACCGGGCGCCGGAGTCCGACAGCAACTGCGAGTAGACCTCGTCCAGCCGCTCCGCCTGGGCCTCCCAGGTCCAGGTGTCGAGCAGTCCCGGCGCGTCGTACGCAGCCCGGTACCGCTCGGCGTCGCCCAGCACCGACTTCAGCGCGCGGGCGTAGTCCTCCAGGTCCTCGGCCCGGAACACCTCGCCCTGACCGGTCTGCTGGACCATCGCGCCCATCGTCTTCACGTCACTGACGACCAGCGGCAGCCGGGCGTGGGAGTACTCGAAGAACTTGGTGATGAGGGCGATCTCGTGGTTCGGCCAGTGGTGGATCGGGATGACCCCGACGTCGGCCGTGGAGAGGAAGCGGGCCACCTGGTAGTGCGGCACGTAGGGCAGGATGTGCAGCCGGTCGGACACCCCGAGCTCCTCCGCCCGGGCGCGCAGCGTCTTCATGTAGTCGGACTCGGTGTTGAGCACGACGAAGGCGGTGTGCACCTCCGGCACCCGCGGCAGCGATTCGACCATGATGTCGAGGCCGCGCTGCGGGGCGGCGGAGCCGCTGTAGACGGCGAGCGGCACGCCGTCCCCGATGCCGCACAGCTCCCGCAGGTCGGGCACCGGCTCGGCGGCCTGCTCGGGGGAGATCTCCCCGTCGGGCGCGTTGAGCACGACGGCGGGGCGCTCGGCCAGGCCGTGCCGCTCCTGCAGCATGCCGGCGAGGGTGTCGGACACCGTCACCACCGCGTCGGCGAAGCGCGCGTACTCGCTCTCGTGCGCGCACTGCGCGACGTGCCAGCGCGGGTGCGGGCTCCACGGCTTGATGCCGGGCAGGAACTCGTGCGCGTCCCAGACCAGCTTGACGTCACGGCCGCGGGCGCGGGCGCGCAGCGCGGCGCGGGCGCCGACCCCGAGCATGCGGAAGTCGTTGGCGTGGATCAGGTCGGGCTTCAGCTCGTCGATGACCTTGCCGTAGGCCAGCTCGAAGTCCCACAGGTGCGGGTCGAGGCGGCGCCAGGCGCGGACGCCCATGGTTCTGCGCCAGAAGGCGGTGGTGAAGCGGTCCAGCGCGGAGTCCATGTCCTTGCGGCGCTTCTCCAGCTGCTGGGTCTTGCGGTGCCGCAGGTTCACCCAGGACTGCAGCAGCCGGGAGAACAGGCGGGGCGGCATCAGACGCAGCCGGCCGAGGGCCGAGCCCTCGCGCTGGGCGATGATCAGCCGGATGTTGAGGTCGGCCCGCCACGCCTTGACCTTCTGCTTGCGGTACGCCGCCAGCGGCCCGGGACGGTAGGCGAGCGGCGAGCGCAGCGGCGCCCTGCGGTACTCGTGGCGCCGCCGGAACAGCGGCCCCGGCACGCTCAGCAGCCGGACCCGGGCGTCGCCCAGGGTCCAGGTCTGGTCCTGTTCCTTCTTGCTCCTGGCCCGGCCCAGCAGGACGACGTCCCAGCCCGCCTCGGCGGCCGAACGGGCCTCCTTCTGCACGCGTGAGTCGCCGTTGACCCCGTTGTCGACGAGCATCACGATCCGGCCTTTGCCGGATCGTGCCGTCGTACGGTTCTCAGCTGCCATGGGTCGTCAGGTCCTCCGACTTGAGCGAGATGCTGCGGTTGCCCGCCGCGGATTCGAGTACCGCCGCCGCGACCTCCACCGTCCGCAGGCCTTGGCGCAGGGTGCAGATGTCGGCGGGCTCCCCGAGGACCGCGTCCCGGAAGAGCTCGTGCTCCACGAGGAGCGGCTCCCGCTTGGGAATGGCATACCGGATCATGTCGCCCTCGGAGACGCCGCGGAAGGCCTGCAGGGCCTCCCATTCGGTGGCCACGGCGGAATTGGAGTGGAAGGTCAGGTCGGCCGTGAGGGTGTCGGCGATGAAGCAGCCGCGCTCGCCGGTGACCGAGGTGAAGCGCTCCTTGAGCGGGCTCAGCCAGTTGACGAGGTGGTTGACCATGGTGCCGTCGTCGAGGCGGCCCACGGCGGAGACCATGTCCTCGTGCTTCCGGCCGCTCTTGGACACGGTGTGCGCCGTGATCGAGGCGTACTGCTGGCCCGTGACCCAGCCGGTCAGGTCGATGTCGTGGGTGGCGAGGTCCTTGACCACGCCGACGTCCGCGATGCGGTGCGGGAAGGGGCCCTGGCGGCGGGTGACGACCTGGTAGACGTCGCCGAGCTCACCGGCCTCCAGGCGGGCGCGCAGCGAGAGCAGCGCCGGGTTGCACCGCTCGATGTGGCCGACGCCGGCGACCAGGCCGCGCGACTCGAAGGCGTCGACGAGGCGGCGGGCCCCGGCGACCGTGTCGGCGAGCGGCTTCTCCACCAGGGCGCAGACCCCGGCGTCGGCGAGCTGCAGGCCGACCTCTTCGTGCAGGCCGGTGGGGCAGGCCACCACCGCGTAGTCGATGCCCAGGTCGAGGAGTTCCTCGACGGTGTTCAGGACCGGCGTGCCCTGCGCGGCGCCGTGCTTGTCGCCCATGGGGTCGACGACGGCCACGAAGTCGACGCCCTCCAGGCCGGACAGGATGCGGGCGTGGTGACGCCCCATGGAGCCGAGGCCGACGAGTCCGGCCCGCAGGCGTCTTCCGTTGCTCACAGCTGCTCCTCCAGCGCGTTCACGGCGGCCACGACGCGCTCCAGGTCCTGCTGCGACAGGCCCGGGTGGACGGGCAGCGAGACGACTTCGGCGGCGGCGCTCTCGGTCCGGGGCAGGTCCCAGGTGCGGCCCGCCTTCTGGTCCGGCTCCCAGTACGGCTTCAGCCGGTGGATGGGCGTCGGGTAGTACACGGCGTTGCCGATGCCGGCCTCGGTGAGGCGGGCCATCGCGGCGTCCCGGTCGCCGCGGATCCGCACGGTGTACTGGTGGTACACGTGCCGGGCGCCCTCGGCGACGGTCGGCGTGAGGACGTTGGCAGCGGTGATGTGCTCGGTGAGGTACGCGGCGTTGGCGATGCGCCGCTCGGTCCAGCCGGCCAGCTTGGCGCGCTGCACCCGGCCGATGGCGGCGGAGACGTCGGTCATGCGGACGTTGGCGCCGACGATCTCGTTGGCGTAGCGCTGCTCCATGCCCTGGTTGCGCAGCAGGCGCAGGGTGCGGGCCAGCTCCGGGTCGCCGGTGCTGACCATGCCGCCCTCGAGGCTGTGCATGTTCTTGGTCGGGTAGAAGCTGAAGGTGCCGGCGTTGCCGAAGGCGCCGACGGGGGTGCCGTGCAGGGCGGCCGCGTGCGCCTGGCAGGCGTCCTCGACGACGGCCAGGCCGTGCCGGTTCGCCAGGTCCATGATCCGGTCCATGGCGGCCGGGTGCCCGTAGAGGTGGACCGGCATGATCGCGGCGGTGCGCGGGGTGAGGGCCGCCTCGACGGCCTCCGGGTCCAGGCAGAAGCTGTCGGCCTCGATGTCGGCGAAGACGACGTCGGCTCCGACGAGCCGCACCGCGTTCGCGGAGGCCGCGAAGGAGAACGACGGCACGACGACCTCGTCGCCCGGGCCGATGCCCAGCGCGAGCAGGGCCAGGTGGAGGGCGGACGTGCCGGAGTTGACCGCCACGCAGTGCCGGCCGGCCACGAGCTCGCCGAACTCCTCCTCGAAGGCGGCCACCTCGGGTCCCTGCACCACGCGGCCGCTGCGCAGCACGCGTACCGCGGCCTCGATCTCCTCCTCGTCGATGACGGGCCTGGCGGCCGGTATCAACTCATGGGCGTCGGTCATCGACGTTCCCCTCCTCGTACGGCGACCTCGACGGCGCACCACGATGTGGACCGGGAAGGGACGGTCCCGTACGCGGGGCGTCCGTGTCCGTGTCATTTGAAGTAGTCACCGGCTGCTGTCGGCGGCGAACGGTTTCCGCAGGACTCGCCCCCCAGGGAGCCCCGGCGGAAGACGGCTGTCACCCGCGTGGAAGAAGGTTCGGTCGCAGTAGTCGGCTGCGGGGCCACGGCATGGGCAAGATCAGCGGCCGGGACCGCAATTACGTTACCAGCACATGTGTTGGAAATTTTCTCGGAGTTACCACAGAGAAATCTCCGCCCGGTCAAGGATCGGTCACACCCATACGGAGAGTGAGCTCACCTGCATCATAAGTGAAGCGAGCCGGTCACGCCGTACGACGAAGCGCAGGACACCGGCGTTTCGGTGTCCTGCGCTTCGTGGTGCCGGGCCCGGAGGCCGGTCCGCCCGCCGAGGGGCGGAACCGGTCAGTCCTCCGTGGTGGCGGAGACCGAGGAGGACGGCTGCTGAGCGGCGGCCGCGGTCTTCGCGGCCGTCTTCTTGGCCGTGGTCTTCTTGGCCGCCGTCTTCTTCGTCGTGGTCGCCTTCTTCGCCGGGGCCTTCTTGGCGGTGGTGGTCTTCGCCGCCGCCTTCGTGGCCGCCGCCTTCGTGGCCGTCGTCTTCTTGGCGGCCGTGGTCTTCTTCGCGGCCGTCTTCTTGGTGGCGGCCTTCTTCGCCGTAGCCTTCTTGGCCGCCGCGCGGGCGGTCTTCTTGGCCGGAGCCGCCTCCTCGGCGGTGCCGTCGGGGGCCGCGTCGGGGGTGGTCTCCCCCTCCGCATCCCCGGCGGCCGGCCCGGGCTCCGCCTGCGGGGCCGGCTCGTCCGCCGCGGCCGACGGGACGACCACGACGGCCGTCTCCTCGGACGCGGTGGACGTGGTCGGCTTGCGCACGGCGCGGCGGCGCGGACGGGCCGGGG
>NZ_JAAGMD010000808.1 GCF_010548465.1 Streptomyces sp. SID14436 | reverse complement strand
GCCGCCCGGGACGCTCGGCCGACGCTTCAGCGGCGTCCCGCCCTGCGCAGGTGGTGCCGCACCGCCCGCTGGGCGACCGGGCCGAGGTCCTCGAGCGCGGCGACGAGCGCGCCCAGCTGCTCCAGGGCGTCCAGCGCCGCCCCCGCCCCGGCCGGATCGACCCCCTCGTACAGCTCGATGCCCACGAAGGACGCCGCCACCGCCCGGGAGAGCCCGCGGACGTCGGTGAACTCGCCGAACGGGGTGGCCGGGAGCACCCGCGCCAGCACCCTCTCGATCTCCGCGATCCACAGGTCCAGGCCCGCCGCGGTCGCCGCCGCGAGCGTGTCCTGCGTCTGCGCCCCGGCGAGCAGCTGCCCGAGCACGGCCACATGACCGGCGGCCCGCTCCTCCTCGTGCATCGCGCGCCCGAAGGCCAGCAGCTCCGAGAGGGAGCCGATGCCCGCGAGCCGGGGGCCGTAGCGGGCGATCCGCTGCTCGGTGGCGTGCCGGCAGGCCGCGGACAGCAGCTCGTCCACCGTCCCGAAGTGGTAGAAGACCAGCGCCTGGTTGACCCCCGCCGCCGCCGCGACCGTACGGGCCGACACCTTCGTGATGCCCTGCTCGGCCAGCGTGCGCAGGGCGCCGTCCAGCAGCTTCGCCTTGGTGTCCCGGGCCGCACTCATGCGCGCCGCTCCTCCCGGACCGGGCGCAGACCGGGCCGCACCCGTGTGACACCGTCCTCCAGCCGGAGCCGCGGCCGGTCGAAGGACCAGGCCGTCGCCCAGCCCATCAGGGGGCGCAGCACCAGCCGGTCGGCGAGGGCGCCGAAGCGTCCCCAGCGGGGCCGGTAGTCGTAGCCGGTGAGGAAGCGCACGCCGTCGCCGTCGGGGACGTAGCGCCAGTAGCCGCTGCCCTCCGCGAGCAGCGAGAGCGGGTGGGCGGAGGAGAACCGCGGGGCGGAGGTGCGGGTGCCGTCCGGGTGCTCCCGCTCGCCCGCCGCGACGCCGGTCCCGAAGACGGTGAGGAACGGCAGCACGCGCGTGGCGTACCGGAACCGCTGCGGCTCGCCGTCGGCGCGCGGCAGGTGGGTGATCTCGGTGAACCGCAGGTCCCACCGCTGGTGCCGGTCCGGCTCCTGCGCCCGCTCCCAGAGCGTCTCCAGTCCGGCCCTCACGCGTGTCTCGACGTACAGCCCCATGCTGACCCCCAGGTCGGCCGGTTCTTTTGAGCGACTGCTCAAACGCGGTGCGACGGAAGGTACCGGGTTTTGAGCGATCGCTCAAGCATCGGAAGTCAGGACGGGGGTGACCGAACGGCGAGACGGAGCTGACCAGCATATGACCGGCCGGTAGGGTCTGGACCGTGCCGAAGCCGCTCAGTCTCTCGTTCGATCCCATCGCGCGCGCCGACGAACTCTGGAAGCAGCGCTGGGGAAACGTGCCGTCCATGGCCGCGATCACGTCGATCATGCGCGCGCACCAGATCCTGCTGGCCGAGGTCGACGCGGTGGTCAAGCCCTACGGGCTCACCTTCGCGCGCTACGAGGCGCTGGTGCTGCTCACCTTCTCCAAGTCGGGTGAGCTGCCGATGTCCAAGATCGGCGAGCGGCTGATGGTGCACCCCACGTCCGTGACGAACACCGTGGACCGCCTGGTCCGCTCGGGCCTGGTCGCCAAGCGCCCCAACCCCAACGACGGCCGCGGCACCCTGGCGGCCATCACCGACAAGGGCCGCGAGGTCGTCGAGTCCGCCACCCGCGACCTGATGGCCATGGAATTCGGCCTCAGCGCCTACGACGCCGAGGAGTGCACCGAACTCTTCGCCATCCTCCGGCCCCTGCGGCTGGCGGCGGGGGACTTCGAGGGCGACTGAGATCGCGTCAACCGGGGACGCCGCCTACTCCCTGACGGTGGGTTCTGGCGCTCGCCAGCTGCAGAAACGCTCGGGCACTCGTCCCCCGCTGGGATCCTGGCGGCCGGCCTTCAAGCGGAAGGCCGGCCTCCACGCCGATCGTCAGGGAGCCCCCGCATGCGTGTGCGCCGTACCGTCCGTCGCCTGTCCGCCTCCGTCACCGTGCTCGCGCTCTGCGCCCTGGCGACCATGGGGACGGCGGGTGCGGCTCATGCCGGCGCCACCGGGTCCAGCGCGATCGGCACGTTCTCGTACCAGGTGCGGGGAGCCACGGTGACGGTGCCCGTCGGCTGCTTCCTGACCCATGCGATCTCCGGCTCCGGGAAACGGATCACCAGCCAGCTCGCGGGCGTCGACTGCATCGGCGTCGCGGCGACCTTCTCCCGGTTCTGCAACTGGCGGATCGACTTCGCCTACGCCGACACCCACGGCAGGACGTACCGCACCTCACGCGGAGCCACGCACGCCGAGTGCGACGGTGCCCCGCTGCGGCGGGCCGGGGCGCGGACCCTGCCCTCGTACGGAAAGGCGTGCGCGAAGCTCCACATCAACGGCACGCTGCGGACCACGCAGTGCCACTACATCACCAAGTGACGCGGTGCCGCGGAGGCGGACGTCAGGCCGTCGCGGGAGTGGCGTCGGCGTCCTTGGCGATCAGCGGCTCCGCCTCGCGGGTCACGCGCCGCTCGACGAAGAAGGCCGCCGTGGGGACGGTGCCGGCGAGCAGCACCCACAGCTGGCGCCCCACCGGCATCTTCATCTTGTTGCCGAGGTCGAAGGCGAAGATCAGGTACAGCACGTACAGCCAGCCGTGAGCGATCCCGACCACGGTGACGAAGCCGTCGAAGCCGCTCATGCCCAGCAGACGCTTGCCGATCACGCCCACGGTCAGCAGGACCAGAAGGACGGCGGTGATGTAGGCCATCACCCGGTAGCGGGTCAGGACGCTCTTCTTCATGGCCCCGAGGGTAGCCGGTGCGGTGCCGGCCTCCGTACACCCGTCCTGGCGTGCACTGCTGTCCTTTACTAGGACGTCCAAGTAACTTCGATGGTATGGACGCTCACGCCATCGAAGAGGGCCGCCGGCGCTGGCAGGCCCGGTACGACAGTGCGCGGAAGCGGGAGGCCGACTTCACCACGCTCTCCGGGGATCCGGTGGAGCCGGTGTACGGGCCGCGGCCGGGCGACACCTACGAGGGGTTCGAGCGGATCGGGTGGCCGGGGGAGTACCCGTTCACCCGGGGGCTGTATCCGACCGGTTACCGGGGGCGGACCTGGACGATCCGGCAGTTCGCCGGGTTCGGGAACGCGGAGCAGACCAACGAGCGGTACCGGACGATCCTCCGCAACGGCGGGGGAGGGCTGTCCGTCGCCTTCGACATGCCGACCCTCATGGGGCGGGACTCCGACGACCCGCGCTCCCTGGGCGAGGTCGGGCACTGCGGGGTGGCGATCGACTCGGCGGCCGACATGGAGGTGCTGTTCCGGGACATCCCGCTCGGCGACGTGACGACGTCCATGACCATCAGCGGGCCCGCCGTGCCCGTCTTCTGCATGTACCTCGTGGCCGCCGAACGGCAGGGCGTGGACCCCGCCGTGCTCAACGGCACGCTCCAGACGGACATCTTCAAGGAGTACATCGCGCAGAAGGAGTGGCTGTTCCAGCCGGAGCCGCATCTGCGGCTGATCGGCGACCTGATGGAGCACTGCGCGGCCGGCATCCCCGCCTACAAGCCGCTCTCCGTGTCCGGTTACCACATCCGCGAGGCCGGTGCGACGGCCGCGCAGGAGCTCGCCTACACGCTCGCGGACGGCTTCGGGTACGTGGAGCTGGGGCTCAGCCGCGGGCTGGACGTCGACGTCTTCGCGCCGGGGCTGTCGTTCTTCTTCGACGCGCACGTCGACTTCTTCGAGGAGATCGCCAAGTTCCGCGCCGCCCGGCGCATCTGGGCGCGCTGGATGCGGGACGTGTACGGCGCGCGGAGCGAGAAGGCGCAGTGGCTGCGCTTCCACACCCAGACGGCCGGTGTCTCGCTCACCGCCCAGCAGCCGTACAACAACGTCGTGCGCACCGCCGTGGAGGCGCTGGCCGCCGTGCTGGGCGGCACCAACTCGCTGCACACCAACGCCCTGGACGAGACCCTCGCCCTGCCCAGCGAGCAGGCCGCCGAGATCGCCCTGCGCACCCAGCAGGTGCTGATGGAGGAGACCGGCGTCGCCAACGTCGCCGACCCCCTGGGCGGCTCCTGGTACGTCGAGCAGCTCACCGACCGCATCGAGGCCGACGCGGAGCGGATCTTCGAGCAGATCAAGGAGCGCGGCCTGCGGGCCCACCCGGACGGGCAGCACCCGATCGGGCCGGTCACCTCGGGCATCCTGCGCGGCATCGAGGACGGCTGGTTCACCGGCGAGATCGCCGAGTCCGCGTTCCGCTACCAGCAGGCCCTGGAGAAGGGCGAGAAGCGGGTCGTCGGGGTCAACGTGCACACCGGGTCCGTCACCGGCGACCTGGAGATCCTGCGGGTCAGCCACGAGGTGGAGCGCGAGCAGGTGCGCGTCCTGGGCGAGCGCAGGGCGGCGCGCGACGACGCGGCGGTGCGTTCGGCGCTGGACGCGATGGTGGCGGCGGCACGCTCCGGCGCCAACATGATCGAGCCGATGCTGGACGCCGTACGGGCCGAGGCCACTCTGGGCGAGATCTGCGGGGTGCTGCGGGAGGAGTGGGGCGTCTACACCGAGCCCCCCGGTTTCTAGGACCGGCAGGCCCCGGCTTCCAGGGCTGGCAGGCCCCGGCTTCCAGGACCGGCAGCCCTCCGGCTTCAGGGCCGGCCCGCAGGCGCGGGCGGCTACGCCGCCGGGGCGGCGGCCAGGCCCGACAGCAGGACGCGGGTGAAGGAGCGCACCCACTCCCCGTCGGCGGGCTGGGCGCTGACCAGCGTCCGGTGCACCACGGCGCCGGCCACCATGTCGAAGATCAGGTCCACCGTGCGGGCGGCCTGCGCCGGGTCCGTCTCCGGCGGCAGCTCGCCCCGCGCCTGGGCCCGCGTCCGCCCGGTGCGGACCAGGCGCTTCTGCCGGTCCACGATGGAGGTGCGGATGCGCTCGCGCAGCGCCTCGTCGCGGGTTGCCTCGGCGACCACCGCCATGAGCCCGCTGCGGGCCTCCGGCCGGGCCAGGATCGCGGCGAACTGGCGCACCACGCCCTCTATGTCGGCGGCCAGCGAACCGCGGTCGGGCAGGCACAGCTCGTCGAAGAGTTCCGCGACCGCGTCCACGACCAGTTCGTTCTTGCCCGCCCAGCGGCGGTAGAGGGTGGTCTTGGCGACCCCGGCGCGGGCCGCGACGTCCCCCAGGGTGAGCCGGGACCAGCCGAGCTCCACCAGTGCCTCGCGGGTGGCGGCCAGGATCGCGGCATCCGCGTCGGCGCTGCGCGGACGCCCGGTGCGGCTGGCGGGGGTGCGGCTCTGCATGGGCACGACCTTAGCCACCGGCCGGTTCCGTGCGCCCCGTGAGAGAGATCACCGCGCGGGGGTACTCCCGACGGCCCTCCTACCGTTACGCTACGACCCGTAGCGAAAGCACGCTCCGACCGGCGTGCCCGAGCGACGACCACCCGGGGCCCGCACGGGCCCGACCGGGCGCGGGGTGGGGACCCGGTGCCCAACAGCACACGTACGCCTGGCTTTCCCGGCGTTTTTCACACGCACGCGTGGTACGGGGGAGGATAGACGCATGCAGCCACGGAACATGTCCATGAGCGGGGTCGTCGACCTCGCCGCGGTGAAGGCGGCCCAGGAGGCCAAGGCGAAGGCGGAGCAGGCGCGTGCCGAAGCGGCCCGGCAGGGCGGCGGAGGTGCCGTCTCCCCGGCCGATCTCGTCATCGACGTCGACGAGGCCGGGTTCGAACGGGACGTCCTGCAGCGGTCCACCGAGGTCCCGGTCGTCATCGACTTCTGGGCCGAGTGGTGTGAGCCCTGCAAGCAGCTCAGCCCCGTCCTGGAGCGGCTCGCCGTCGAGTACGACGGCCGCTTCCTCCTCGCCAAGATCGACGTCGACGCCAACCAGATGCTGATGCAGCAGTTCGGCATCCAGGGCATCCCCGCGGTCTTCGCGGTGGTGGCCGGCCAGGCCCTGCCGCTCTTCCAGGGGGCGGCCGGCGAGGCCCAGATCCGCCAGACCCTGGACCAGCTGGTGCAGGTCGCCGAGCAGCGCTTCGGCCTGACCGGCCTCACCGTCGACCCCGAGGCCGAGCCGGGCGGTGCCGCCCCGGCGGCCGCGTCGGAGGTGCCCGCGGGGCCGTACGACGCCCTCCTGGAGGCCGCCGTGCAGGCGCTGGACTCCGGTGACCTCGGCGGTGCCGTCCAGGCGTACAAGAACGTGCTCGCCGAGGACCCGGGCAACCCCGAGGCCAAGCTGGGTCTCGCGCAGGCCGAGTTGCTCCAGCGCGTGCAGGGGCTGGACCCGCAGCGGGTGCGCGCCGAGGCGGCCGAGAAGCCGGGGGACGCGCAGGCGCAGATCACCGCGGCCGACCTGGACCTCGTGGGCGGCCACGTCGAGGACGCCTTCGGCCGCCTGATCGAGACGGTGCGCCGCACGGCGGGCGACGAGCGGGAGTCGGCGCGGGTGCGCCTGCTGGAGCTGTTCGAGGTCGTCGGCGCGGACGACCCGCGGGTGGTCGCCGCCCGCAGGGCACTCGCGCGCGCTCTGTTCTGAGCGGTCCGGGCACCCGGGCCGGGTGGATGAAATGCCCGGTTCCGGGCCCGTGGTGCCCGAGTGAAGGTGTGGCCGACGGAGGCCCGTGCGACCGCGCTTTGCCAAAACTTGGCAATCGCGGCAGCTGTTACTGCGAGTAAGTCGCGGGCGCTGGTCTGTCGGTTTCTGTCCATTGATCAATAGTTTTGTACGCCCCCCTCAGGACACCCAGCGTCGCCGGACGAGGCCGCTGGGTCGTCCCACGGTTATCCGGCCGTTACTAGCGAGTAACGAACCCCCTTGTGCGGGCGGCGAGAATGCACCACGATCGGCGACGCTCGGTCCCTTGACCGCACCCCGACATCCGGTTGGGCCGCGGGACGTCCTGGGTCCCCACCGAGCAGGGCCGGCGGCCGTCGTCACCGGCTCTTGGACAGGGGGGTCTTCGCCCTCGGCGAAGCCTGTCCAGCAGGTTGTGCGTGATGCGTGTCAGGCGCGACCAGTGGTTGTCGCTCGGGGGTGATCGCCGGTGATTCGGGCGCCAAGTGCGCCGCCGAGTGCGGGCGCTCTCCTTCCCGAGGACGTAGCACTTCTCCCATCCCTGTCCGGCCGGCCCGCCGACTGGCGGCGCGTCAGGACAGGAGATGTACGTCCGAGAAGGAGGAAATATGGAGTCCCAGGTGCGTGGCGGGACCAGATGGAAGCGGTTCGCTGTGGTCATGGTGCCCAGCGTCGCCGCCACGGCAGCGATAGGTGTCGCCCTCGCGCAGGGCGCTCTCGCCGCGTCGTTCAGCGTGTCCGGCCAGTCGTTCAAGGTCACCACGAAGGAGCTCGTCGGCACGGGCTTCTCGCAGTACGGCGCCCTTGACGAGGGGTACACCCTCACCGGCAAGAAGACGGTTCACCCCGTCGCGGTCTCGGCGTTCAAGTCCGCGACCATCAAGAGCCTGTGCCAGTCCGTCGTCACCCCGAACATTCCGGTGCTCGGGAACGTCAGCCTGATCCTGCGTGCCGGCGACGGTGCTCAGCCGGTCGAGGCCGAGAACCTGTACATCGACGTCGCCGACCTGAACGCCGATGCCACGTTCACGAACATCGACATCGGTGTGGCCGCCAAGGACGCCAGCAAGGGTCCGGGCATGAAGGGCGGCAACGAGCAGGCCAACCCCTACGGGTTCGCCCAGCAGGCCGACAAGGCCGTCCTGAAGGACGTGAAGCAGACGGCGTGGGCGACCACCGCCGGAACCTTCAAGCTCAGCGGCCTGAAGATGTCGCTCTCGACGGGTGTCAAGGAGTGCTACTAAGCACTCTCTGACGGGCGGGGGAGCCGGTGGCGCCCCCGCCCGTCCCCTTCCCGCCGCGCCGTCACACGCGGCGCACATCACCACCACAGCAAAGCCGTACCAGGGAGCTGTTTTCCATGAGCGCCGAGACTCCTGCCGCCACCGGCCAGTTCACCCGCCGAAGGCTGCAGTTCCGCGCCTGGCGGGGCCAGCGGCCGTTCTGGGCCGGGCTGTTCGTCATGCTCGGCGGACTCCCCATCGCCTACTTCCCGTACGCGAACCTCCAGCTCGGGCACCTGACGCTGGCCATGGCGACCACGGCCGGCGCCGGGTCGCTGATCATCGGCGTGCTGCTCGTCGTTCTCGGCGTCAGCCTCTGGTTCCAGAAGCACGTCCGGGTCTTCGCGGGTGTCGCGGCGATCCTCCTGGGGCTCGTGTCGATCCCCGTGTCCAACTTCGGCGGCTTCCTCATCGGCTTCCTGCTCGCCCTCGTCGGCGGCGCGATGGCCGTGGCCTGGGCGCCGGGTGTCCCGCCCGCGGAGCAGCCGCCGGCCGACACCGGGAGCGCGGGCGGCACCCCTGAGGGTGCGGAGGCCGAGACCACGGCGCTGCCGCCGGTCGAGGGTCCCGCCGCGGTGGACGAGCCGAATGATCTGTCAGGAACGAGCCCGGGGAATGGGGCGAACGGGAGGCACAGTGCCGGCTGACGAGGTGACCCGCGGGACTGAGGCGGAGACGTCCCGTGCGAGAACCGGGCCGCGGCACGCGGCACCCAAGAAGCCGCTGTTCACCCGGTTCCACATGCCGGCGGGCAAGGCGATAGCCATCGCGGCGATGCCGACCGCCGTCCTCATGGGGATGGGGTTCACGCCCACGCTCGCACAGGCCGACGACCAGCCGACGTCCAGGAGCCTGACCGCCGACGAGTTCAAGGACTGTCTGGCGGCCCTGGAGGAGGCCGAGAAGGGCGACAAGGACAAGGACCAGGACGAGAAGGACTCCTCCGCCTCGCCCACGCCGTCCCCCTCGGCGAGCGAGACCGCCTCGCCCGGCAAGGACTCCGCGGAGCCCGGCACGCCGGCCTCCGGCGGGAACGACAAGGGCGCCGACGCGGACGCGCAGAAGGGCCGGGCCTCTTCGCCGGATTCAGGTTCCGACGACAAGGCCGAGCCCGCACCCGCCCCGTCCAGGAGTGCCGAGGACACCGCGAAGCCGGCCGAACCCGCGCCCTCCCCCTCGGAGACCGACCGCAACGTCCTGGAGCAGATCGGCGACGCCATCAAGGACGTCTTCACGCCGAAGGACAAGGCGGCCGAGGCGAGCCCCTCGCCGTCCGCCGACGGCACGGCGGCCGACGACCCGGCCGCCGCCGGGGAGAAGACGGCCGAGAAGGCCACCGAGAAGCCGACGGCCCCCGAGAAGGCGGCGGAGAAGGCCGCCGGGGCGGCCGAGGACGCCGGCGAGGCCGCCGGGAAGGCGGCCGAGGAGGCGGCCGGGCCGGAGGCGGAGGAGACCCCGACGCCGGAGGCCAGCGCCACCCCCTCGCCCAGCCCGTCCGAGACGTCCACGACCGATCTCGAGGACTGCCCGGTCGCCACCGACGCCGAGGGCGGCGTCGACAACAAGGTCCCGCTGCCCGACGACCCCTGGTTCCTGAACGCCAGCTCGCTGCTGCTCAAGGGCGCCGACTACAAGGGCATCGTCCAGGTGCGGACCGCCAACGGCACCACCAAGAAGGTCCTGAAGTACGTCGTGTCCAACGGCACGGACATCGGTGACCTGCATCAGACGGTCAAGGACAAGCAGTCCGGCAAGACCTACCACGTGCAGGCGGCCAAGGGGTCGACGTCGACCATCCGCGACGGCGACACCGTGATGTACACGGAGAGCATCTCCGGCAAGCTGCTGGGGCTGATACCGATCACCTTCGACCCGGAGAACCCGCCGCCGCTGAACATCCCGCTGATCTACTTCACCGACGTGACGGTGCAGCAGGCCGGCCAGTTCGGCGGGACCCTGCACGTGCCCGGGCTGCACCAGTTCGTGGACTAGGCCCCCACCGGGACCGGCCGCGGACCCCGCACACGCGCCGAGGGCGCCCCCTGTCCGCAGGGGGCGCCCTCGATGCCGTCGTACGGCCGGTCAGGCGTTCGTGCCGCCCAGGTGGTGCACGCGGACCATGTTGGTGGTGCCGGGGACACCGGGGGGCGAGCCCGCCGTGATGATCACGACGTCGCCCTCACCGAAGCGGTTCAGCTCGACCAGCTGCTGGTCCACCAGGTCGACCATCTCGTCGGTGCTGTTCACGAACGGCACGACGTGCGGCTCCACGCCCCAGCTGAGCGTCAGCTGGTTGCGGGTGGACTCGTCGGTGGTGAACGCCAGGATCGGCTGGGCGACCCGGTAGCGGCACAGGCGGCGGGCCGTGTCGCCGGACTGGGTGAAGGCCACCAGGCCCTTGCCGCCGAGGAAGTCCGCGATCTCGCAGGCCGCACGGGCGACCGATCCGCCCTGGGTGCGCGGCTTCTTGCCCGGCACCAGCGGCTGCAGGCCCTTGGAGAGCAGCTCCTGCTCGGCCGCCTGGACGATCTTCGACATCGTCCGCACCGTCTCGACCGGGTAGGCGCCGACACTCGACTCGGCCGACAGCATGACCGCGTCGGCGCCGTCCAGGATCGCGTTGGCCACGTCGGAGGCCTCGGCGCGGGTCGGACGGGAGTTGGTGATCATCGACTCCATCATCTGGGTGGCGACGATCACCGGCTTGGCGTTGCGGCGGCACAGCTCGATCAGGCGCTTCTGCACCATGGGGACCTTCTCGAGCGGGTACTCGACGGCCAGGTCGCCGCGGGCGACCATGACGCCGTCGAACGCCATCACGACGTCCTCCATGTTCTCCACCGCCTGCGGCTTCTCCACCTTGGCGATGACGGGGACCCGGCGGCCCTCCTCGTCCATCACGCGGTGCACGTCGGCGACGTCCTTGGCGTCCCGGACGAAGGACAGCGCGACCAGGTCGCAGCCCATCCGCAGCGCGAACCGCAGGTCCTCGACGTCCTTGTCGCTCAGCGCGGGCACGTTGACGGCCGCGCCGGGCAGGTTGATGCCCTTGTGGTCGGAGATGACGCCGCCCTCGACGACGGTCGTCCGCACCCGGGAACCCTCGACGTCCAGCACCTTCAGCTCGACGTTGCCGTCGTTGATCAGTACCTGGTCGCCGCTGGTGACGTCGCCGGGCAGGCCCTTGTAGGTGGTTCCGCAGATCGACCGGTCGCCCGGGACGTCCTCCGTGGTGATGGTGAACTCGTCACCGCGGACCAGCTCCACGGGGCCCTCGGCGAAGGTCTCCAGGCGGATCTTGGGGCCCTGGAGGTCGGCGAGCACACCGATGGCCCGGCCGGTCTCCTTGGCGGCGGCACGGACCCGGTCGTACCGGCCCTGGTGCTCGGCGTGGCTGCCGTGGCTGAAGTTGAAGCGGGCCACGTTCATGCCGGCTTCGATCAGGGCGACGAGCTGCTCGTGGGAGTCGACCGCGGGGCCGAGGGTACAGACGATTTTCGAACGGCGCATGGGGCGATCCTATCGGTTTGTTTCGCTCCGGAATATTCCGGCTGGCGGAAAATACAAATGAGAAAGGCGTCGCTCAATTGTTCTTTCCGACCAGCGTGTAGGTCTGCGTGGCGATCTCCATTTCCTCGTCCGTCGGTACCACGGCGACCGCGACCCGCGCGCCCTCGGGCGAGATCAGCCGCGGCGCGTCGCCGCGCACCGCGTTGCGCGCGCCGTCGACCTGAAGGCCCATCCCTTCCAGGCCCGCCACGGCCGCCTCCCGCACCGGGGCCGAGTTCTCGCCGACCCCGGCGGTGAAGGCCACCGCGTCCACCCGTCCGAGAACGGCGCAATAGGCACCGATGTACTTCTTCAACCGGTGAATGTAGAGGTCGAACGCCAGCTTCGCCTGTTCGTCGCCCTCGTCGATCCGGCGCCGGATCTCCCGCATGTCGTTGTCGCCGCACAGACCGACCAGCCCGCTCCGCTTGTTGAGGAGGGTGTCGATCTCGTCCGCGGACATTCCGCCGACCCGCATCAAGTGGAAGATGACGGCCGGGTCCATGTCCCCGGACCGCGTACCCATCACCAGCCCCTCCAAGGGCGTCAGCCCCATGGAGGTGTCGACGCACCGGCCGCCCCGCACCGCCGAGGCGGACGCCCCGTTGCCCAGGTGCAGCACGATGACGTTCACCTCTTCGGGCGCCTTCCCCAGCAGGTGCGCCGTCTCCCGGGAGACGTACGCGTGCGAGGTGCCGTGGAAGCCGTAGCGGCGCACCCGGTGCTCGTCGGCGGTCTTCACGTCGATCGCGTAGCGGGCCGCCGGCTCCGGCATCGTGGTGTGGAAGGCGGTGTCGAAGACGGCCACCTGCGGCAGGTCGGGGCGCAGCGCGCGGGCGGTGCGGATGCCGGTGAGGTTGGCCGGGTTGTGCAGCGGGGCCACCGGTATGAGCCGCTCGATCTCGGCGCACACGGCGTCGTCGATGAGCGTCGGCTCGGTGAAGCGCAGCCCGCCGTGCACCACCCGGTGCCCGATCGCGGCCAGTTCGGGGGAGTCCAGGCCCAGCCCGTCCTCGGCCAGTTCCCCGGCCATCGCCTTCAGCGCGGCGTCGTGGTCGCGCACCGGGCCGGTCCGCTCCCGGGCGGCGCCGCCCGCGGCGAGCGGCACGTGCCGGACCAGGGAGGTGCGTTCGCCGATGCGCTCGATCAGGCCGGTGGCCAGCCGGGTGCTGTCGCTCATGTCGAGGAGCTGGTACTTCACCGACGACGAGCCGGAGTTGAGGACGAGCACCCGGGCGGAGGGGGCCGGGTGCGGCGCGCCGGACGGGACGGCGGCGGCGGACGACGGGCGGGACGGGCTCACGGGTGGGACGCCTTTGCGGTCTCGGAGGGGGACTGGGCCTGGATCGCCGTGATGGCGACGGTGTTGACGATGTCCTGGACGAGGGCGCCCCGGGACAGGTCGTTGACGGGCTTGCGCAGACCCTGGAGCACCGGGCCGACGGCGATCGCGCCGGCCGAGCGCTGCACCGCCTTGTAGGTGTTGTTGCCGGTGTTCAGGTCGGGGAAGATCAGCACGCTCGCCCGGCCGGCCACCTCGGACTCCGGCAGCTTGGTGGCCGCCACCGACGGCTCCACGGCCGCGTCGTACTGGATCGGGCCCTCGATGCGGAGGTCGGGCCGGCGGGAGCGGACCAGCTCGGTCGCCCGGCGCACCTTGTCCACGTCGGCGCCGGAGCCGGAGGTGCCCGTGGAGTAGGACAGCATCGCGATCCGCGGCTCCACGCCGAACCGGGCCGCCGTGGCCGCCGACTGCACGGCGATGTCGGCGAGCTGCTCCGCGTCCGGGTCCGGGTTGACCGCGCAGTCGCCGTAGACCAGTACCTTGTCGGCCAGGCACATGAAGAACACCGAGGAGACGATCGACGCGTCCGCGGTGGTCTTGATGATCTCGAAGGCGGGCCGGATGGTCGCCGCGGTGGAGTGCACGGACCCGGACACCATGCCGTCGGCCAGGCCCTCCTGCACCATCAGGGTGCCGAAGTAGTTCACGTCGGCGACGACGTCGTGGGCCAGTTCCTCGGTGACGCCGCGGTGCGCGCGCAGGGCCGCGTACCGGGCGGCGAACGCCTCACGCAGCTCGGAGACGGACGGGTCGATCAGCTGGGCGTCGCCGAGGTCGATGCCCAGGTCGGCGGCCTTCTTGCGGATGGGGTCCACCGGCCCGAGCAGGGTCAGGTCGCACACGCCGCGGCGCATCAGCACCTCGGCCGCGTGCAGCACCCGCTCCTCGGTGCCCTCGGGCAGGACCACCCGCCGCCGGTCGGAGCGGGCCTGCTGGAGCAGCGTGTGCTCGAACATCATCGGCGTGACCCGGTCGCTGCTGGGCGCGGAGACCCGCTTGCTCAGCTCCGCGGTGTCGGCGTACCGCTCGAACAGGCCGAGCGCGGTCTCCGCCTTGCGGGGGGTGGCCGCGTTCAGCTTCCCCTCCATGGAGAACAGCTGCTCGGCGGTGGGGAAGCTGTTGCCGGGCACCGACAGCACCGGGGTGCCGGGCGCGAGGCGGCCGGCCAGGGTGAGGATGGCGTCGTCCGGCACCTCGTCGAGGGTGAGCAGGACGCCCGCTATCGGCGGGGTCCCGGCGCTGTGCGCGGCCAGGGCCCCCACCACCAGGTCGGCCCGGTCGCCGGGGGTGATGACCAGGCTGCCGGGCAGCAGGGCGGCGAGCAGGTTCGGCAGCATGGCGCCGCCGAAGACGAAGTGCAGGGCGTCCCGGGACAGCCCGGAGTCGTCGCCGAGGATCACCTCGGCGCCCAGGGCCTGGGCGATCTGGGAGACGGTGGGCGCGGCCAGCGCGGGATCGTCCGGGACGACGTAGCAGGGCACCGGCAGCCGGCTGGCGAGCCGCTCGGCGATCTCGCCCCGGTCCTCGCGGGCCACCCGGTTGACCACCATGGCGAGCACGTCGCAGCCGTGGGTGTCGTAGGCGCGGTAGGCGTTGCGGGCCTCGGCGCGCACCGACTCCGCGGTCTGCCGGCGTCCGCCGACGACCGGGATGACCGAGGCGCCGAACTCGTTGGCGAGCCGGGCGTTCAGGGCCAGTTCGTCCGGGAACTGGGTGTCGGCGTAGTCGGTGCCGAGGACCAGCACCACGTCGTAGTCGCGGGCCACCCGGTGGAACCGGTCGACGAGCGTCGACACCAGCTCGTCGGTGCCGCGTTCGGCCTGGAGCGTCGACGCCTCGTGGTAGTCCATGCCGTAGACGGTCGCCGGGTCCTGGGTCAGCCGGTAGCGGGCCCGCAGCAGCTCGAACAGGCGGTCCGGCCCGTCGTGCACGAGGGGACGGAAGACGCCGACCCGGTCGACCTGCCGGGTCAGGAGTTCCATCACTCCCAGTTCGACGACCTGGCGGCCGTCGCCGCGGTCGATGCCGGTCACGTACACGCTGCGGGTCACGCGCGCTCTCCGTTCCGTCGGGTTTCGGCGGTGGGTCCGGGGCCGCCCGGCGGGGCGTCCGCTCGGCGTGAGCGGCCACGGAGCAGCCTCCACGACCGTACCCTCGCCGCCGGAGCGGACGCCCGCCCGAGCCGTCCGGGCCCGGGGCGGGACCCTACGCGGGGACGGGTCCGGCGGAAGGCATGAAACAATCGAAGCCGGCTCACCGGTTATCCACAGCGAGCAGGAGACACAGCACGATGCGTATCGGAGTTCTCACCGCAGGCGGCGACTGCCCGGGCCTGAACGCAGTGATCCGGTCCGTCGTGCACCGGGCCGTCGACAACTACGGCGACGAGGTCATCGGTTTCGAGGACGGCTACGCCGGCCTGCTCGACGGCCGGTACCGCACTCTGGACCTCAACGCGGTCAGCGGCATCCTGGCCCGCGGCGGTACCATCCTCGGCTCGTCCCGCCTGCAGCGTGACCGGCTCCGCGAGGCCTGCGAGAACGCCTCGGACATGATCCGTGACTTCGGCATCGACGCGCTGATCCCGATCGGCGGCGAGGGCACGCTCACCGCGGCGCGCATGCTGTCGGACGCGGGCCTGCCGGTGGTCGGCGTGCCGAAGACGATCGACAACGACATCTCCTCCACCGACCGCACCTTCGGCTTCGACACCGCCGTGGGCGTCGCCACCGAGGCGATGGACCGGCTGAAGACCACCGCCGAGTCCCACCAGCGCGTCATGGTCGTCGAGGTGATGGGCCGGCACGCGGGGTGGATCGCCCTGGAGTCCGGCATGGCCGCCGGCGCCCACGGCATCTGCCTGCCCGAGCGGGCCTTCGACCCCGGCCAGATCGTGAAGATGGTGGAGGAGCGCTTCGCCCGCGGCAAGAAGTTCGCCGTGATCTGCGTCGCCGAGGGCGCGCACCCCGCCGACGGCACCATGGACTACGGCAAGGGCGAGATCGACCAGTTCGGCCACGAGCGTTTCCAGGGCATCGGCACGGCCCTGGCGCGGGAGCTGGAGCGGCGCCTCGGCAAGGAGGCCAAGCCGGTCATCCTCGGCCACGTCCAGCGCGGCGGTGTGCCGACGGCGTACGACCGGGTGCTCGCGACCCGCTTCGGCTGGCACGCGGTGGAGGCCGCGCACCGGGGCGACTTCGGGCGGATGACGGCGCTGCGCGGCACGGACATCGTGATGGTGCCGCTGGCCGAGGCGGTCACCGAGCTGAAGCGGGTCCCGACGGACCGCATGGACGAGGCCGAGTCGGTCTTCTAGAGCGGCTCGGGCTCGCGCCGGGGGGCGAGGATCCCTCGCCCCCGCCCGTTT
Source organism: Streptomyces sp. SID14436 (assembly GCF_010548465.1). Classification (GTDB taxonomy): domain Bacteria; phylum Actinomycetota; class Actinomycetes; order Streptomycetales; family Streptomycetaceae; genus Streptomyces. The sequence continues at coordinate 1,649 of NZ_JAAGMD010000808.1, read as the reverse complement.
CCGGCGCGGCCCGCCCGGGAGCGGAAGGCGCTGGGCGGGGTGGCCACCGTCGTCACGGCACCCCTGGACGTCGGCAGGCGCGAGCGGTCACGGGCGGCGGTGAACGCCCGGGTCGTGGAGACCTACGGCCCGTCGGCCGCCGCGGGCGTCGCGCCGGCCGATCCGCTCACCGCCGACGCCCGCCCGGGCACCGCCGGGCTGACCCTGCCGCGCCCCCGCGCGCGGATCGCCGTCGAGGGCTTCGCGGACGTGGACGTGCTGCCGGGGCGGCCCGGCACAGCTCAGCGGTCCCCGACGGCCGTCCAGAAGTGCTCGACGATCCGGTCCAGGAAGTCGCGGCCCGCGTCGCCGGCGTCTCCGCTGCCGCCGCCCCAGCTGAGGGTGGCGGCCATGTGGCCCTGGTAGTCCCGGTGCAGCCGCTGGAGCACGCCCTCCAGCAGCCGCCGGTCCAGCGGGGCGATCTTCGACACCGGCCGCACGTACGCCTGCCAGCGCGTCGTCGCCGCGCTGCGCAGCAGTTCCGCGAGCCTCGCCTCCCGCCCGGTGACGGTGATGAAGTCGGCCAGGGACAGGGAGAGCACACCGGCGAGCGCGGTGGCCTGCCGCTCGCTGCCGCGCCACTGACCCGTCTCCTCCATCCGCAGGTAGGCGTGGATCTCGTGCCCGACGGCGCGCGCCACGTCCTCGGGCGCGAGCCCGCGGGCGATGCGGTGCTCGCGCAGAGTGCGCGGACGCCCGATCAGCTCACCCGGCGAGCACCACAGGACCCCGGCCAGGGCGGTGAGTTCGGTGCCGGTCGGAGCGGCGAGGCCGCGCTCCCAGCCGAGCACGAGGTCCGGGGTGACGTGGGGGAGGCCGTAGGAGACGCGCAGGGTGTGGGCGATGTGGTCGGCGCCCATGCCGAGCGCGGACCGCAGCCGGCGGGCGGCGGCGGCGTTGAACGGCGGGGTCCGGCGGGGATCGGGGGACGGGGGGCGGTTCGGTCGGGCGGCAGATCGGGGCACGGCCCACAAGCTAGGCCCGCCCGGCCGCGGTGACTACGGTCGGTTCGGCCAGGATCACGCATTGTGCGAAGCTACGGCTACCGGGGGGTCACCCCTTCGGTGCGGTGCTCGCGCCGGGCCGCCCTCCGGCCCGCCCGCCGGGCAGACGGAAAGCTCACCGGGCATATGCGCGGTCGGCGGCACCTCCGGCGCCCTCGCGGGGGTCCCGCGCGGATGTGCGACCGCCCTCCGCCGCTCGTACGTCCGTCCGCATCACCGCCCCCGCCGGCCCCGGCGGAGCCCCCACTTCCGGCGGCGCAAACCGCACCCCGCGTGCGCGGGCGGGGACGCGCCCCCGCCGAGGAGCCGTACGCCCCCCGGGGGCCGACGGGACGTCCGGGGCGGCCCTGCGCGCAGGGATCCGCCGGGCCGGGTGGGCGAGCGGCGTCCGCCCGCCGGGTGGGCGAGCGGCGTCCGCACGGCTCAGGGCCGGCCCGTCACCCACCGGTACTGGAGTTCCGGGCGGCCCACCGTGCCGTACTGGGGGCGGTGCGCGCCGGATCCCGCCGGGCCGGGTGGGCGAGCGGCGTCCGCACGGCTCAGGGCCGGCCCGTCACCCACCGGTACTGGAGTTCCGGGCGGCCCACCGTGCCGTACTGGGGGCGG
>NZ_JAAGMD010000790.1 GCF_010548465.1 Streptomyces sp. SID14436 | reverse complement strand
ACGCCCGCGGCACCGCGGCGGGCTGACGGCGCATCGGGCGCCCGCCCGGGGCGGGCGCCGGACCACAGAACGGACCAGGAACGAAAGGTGGTGTGGCCGTGGCCGGACCAGTGAAGGACAGCGAGACGGTCGTCGCGACCGTGATGGCGGGCATCGCGGTCATCCTCCTCAGCGGGGTCGTGCTGCGCCGCCTGGCGCTGCGCGTCGGGCAGCCCGCCGTCATCGGCGAGCTGTGCGCGGGTCTCGTCCTCGGCCCGTCCCTGCTCGGCCTGCTGCCGGGCAACCCGACCGAGGTGCTGTTCCCGGCCGCGGCCCGCCCCTACCTGTCCGTACTGGCCCAGGTGGGCGTGGTGCTGTTCGTCTTCCTCATCGGCTGGGAGTTCAACGGGCGGCTGCTGCGCGGCAAGCGGCGCGTGGTCGTGGGCGTGTCACTGTCCTCCATGGCCGTGCCGTTCCTGCTCGGGCTGCCGCTCGCCCTGCTGCTCCACCGGGGGCACGGCGTGGTGGACGGCGAGCCGGTGGCGAAGGTGCCCTTCGTCCTCTACATCGGCGTGGTCATGTCCATCACGGCGTTCCCGGTGCTGGCGAAGTTCCTGGCCGACCGGCGGATGCAGCACTCCCCGGTGGGGGTGCTCGCGCTCGCCTCCGCCGCGTTCGGCGACGCGCTGGCCTGGTGCTCGCTGGCGGTGGTGGTGGTCGTGGTGACGGCCGGCTCCCTGCTCGGGGTGGCGGCCATGGCCGGCTGGCTGGCGCTGTTCCTGGCGGTGATGGTGCTGGCCGTGCGCCCGCTGCTGGCCCGGCTGGTGGAACGCATGAGCATGGGGACGGGCGCCCCCTACCTGCCGGCCGTGGTGGGTGCCGGGGTGCTGCTCTCCGCGTGTGCGACCGCGTGGATCGGCGTGCACGCCATCTTCGGGGCCTTCGTCTTCGGCCTCGTCATGCCGCGCCCGGTGCACCCGCAGCTGCAGAAGCACGCCCTCGAACCCCTCGAACACGTCAGCCACTTCCTGCTGCCGCTGTTCTTCATCGTCGTCGGCCTGTCCATCGACCTGCGCGCGATGTCGGCGGACAACGCGCTGGAGGCCCTGCTCGTGGTGGGGGTCGCCTGCGCCGGGAAGCTCGCCGGAGCGGCCGTCCCGGCGCGGCTGTTCGGGATGTCGTGGCAGGAGAGCAGAACGCTCGGGCTGCTGATGAACATGCGCGGCCTCACCGAGCTGATCGTGCTCAACATCGGCGTCGGCCTGGGCCTGCTGGACCAGGAGGTCTACACCCTGATGGTGGTGATGGCGCTGTTCACCACGTGCCTGCCGGGCCTGTTCCTGCGCCGCGCCGCCGACGACTCCCCTCCGGGCCCGGCGCCCGGACCGCCGCCGTCCACCGCGCCGGCGTCCGTGCCGCAGAAGGTCTGAGCCGCCGGCGGCCGCCTCCCGGCCGCCCACCTCGCCCGCACCCCGCTCCGCCGTCCTGCGTACCGCCTTCCACTGTCCGCTTCTTCTCCCACATCGTCACGAGGGGCTGAATCCACCATGCTCGCCACCGAAGAATTCGCCGCGCACGCCGCACGGCTGCTGGCATCGGACGACGAGGAACTCGTCACCGCCATCGAGCGGGAGGACGCCCGCCAGGAGAACTCCCTGATGCTGGTGGCGTCCTCCAGCGTCACCGACCCGTCGGTGCTGGCCTGCCTGGCGACCTCCTCGATGAACGTCACCGCCGAGGGCTACCCGGGCGCCCGCTACCACGCCGGCTGCGAGGCGATCGACCCCGTCGAGCAGCTGGCGATCGACCGGGCCCGCGCCCTCTTCGGCGCCCAGTACGCCAACGTGCAGCCGCACTCGGCGACCACCGCCAACTACGCCGTCCTCTCCGCCCTCCTCGACCCCGGCGACGTCGTGCTCGGCATGCGCCTCAACCACGGCGGCCACCTCACGCACGGCTACGGCGTCGCCTACTCGGGCACCTACTTCACCCCGGTCAACTACGGCCTGGACGCGCAGGGCCGCATCGACTACGACGAGGTCGCCGCGCTCGCCGCCGAGCACCGCCCGAAGCTGATCATCTGCGGTGCCACCGCCTACCCGCGCACCGTCGACTTCGCCCGCTTCCGGGCCATCGCCGACAGCGTCGGCGCCCTGCTGATGGCCGACATCTCGCACATCGCCGGGCTGGTCGCGGCCGGCCTGCACCCCAGCCCCGTCGACCACGCGCACATCACCACCAGCTGCACCCACAAGCAGCTCTCCGGCCCGCGCGGCGGGCTCATCATGTCCGGCAAGGACGCGGCCATGGTCCTGCCCGGCACCGGCCGCACGCTCGCCCGGACCCTGGACCGCGCCGTCTTCCCGTACTTCCAGGGCGCCCCCGTCCTGCCGGTCATCGCGGCGAAGGCGCGGGCGTTCGCGCTGGCCGCGACCGACCGCTACCGGGCCACCGCGCGGCGCATCCTGGACAACTCCGCGGCGCTGGCCGCCGAACTGACGGCGCTCGGCCACGACGTGGTCACCGGCGGCAGCGACAACCACATCGTGCTGCTCGACCTGACCCGGGACGGGGTCAGCGGCCTGGCCGCCGAACGCGCCCTGGAGTCCATCGGTGTCGTCGTCAACAAGAACCGCGTCCCCGGCGACAGCCGCCCGGCCGCCGTCACCAGCGGGGTGCGCATCGGCACCAACGCGGTCGCCCAGCGGGGCCTCGGGCCGAACGAGATGCGGACCTGCGCCGGCATCATCCACTCCGTCCTCACCCAGATGCGGCCCGACGGCGACCGCGACTTCGTCCTGGACGAGTTCACCGCGTCCGGCCTGCGGGCCGAGGTGGACAAGCTGACCGCCCAGTTCCCGCTGCCCCGCTACGGGCTGGACGGCCGCCCGTGACCCCCCTGCACAAGCGCCTGCGGATGATCGGCGCCTCCGTGGGCCGCACCCCGCTGCTGGCCCTGCCGGACGACGAGCTGAACCTCTTCGCGAAGCTGGAGTACGTCAACCCCAACGGCAGCACCAAGGACCGTTCGGCCTACTGGATCCTGAAGAACGCCGTCGAGCGCGGCGAGATCACCGAACGCACCACCGTCGTGGAGTCGTCGTCGGGCAACTTCGCCACCTCCCTGGCCACCTTCTGCCGGTCGCTCGGGATCCCCTTCGTGCCCGTCATCGACGCCAACTGCAACGCGCTCACCGAGTCCGTGCTGCGCTCCTGCTGCGAACGGGTGGAGAAGGTCACCGACCCGGGACCCCACGGCCACCTCACGGCCCGGCTGGCGCGGGTCGCCGAACTCCGCGAGGAGATCCCCGACGTCTACTGGCCCAACCAGTACGCCAACACGGATGCGGCGGACGCCCACTACCAGACCACCGGCAACGAACTGAGCGGCTCCTTCGCCCGTCTCGACTACCTCTTCGTGGGCGTCGGCACCGGCGGCACCATCGCCGGTCTGTCCCGGCGGATCAAGGAGCAGTTCCCCGCCGCGACCGTCGTGGCCGTCGACGTGCTCGGCTCCGTCGCGCTCGGCGGCGAACCGGGCCGGCGCCACATCCCCGGCCTCGGGTCCAGCATCGTGCCCCCGCTCGTCGACCGCGCCGTCATCGACGACGTGGTCCGCGTCAGCGAGTACGAGACCGTCCTCGGCTGCCGCTCCCTGTACGCCGACCACGGCCTGTACGCGGGCGGTTCGACCGGCAGCGTGTACGCGGCGATCGGCCGGTACTTCGCCGAGCACCCGCCGCCCGCCGGGCAGCGGCCCACCACCGTCTTCCTCTGCGCCGACCGCGGCATCCCCTACTCGCAGACCGTCTACGACCCCGCCTGGGTGGAGCGCACCCTCAGCCCGGACGCGGTGGCCACCGCCACCGCCTGACCCCGCCCGCCCCTCCCACACCACGTAAGGAACCACCGTGTCCGACCGCATCCCGCACTCGCCGCCGTCGCTCACCTTCGTCTCCGAGGACGCCGTCGCCGCGCAGATCGAGGGCCACCGCGAGGACTGCCTCGACCTGGTGCGCCGTGCCTACCTGACGCACGACGGCGGCGACAGCGTCAACCCGCAGAGCGGCTTCCTGCGCTTCCCCGACCAGCCGCGGGCCCGGATCATCTCCCTGCCCGCCTACCTGGGCGGCGAGTTCGGCGTGGCCGGACTGAAGTGGATCGCCAGCTTCCCCGACAACCCGCGCACCCACGGCATCCCGCGCGCCTCCGCGGTCCTGCTGCTCAACGACGTGGTGACCGGCTACCCGGCGGCCTGCCTGGAGTCCTCCGTCATCTCCGCCACCCGCACCGCCGCCTCCGCCGTGCTCGCCGCCGAGACCCTCTCCGGCGGCCGCACCGCCCGCCGCGTCGGCGTCGTCGGCACCGGCCTGATCGCCCGGCACGTCTGGAAGTTCCTGCGCGACCTGAAGTGGGACATCGGCGGCTTCACCCTCCACGACCTGAACCCCGAGGCGGCGCACGCCTTCGGTGCGGAACTCGTCGCCGAGGGCGCGCCCGGCTACACCGTCGCCGACGACGCGGAACAGGCGTTCACCGAGTGCGACCTGGTCGTCCTCACCACCGTCGCCGGCGAACCCCACCTCCACGACCCGAAGCTGCTGGACCACGCCCCGCTGGTGCTGCACCTGTCCCTGCGCGACCTCGGCCCGGACCTGGTGCTCGCCGCCCAGAACATCACCGACGACACCGACCACGCGGTCCGCGAGCGCACCTCCCTGCACCTGGCCGAACAGGCCACCGGCGGGCGGGACTTCATCACCGGCACGCTCGCCGACGTGCTCCTCGGGAAGGTCCGCACCGACCCGTCCCGGCCGGTCGTCTTCTCCCCCTTCGGTCTCGGCGTCCTCGACCTGGCCGTCGGCTCCTGGGTGCACGAGCGCGCCCGGGCGGCGGGCACCGGCCGCGTCGTGGACGACTTCTTCGCATCCACCGTCACCACCAAGTGAGGCAGCCCATGAGCAACGACAGCATCCGCTTCCGCGTCGTCGTCAACATCGAGGAGCAGTACTCCGTCTGGTTCCCGGAGCGCCCCCTCCCGGCCGGCTGGACCGACACCGGCTTCACCGGCACGCGCGAGGAGTGCCTCGCCCACATCGCCGAGGTGTGGACCGACCTCACCCCCCGCTCCGTGCGGGAGCGCCGCAGGAGCGTCCCGGCATGAACGACCTCGACACCCGCATAGCGGGACTCTCCCCGGCCAAGCAGGCCCTGCTCGCCAGGATGCTGCGGGACCGCCGGGCGGCCGGCCGGCCCCGGATCACCCCGAGCGGCGACGACGGCCCGGCGCCCCTGTCGGCGGCGCAGCGGCAGTTCTGGTTCCTGTGGCAGCAGGACCCGGACCACTCCGGCGTCTACAACGTGCCGATGGCGCTGCGGCTGCGCGGGGCCATCAACCCGGCCACCCTCGACCTGGCCCTGCGGCGCGTCATCGAACGGCACACGATCCTGCGCACCCGCTACGAGAGCACCGACGAGGGCCCCGTCGCCGTGACCACGGACGCCGCTGGCTTCTCCCTGGCGGCCGAGGACGTCACGGTCCTGCCCGCCGGCGAGCGCGAGCAGGCGGCCCGCGCGATCGTCGACCGCTGGGCCGCGTACGACTTCGACCTCGCCGCGGAGATCCCCGTCCGCGCGGTGCTGATCCGGCTCGACGACGAGGACCACGTGCTCGCCGTCGTCGTCCACCACATCGCCACCGACGGCGCGTCCGTGGAGATCCTGTTCCGCGAGTTCGCCGCCGTGTGCCGTTCGGTGTGGGAGGACGAGCCGCTCACCCTGCCCGAACTGCCCGTGCAGTACGCCGACTACGCCCGCTGGCAGCAGACCGGCCCCGGCGCCGCCCGGCTCAGCGAGGGCATCGAGTTCTGGGGCGAGCTGCTGGAGGGCGCGGACACCTCCCTCGACCTGCCCACCGACCGGCTGCGGCCCGCCGACGGGCAGCGCAGCGGCGGGAAGCGCCGCCGCCGGCTCGAACCGGACCTGGCCGAACGCGTGCACGCCTTCTCCCGGGAGCAGGGCGCCACCCCGTTCATGACCCTGCTCACCGGGCTCGGCCTGGTGCTGCGCCGCTACAGCGGCAAGAGCGACCTGCTCGTCGGCACCCCGGCCATGAACCGGCCCACCGCCGAGACCGAGCACCTCATCGGCTGCTTCGCCAACACCCTCGCGCTGCGGCTGCGGCTGGACCCCGCCGACACGGCCGCCGGGGCGGTCCGCCGGATCCGGGACGACGTCACCGCCGCCTACGAGTACCAGGACGTGCCGTTCGAGAAGGTCGTCGCCCGCACCGGCACCGAGCGCAGCGCGGACCGCAACCCGCTGTTCCAGGTGATGTTCGTCTACCAGCAGGTCGACGGCGGCATCGGTCTGCCCGGCGTGAGCGCCGAGACCTTCGACACCCACAACGGCACCGCCAAGTTCGACCTGGACCTGTCCCTCCTCGACGGGCCCGACGGCATCGAGGTGTCCTGCGAGTACGACGCCGGGATCTTCTCGGCGCAGCGCGTCGACCGGCTGCTCGCCCACCTGGAGCAGGCCCTGGTCACCATGATCGAGGCGCCGCACACCACCGTCGCGGACCTCGGCGTGCTCACCGCCGAGGAGGAGGGCCGTGCCGCCCTGGAGTGGAACGCGACCGGGGCGGAGTACCCCCGCGAGCGCACCCTGCCCGACCTCTTCGCCGAGCAGGCCGCCGCCCGCCCCGACGCCCCCGCCGTACGCACCCCGTCGGGCACCGTCAGCTACGGGGAACTGGACCGGCGCAGCTCCCGGCTCGCCCGCGTCCTCGGCGGGCGCGGTGCCGGGACCGGCGAGGTCGTGGCCGTCGCCGTGGAGCGGACCGCGGACCTGCCGCTCGCGGTGCTGGGCGTCCTGAAGTCGGGGGCCGCCTACCTGCCGGTCGACCCCGACCAGCCCGCCGAGCGGCTCACGATGATGCTGCAGGACGCCCGGGTGCGGGCCGTCGTCACCACCGCGGCGGTGCGCGACCGGCTCCCCGCGACCGACGTGCCGGTCCTCGTCCTCGACGCGGACGACTCCCGCCGCGAGCTCGACGCCGCCTCCGACGCGCCCCTGCCCTGCCCGGCCGGCGCGGACGACCTCTGCTACATGATCTTCACCTCGGGGTCGACGGGGCGGCCGAAAGGAGTCCTCCTCGACCACCGGGGCCGGGTGAACAACTTCACCGACTTCAACCGGCGTTTCCACGTCTCCTCCGGCGACGCGGTCCTGTCGGTGTCCTCGCTCGGCTTCGACATGACGGCCTACGACCTGCTGGGCACCCTCATCGCCGGGGCCTGCGTGGTGTTGCCGGCACCGGAACGGGACCGCGACCCCGGCCACTGGCTCGACCTGATGCGGGAGCATCGTGTCACCCTGTGGCACTCCGTACCGGCCCTGCTGGGCCTGCTCCTCGACGGCATGGACGACCTCGGTGTCGACGCCCTGCCGGACCTGCGGGTGGTGCTGCTGGGCGGCGACTGGATCCCCGTCACCCTGCCCGGCCGGCTGCGCGCCCGCGCGTCCCGCGCCCGGGTGATCAGCCTGGGCGGCGCCACCGAGGCGTCGATGGACTCCACGATCTTCGAGGTCGAGCAGGTCGACCCGGCCTGGCAGAGCATCCCGTACGGCGTGCCCATGGCCAACCAGACCGCCTACGTCACCGACCCCGACCTGCGGCTCGTCCCGCCCGGGGTGCCCGGCGAGCTGTTCCTCGGCGGGGCCGGACTGGCCTGGGGGTACGCCGACGCGCCCGGCCAGACCGCGGACCGCTTCCTGCCGAACCCGTTCAGCGGCGTCCCCGGCGACCGCATGTACCGCACCGGCGACCTGGCCCGCTACCGGCCCGACGGCAGCCTCGAACTGCTGGGCCGCGTCGACTTCCAGGTGAAGATCGCCGGGCACCGCATCGAGCTGGGGGAGGTGGAGGCCGCCCTGCGGGACCGGCCCGGCATCGCCCAGGCCGTCGCCGCCGCCGTCACCGTGGACGGGCAGCGCCGCCTCGTCGGCTACGTCGTCCCCGAGGAGGGCGCGGACCCGGTCGACCCGGCCGCCGTGCGCGAGCACCTGGCGACCCGGCTGCCCGGCTACATGGTGCCGTCCGTCCTCGTCGCACTGGAGCGGCTGCCGCTGTCCCCCAACGGCAAGGTCGACCGCGGCCGCCTCCCCGCCCCCGGCACGCTGACCGGCGGCACCGCCGCCCGCTCCGCCGGCCGCGCCCCCGCGACCCCGACCGAGCTGCTGCTGGCCGGGGTCTGGCAGGAACTGCTCCAGCTGACCGACCTGCGCGCCACGGACGGCTTCTTCGCCCTCGGCGGCGACTCGGTGACCTGCATCCGCATGGTCACCCGGGCACAGGCCGCGGGCCTGCCGGTCACGCCCCGCATGGTGTTCCAGCACCAGACGATCGAGGAACTGGCCCGCGCCGTCGACGCGTCCGGCCCCGCACCAGGAACCCCGGCGGGCGCCCCGGCCGGGACGGACGGGCCGCCGGCCACGGGCGCACCGCGCGACCGGTACGGCCTGGCGCCGATCCAGCGTCACATGCTCACCACCGCCCGCGAGCGGCCGTTCCCCGGCCTCTACGTCATCCAGTCCGGCTTCCCGCTGCCGGGCGAGCTGGACGAGACGGCCTTCCGCGCCGCCTGGGAGTGGCTGTTCGCCCGGCACGACGTGCTGCGCACCTACTACGAGGGGCTCGACACGGACAGCCCGGTGCAGCGGGTCGCCGAGCACGTCGAGCCGTGGTTCGAGGAGTACGACCTGCGCGGCCTCGACCCCGCGGCGCAGGAGGAGCGGCTGCTGTCCGAGCTGGAGGAGCGGCGGCTGGCCGGCTTCGACCTCGGCCGCCCCCCATTGGTGCGGATCCTGCGGTACCGGCTGACGGACGAGCTGCAACTGGTCGTCCAGCACCACCACTACAGCCTGCTCGACGGCTGGTCCTGCATGCGGCTGCGCCAGGAACTCCTCCTCGCCTACCAGGCGTTCGCGTCGGGCGGCCGGCCGGACGCCGATCCGGCCCGGCCGTTCGCCGAGCACGTCGCCTGGGTGGAGGGCCTGGACCGGGACGCGGCCGCCGCCTACTGGGCCCGCGCCCTCGACGGCAGCCCCGGCCCGTGGGCGGGGGAGCCGGAGCGGACGCAGGGCCGCCCGGTGCAGGTCCAGCGCGCGCTCGACCCGCGCCTCACCGCCCGCCTGGACGTGGCGGCCCAGCGGGCCGGGACCACGTACGCGACCTTCGCGCAGCTCGCGTGGGCGCGGGTCCTCGCGGACCGCACCGGCAGCGAGGACGTCGTCTTCGGCGTCACCTCCAACGGCCGGCCGGTGACCGCCGAGGCGGAGGCCGCGGTCGGCCCGTTCATCACCACGCTGCCCGTCCGGTTCCGGTTCGCACCGGACGAGCCGGTGACGGACGCCGTGCGCCGGCTGCACCTGCAGCGCCTGGAGGCGGAGGAGTTCGGCGGGGTCGAACTGGCCGTGATGACCGGCGGGCGCCCGCTGGAATCGGTGCTGGTCTTCGACAACTACCCGGTGGACGCCTCGCTCGGTGCCGTGTCCGAGGCCACGGCACCGGACCATCCGCTGGCCCACCGCAGCTACTCCGTCGCGCAGACCGAGTTCCCGGTCCGGGTCGACGTGCTGCGCGGGGCGGAGGACGCGCTCGTCCTCACCTTCGCGGGCGACCGCGAGGCGCCCGCCGACGCCGACGCGCTCGCCGACCGGTGGGTGGCGGCCCTGCGCTCCCTGGCGGACCGGGCGGAGGCCGGGCCCGCGGAGGCCGGACCCGCACCAGGGGCCGAGGCCGA
>NZ_JAAGMD010000765.1 GCF_010548465.1 Streptomyces sp. SID14436 | reverse complement strand
GGTGCGCTGGACGGCGCCGGACGGCACCGAGCGCACCGGCCGGGCCCGGGCCGACGCGGACGCCGGGGCGGGCAGCGCGGTCACGGTGTGGACCGACCGGGAGGGACGGCTCGTCTCCGAGCCGCCCGGCGGCGCCGAGGCACGCTTCCAGACCCTGATGGCCGGGGCCACGGTCGCGGCCACCGCCGGCGGAATGGCGCTGCTCGCCGGGTGGGTGCTCAGGACCCGGCTGCTGCGGCGGCGCGCGGCGGAGTGGGAGACCGAGTGGCGGCTGGTCGAACCGGCCTGGCGGAAGCGGATGACGGGCTGACGGACGGCAACGGCGCCCCGGTGCGGTCCCTGCGTGCGGGATCGCACCGCGCTGACCTGCGCAGTTGCAAAATTTAGCAATTGCATACATGCTGTAAGTCGTTATCCCGTGAGTTCCGGGCGGGCCGAGGCGGCCCGCCCGCCGCCGTGCGCGGCCCGGACCGCGGGAACCGCAGCCACCGGGAGAACGAGGAGTCGTGTCCGTACCTATGGCGCGGGCCGGAGTCCTGTCCCGGTTCACCGCGCTGCTGCCCGACCGCACCGATCTGCGCCAGATGCGGCGCCGTCCGCGCCGTGACCTGCTGGCCGGTCTGACCGTCGCCGTCGTCGCCCTGCCGCTCGCGCTCGGCTTCGGCGTGTCCTCCGGACTGGGCGCCGAGGCCGGGCTGGCCACCGCCGTGATCGCCGGCGCGCTCGCCGCCGTGTTCGGCGGTTCCAACCTCCAGGTGTCCGGGCCCACCGGGGCGATGACGGTGGTGCTGGTGCCCATCGTCGCCGACCACGGCCCCTCCGGAGTGCTCACCGTCGGCCTGATGGCCGGACTGATGCTGGTCGTCCTCGCCCTGCTGCGCGCCGGGGGCAGCATGCGCTACGTGCCCGCACCCGTCGTGGAGGGCTTCACCCTCGGCATCGCCTGCGTGATCGGGCTCCAGCAGATACCCAACGCCCTCGGGGTGTCTCCGCCGGACGCCGAGCGGGTCCTGGAGGTCGCCTGGCTGGCCCTGCAGGACTTCGCGCGCCGCCCGGACTGGGCCGCGCCGGCCCTCGCCGTCGCCGTGGCGGCGGTCATGCTGCTCGGCGCGCGCTGGAAGCCGACCGTGCCCTTCTCCATCCTCGCGGTGATCGGCGCCACCCTGCTGAGCGAGGCCGCCGGCCTCGGCGTACGCCCCATCGGGGACCTGCCGTCCGGCCTGCCCGCCCCCTCGCTGGGCTTCGTCGACACCGCCGCCCTCAGCAGCCTGGTCGCCCCCGCCGTGGCCGTGGCGGCGCTGGCCGCCCTGGAGTCACTGCTGTCCGCGTCCGTCGCCGACGGCATGACCGTCGGTCAGCGGCACGACCCGGACCGCGAACTCTTCGGCCAGGGCATCGCCAACATCGCCTCCCCGCTGTTCGGCGGCGTCCCCGCGACCGGCGCCATCGCCCGCACCGCCGTCAACGTGCGGACCGGCGCCACCTCCCGGCTGGCGTCCCTGGCGCACGCGGCCGTCCTCGCCGTGATCGTCTTCGCCGCCGCCCCGCTGGTCTCGCGGATCCCGCTCGCCGCCCTGGCCGGCGTGCTGCTGGCCACCGCCGTCCGCATGGTCGAGGTCGGTTCGCTGCGCGCGATGGCCCGCGCCACCCGCTCCGACGCGCTGATCCTCGTCCTGACCGCCGTCGCGACGCTCGTGCTCGACCTCGTGCTCGCGGTCATCATCGGACTGGCCGTCGCCGCCGTCCTCGCCCTGAGCGCGGTCGCCCGCCAGGCCCGGCTCGCCCCGCTGCCCCTCGACCGGCAGCGCGACCACAGCGACGCGGAGCACGCACTGCTCACCGAGCACATCGTCGCCTACCGCGTCGACGGCCCGCTGTTCTTCGCCGCCGCCCACCGCTTCCTGCTGGAGCTGACCGAACTCGCCGACGTGCGGGTGGTCATCCTGCGCATGTCCCACGTGAGCGTCGTCGACGCCACCGGCGCCCTGGTCCTGAAGGACGCCATGGAGAAGCTGGCACGGCGCGGCATCGTCGTCATGGTCTCCGGGATCCGCGCCGAACACCGCCAGGTCCTCGACTCCGTGGGTGTCCTGGACCTGCTGCGGGACGGGGACGGGGAGTACGCCACCACCCCCGAGGCGATCCGCGCGGCCCGCGACCTCCTGCACCGCACCGGCGTGTTCCCGCCGGACGGCGGCGCCGGCCCCGCACCGGTCACCCCGCCGCCCGGACGGCCGGCGCCCACCTCCGCCGCGACGCACGCGGCCGCACGGGAGACACCATGACGACGACCCTCACCCCGGCCGCCCTCCCGCACCGGCACGTGCTGACCCTCCCGACGGAGCCGGCCGCCGTCCGGGTCGCCCGCGAGACCGCCGAACGGGCGCTGGCGGAATGGGGGATCGACCGGCACCACCCGGCCGTCGGTCCCGCGCTGCTCATCCTCGGCGAACTGGTCACCAACAGCGTCCGGCACGCCGCCGCGGTGTCCCCGCAGACCACCGTGGTCTACGCGGCGGGCCCGGACTGCCTCGTCCTCGCCGTGCACGACCGCCACCCCCACCGGCCGAGCCTGCTCGCCCCGGCACCGGGCCGCGGCACGGGCGGCCTCGCCACCGTCACCGAACTCACCCACGGCCTCGGCGGCACCGCCGTCGTACGGGGCGACTCCGACGGCCGGGGCAAGAGCATCTGGATCACCCTCCCCCTGTGACGGGCGGGACCCGGGACCGCGCGACGGCGCGCAGGCAGGGAGTTGCTAGTGTCGGACACCGTCGGGGCCGGGAACGGGCGGACAGATGAGGCGAGGGACTCGGGGCCGGCCGTCGGGGCCGTGCCGCCGCGCCGGAAAGGGAACGGCACGATGACCACGCCGCTGTACCAGCTGAAGGCCGAGTTCTTCAAGACCCTGGGCCATCCGGCCCGCATCAGGGTGCTGGAACTGCTCAGTGAGCGCGAGCACGCGGTCGCGGAGATGCTGCCCGAGGTGCGCATTGAGCCCGCGCACCTCTCCCAGCAGCTGGCGGTGCTGCGGCGGGCGAACCTGGTCGTGGCCCGCAAGGAGGGCTCCACCGTGTACTACTCGCTGACGAGCCCGCACATCGCCGAGCTGCTCCGGGTGGCCCGCACCATCCTGTCCGGGGTGCTCGCCGGCCAGGCCGAACTGCTCGCCGACCTCCGGGCCTCCTCGCAGAACGAACCCGGACAGCAGGCGTAGGCACACCCCCGCGGACCGCCGCACCGGACGCGGGGCTCCCGCACCCGGTCAGTCCGAGGACGGTCCGGGACCGCGCCGGCAGTGCAGGAACAGGTGGGGCTCCGGGGCGGCGTCCTGATGCGTCGGCCGGAACATCACGCTCTGCTCCGACAGCACCGTCAGACCCGCCTCGCGCACCAGGGCGACCACGTCCTGCGCGGCGAAGCTGGTGAGCCGCACCCGCTGCCCCATGAAGACGCCCTCGAAGTCCTCCACGTCCAGCGGCACGGTGGCCAGCACCAGCAGCCCGCCCGGCCGCAGCGCCCGGGTCAGCCGGCGGACCACCGCGGCCTGTTCGGCCCGCGACATCAGCAGCAGCGAGAAGTACACGCAGACCGCGTCGAAGGACTCCTCCTCCAGCGGCATCGACGCGACGTCGGCGCAGCGGAACTCCGCCTCGGGAACCCGCCGCGACGCCAGCTCCGTCATCACCGGGGAGACGTCCACCCCCAGCACCCGGTGGCCCGCCCCCGCCAGCACGGCGGCCGTCGGCCGTCCCGTGCCGCTGCCCGCGTCCAGCACCCGGCTGCCCTCGGGCAGCCGCTCCAGCAGCCAATCCAGCGACGCCCGGTGCGCCGGCGAACCGGCGAACGCCTTCTCGTACTCGCCGCCCAGCGCGTCGAACACCGCTGCCGCCGATGACCTGGGACCCTCGTCGACCAACACGCACCCCGTCTCCGCATACCGATGCCGGGCATGCTGCCACCCGTCACCGGCCGTGACAACCGGCACCCCGCCGCCCGGCGCGCCCCCGCCCGGCTTGCGGAGCCCGGCCGGGGCACGGCAGGGTCGGGGCGTGCCCACTCTGCTGATCGTCCATCACACGCCCTCGCCGAACTGCCAGGCCATGTTCGAGGCCGTCCTGTCCGGGGCGACGGCGCCCGAGATCGAGGGGGTCCGGGTGGTGCGGCGGGCGGCGCTGTCCGCGACCGCCACCGACGTCCTGGAGGCCGACGGCTACCTCCTCGGCACCCCCGCCAACCTCGGCTACATGTCCGGGGCCCTCAAGCACTTCTTCGACCAGATCTACTACCCCTGCCTGGACAGCACCCGGGGCAGGCCGTTCGGCGCCTTCGTGCACGGCGGCAGCGACGTCACCGGGGCGCTGCGCGCCCTCGACACCGTCACCACGGGCCTGGGCTGGCGCCGCGCCGCCGACCCGGTGACCGTGACGGGCGCCCCCGGCAAGGCCGACACCGAGCGCTGCTGGGAACTGGGCGCCACGCTCGCCGCCGGCCTCACGGACTGACCCCGCCGGGGCGTCAGGGGCCGTCCACGCGCCGGCGGTCCTCCTCGTCCCAGGCGCGCGTGTCGCGCGGCTCGGTGTACGGCTCCTCCCCGGGCGGATGGCCGCCCGCGATGGCCCGCTGCCGCGCGATCTCCGCGTCGAACTCCAGCCCCAGCAGGATCGCCAGGTTGGTGATCCACAGCCAGATCAGGAACACGATGACACCGGCCATGGTGCCGTAGGTCTTGTTGTACGAGCCGAAGTTGGCCACGTAGAAGGCGAAGCCGGCGGAGGCCACCAGCCAGATCACCAGGGCCAGGAAGCTGCCCGGCGTGATCCAGCGGAAGCCCTTGACCTTGGCGTTCGGGGTGGCCCAGTACAGCAGCGCGATCATGAAGACCACCAGCACCACCAGCACCGGCCACTTGGCGATCGACCACACCGTGATCGCCGTGTCCCCCAGCCCGAGGAAGTCGCCGGCCCGGCGCGCCAGACCACCGGTGAAGACCACGATCAGCGCGCTGGCCACCGCCAGCACCATCAGCACGACCGTCACCCCGAGCCGTACCGGCAGCACCTTCCAGACCGGCCGGCCCTCCGGCACGTCGTAGACGGCGTTCGCCGCGCGGATGAACGCGGCCACGTAGCCGGACGCCGACCACACGGCCAGCACCAGGCCCAGGATCGCCACGATCGACCCGGTGCCCGCGTTGCCCTGCAATTGCTCCACGGCCCGGGTGATGATGTCGCGGGCCGGGCCCGGGGCCAGGTCCTGGACGTTCTCGAGCACCTTGTCCGTCGTGGACTGCCCGGCCAGGCCCAGCAGCGACACCAGCACCAGCAGGGCCGGGAACAGCGCCAGCACCCCGTAGTAGGTGAGCGCGGCGGCCCGGTCGGTGAGCTCGTCCTTCTTGAACTCGCGCAGGCTGCCCTTGAGCGCCGCTCCCCAGGACTGCTTCGGCAGCCCCGTGGGGCTGTCCGGCGCCGCCCGTTCCACGTCCTCGTCGGGGCCGGGCCGGGAGCCGGCCGCCTGCCGCGCGTTGTCGTCCGGGCCCGGTCGGGGACCCGCCGCGGGCTCCGTACCGGAACCCGGGCGGACGTCGCCGTCCGCGGCCTCGCCCTCGTGCCGGGTGTTCCGCCCCGGAAGATGCAGTTTCATGCGCACCGGGTAACCACCGAACCCGGCGCTAAGCCAGAATGCGGGCCGGCAGGGGAAAGACAGTTGTGGGAGCGCTCCCATCCGGGCAGGATCGAGGTCATGACGTCGCATCCCGTGATCCGCCGGTACGAGTCCGCCGACCGCCCCGCCCTGGACGACATCTGCATCCGCACCGCGCACAACGGCCTCGACAGCCGCCCGCACTACCGGGATCCCGGCATCCTCCCGGACATCTTCGCCGCCCCCTACGTCCACCTCGAACCGGGTCTCGCGTTCGTGCTGGACGACGGGCGGGGGCGCGCGGTCGGGTACATCCTCGGCACCGCCGACACCCCCCGCTTCGCCGCCGCCTTCCGCAGCGAGTGGCTCCCCCGGGTGGCCGACCGCTACCCCGAACCGGCCGGGGAGCCCGCCACACCGGACGAGGCGATGGCCCGGCTGCTGCACCGCCCCGAGCGGATGGTCCTGCCCGAACTCGCCCCGTACCCCGCCCATCTCCACATCGACCTGCTGCCCGAGTGGCAGGGGCGGGGCCACGGACGGGAGTTGATGCGGACCTTCCTCAACGCCCTGCGGGCCGCCGGGGTTCCGGCCGTTCACCTCGTGATGTCGACCGCCAACAAGCCCGCCCGGGCCTTCTACGACCGGGTGGGCTTCCACGAGATCGTCACCTCGCTCGACCCGACGGTCGCCTGCCTCGGCCGGACGACCGCGGACGCCGACCGCCTCTGATTCTTCCCCCGCCCGGCCGCGCCCCCCGCCGCCCCGCACTCCGCGCCCCGCCGCCCCCGCCCCGACCTGCGCCGACTCCCGTGCGCCGCAGGGGAGTCGGGAGGGGAACGCGGGGCCACGGGGGCGGCCGGGGCGTCGGATGCGGCGAAGATTTCGTGCGGCCTTTGAACACCCGGCGGTCCGCCTGCGTATGGGGCGTGGGAATTCCATGCCGACCCCCCGCTACAAAGCCGTAGGAGTACTGCCTTGGCACGCAACACACGCAGACGCCCGAAACAGCGCGCGACGCTCGCCGCCTTCGCCCTGATGCTGGGCGGAGGCGGGATGATGGCGGCCAACGTCTACGCCTCCGCGACGGAAGACGGCGGCGACACCGCGCAGGTGTTCTCGGGCGCCACGATCGACTGCCCCGACGTGGCCACCGAACTGACCTCGGTCCCCGACGAGGCGCGGGCGGAGGTGGACAAGGAACTCGCCGCCCTGGACGCGCAGATCGCCGACGCCTACAAGCGGATCGGGGAGTCCGCCGACGCCCTGCGGCAGGATCCGGCCTTCGCGCAGAACGCGATCGCCGGCCCGCTCACGGAGAAGCGGTCCGCGACCCTCGCCCGCATCGCCACCGCCATCGACCGCGTGGGCGACCGCCCCGAGGGCCTCGACGAACTCGCCGCCTGCCAGGTGCGCGAGTCGGGCAACGCCCCGGCGGAGCAGGAGGCCGGCCAGGACGGCGGCGACAACGGCGACCAGGGTGGTCAGGCCGGCGACGCGGACGGCGGCCAGGACCAGCAGGGCGCCGAGCAGGGCCAGGAGGGCCAGGGCGGAAACGGCGGCCAGGCCGGCAACGGCCCGGTGGCCGGCGACTACGTCGACATCAAGAGCGTCCAGCCGAACGTCTCGGCGCCCGAGCCGTCGCAGAACGCCTCCCGCGGCACCTTCGTCAGCGAGTGCGGCGTCAACGAGAACGGGCTGTTCAACTCGGACAACGTGATCGCGGCACCGGGTGTCGCCAACGGCGCCCACCACTTCCACGACTACATCGGCAACCAGGCCACCAACGCCTTCTCCAGCGACGACGACCTGGCCGGCGCCGAGACCAGCTGCGCGGACCAGGGCGACAAGTCGTCGTACTACTGGCCGGTGCTGCGTCTGCAGAACGGCGTCGAGGAGCGCGACGCGAACAGCCCGGGCGGCGGCATCGAGGGCAACGTCGGTGAGATCGTCACGCCCAAGGAGGTCACGCTGACCTTCGAGGGCAACCCGCAGGGCGAGGTCACCGCGATGCCGCGGTTCCTGCGCATCATCACCGGTGACGCCAAGTCGTTCGTCAACGGCCCCGCCAACGCCAACGCCTCCTGGAGCTGCACGGGCTTCGAGGACCGGCAGCTGACGGACAAGTACCCGCTGTGCCCCGAGGGCAGTGACGTGGTGCGCACCTTCGACTTCCAGAGCTGCTGGGACGGCCGCAACACCGACAGCGCCAACCACCGCACGCACATGGCGTTCGTGGACGAGCAGGGCAACTGCCCGTCCGGCTTCAAGCCCGTGCCGCAGCTGGTGCAGCGCATCGTCTACGACGTCGACGCGCCGAGCCTGGACGACGGCGGCAAGACGGTCCCGCTGTTCGCGGTGGACTCCTTCCCGGAGCAGCTGCACAAGCCGATCACGGACCACGGCGACTTCATCAACGTCTTCGACGAGGACCTGATGAACGAGGTCGTCGCCTGCATCAACGAGGGCCGCACCTGCGGCGCCGGTGGTGACGGCGGCAACGGCGGCGACAACGGCGGCGGCGACGACGGCAACGGCAACGGCGGCAACAACGGCGGAGACAAGCCGGAGCAGCCCACGGCCGAGCCCGAGGACCCGAACCAGGGCGGCGACCAGAACAACGGTGGCGACCAGGGCAAGGGTGACGACGGCAAGCAGGACGACGGCAAGCAGGACGACGGCAAGCAGGGCGGCGACAAGGGCGACGGCGGCCAGGAGCCGTCGAAGGCCCCGGCCACCCAGGAGCCGGCGGACGACAAGGGCGCCGAGAAGCCCGCTCAGCCCAACGTGAAGGCGTCGTCCCCCGCGGACGACGGCCAGGACGCGGGCGCCGGCGGCGACGACGGCAAGGACGGCAAGGACGGGGGCCAGGCCGCCCAGGCGTCCCAGGTGCCCGGCACCCTTCCGGAGCTGGAGAAGACGACCGGGGCGCAGGCCCAGGGCGGCAGCCTCGCCGAGACCGGCGCGCAGCTCTGGCCGGCCGCGGTCGGCGGAGTGCTGGTGATCTTCGGCTTCTTCGTCCTGCGGAGTGTCCGGCGCAGCGCCTGATCCTCCACGGCACGTGCACGGCGGCAGGGCCCTCGGGCCCTGCCGCCTCGCGTTGCGCCGGAGTCCCGTCCGGGGCGCGCCTGCGGGCCCGCCGACGCCCGACGGCCGTTACGACGGTGTGCGCGCGGGAGGCTGCGCCACCGCGCCGCCGCCCTCCGCGTCGATGTGCGGCATGATCCGGTCGAGCCACCGCGGCGTCCACCAGGCGTGCCGGCCCAGCAGGGTCATGACGGCCGGCACGAGCAGCAGCCGCACCACGGTCGCGTCGATGAGCACACTCACGGCGAGGCCCAGACCGAGCATCTTGACCACGATGTTGTCGCTGACGATGAACGCCGCGAACACACTCACCATGATCAGTGCCGCGCAGGTGATGACCCGGGCGGTGATCTCCAGGGCGTGCGCGACGGACGCCTTGGCGTCGCCGGTGCGTCTCCACGCCTCGTGGACCCGGGACAGCAGGAAGATCTCGTAGTCCATGCTGAGGCCGAAGATGATCGCGAACATCATCATCGGCACATAGCTCTCGATCGGCACCGTGCCGGACACCCCGAGCGCGGGCCCGCCCCAGCCCCACTGGAACACGGCCACCACGACGCCGTAGGACGCGGTGATGGACAGGACGTTGAGGACGGCCGCCTTGACGGCGACGAGCAGGCCGCGGAAGACCGCCAGGATGATCAGGAACGCCAGGGCGACCACGACGCCGATGATCAGCGGCAGCCGCTCCGCGACGACGTCGCGGAAGTCGACCTGGGCGGCGGTGGTGCCGGTGACGTAGGTGGAGGCGTCCGTGCCCCGGACGGCCTGCGGCAGCGTGTCGTCGACCAGCCGGTTGGCGAGGTCGGTGGTGGTGGCGCTCTGCGGCGACTCGGTGGAGTACACCGTGCCGACCAGCACGTCCCCGTCCTGGGTGGGGGTGAGCGGGGTGACGGCGGCCGCGTCGGCGACCCCGTCCAGGGTCTTCTGGGCCTGGGAGGCGAGGTCCGACCGGTCGGAGGCGGGCACGGAGGTCTGGTCGATGACGACGGTGAGGGGACCGTTGGACCCGGGGCCGAACGCGTCGGTCATGAGGTCGTAGGCGCGCCGGTCGGTGTCGGACGTCGGATCCGCCCCGTCGCCGATGTGGCCGAGCTGCATGGAGAACACCGGGATCGCCAGGACGGCGATGGTGACCACGCCCGCTGCCAGGAACTGCCACGGTCTGCGCGCCACCCGCTGCGCGTACCGGTGCCAGGTGCCGTGGGCCTCGGCCCCCGGCTCGGCGTCGGTCTCGGCGACCGGCTTCCGCACGTGGTAGCGGTCGATGCGCCGGCCGATCACCCCCAGCAGCGCGGGCACCAGGGTCAGCGCCCCGGCGACGGCGGACACCACGGTCACGGCGGCGGCCAGTCCCAGTTTGGCGATGAACGAGACACCGGACGCGGACAGGCCGGCCAGGGCGACGATGACGGTGCAGCCGGAGACCAGGACCGCCCGGCCGCTGGTGGCGTTGGCCTGCCCGGCGGCCCGCTCCGGATCCATGCCGTCCATGAGGTTCTGCCGGTGCCGGGTGATCAGGAACAGCGCGTAGTCGATGCCGACGCCGAGGCCGATCATGGTGGCCAGGGTGGGGGAGACGGTGGCGAAGGTGAAGGCCGCGGCCAGCAGACCGAGGATCGCCAGACCGCCCACCACGCTGACGAGCGCCGTCAGCAGGGGGAGGCCGGCGGCGATCACGCTGCCGAAGCCCACCAGCAGCACGACGATCGCGACGCCGAAGCCGATCAGCTCGCTCACCCGGTCGTCGGGCGCGGGCCGGGCCAGCTCGCCGAGCGTACCGCCGTACTCGACCTCGGCGCCGGCCTGCCGCAGCGGTGCGACCGCGTCGTCCACGCCGTCGAGGTAGTCGTCCCCGAGCGTGGAGGGCTGCACGTCGAAGCGGACCGTGATGTAGCCGGTCTTCCCGTCGGTCGACAGCGGGCCCACATTCGGTTGCTGTTGCTGTTGCTGTTGCTGTTGCTGGTCGGACGACCCGGCGGAGGACAGCGGGTTCTGCGCCGACAGCACGTGCGGCAGCTTCTCCAGCGCGCCGACCGTGCCGGACATCTGCGAGCCGAGGGCGGTCAGCTGCTGCTGATCGTCGTGCAGCACGATCTGAGTGCTGTAGCCGCCGGCCTGCGGATCGTGCTGCTGGAGGACCTCGATGCCCTTCTGCGACTGGGCGTCCGGCAGCGTGAA
Source organism: Streptomyces sp. SID14436 (assembly GCF_010548465.1). Taxonomy (GTDB): domain Bacteria; phylum Actinomycetota; class Actinomycetes; order Streptomycetales; family Streptomycetaceae; genus Streptomyces. The sequence goes on along the minus strand of NZ_JAAGMD010000765.1, from coordinate 9,431 downwards.
GTTGTCGGAGTAGGTCCCGCCGACCACGCGGCTGACGACCTGGAGCGCCACCAGGGCCACCAGCCAGCCCACGATCACCACCACGAAGTGCCGGGCACACCACTCGCCCAGCCGCCGCAGCACCCCCGCCTTCGCCCGCCCCCCGGCCCCGCCCCCGTCGTCCCGTCTGGAAGCCATGTGCGGCCCCTCCGACCGGCCGAGCCGTTCTCGGCCCCTCTCCTCATTACAAGCGGGCGGAATCGTCCCGGCATCTCGTGCGGGGCGGCGCCCACCCGTCCGGCGCGGGCTCCCGGGGGTGCGCCCTTGCTCCGGATGCCGCAGTACGGCGAGCCGCGGCGCGGACCGGCGGTGAGGCTGTGCCTGCCGTTCCGCTCACCCCCCGGGAGTCCCCATGCCAGTGCGCCCCCTGCCGTCCCGCGCCGCCCGCGCGCGGTCCCGTTCCCGGCTGCGGGTACCGGCCGTCCTCGCGGTCTGCGTCGCCGCCCTGTGCCCGGGGGCGGCCGGCGCCGCCGCCCCGGCCGAACCGCACGACGGCAGACGCCTCAGGCAGCAGATCGAGGAGTTCGTGCACAGCCCCGGAGGTCCGCCCGGCGTGATCGCCGTGCTCCGGCGCGACGGCGACAGCCGCGTGGTGCGGGCCGGGGTCGCCGACCTGGAGACCCGTCGCGCTCCGCGCGTCGACGACCACATGCGCATCGCCAGCACGGCCAAGGCGTTCAACGCGGCGGTGGTGCTCGCCCTCGTCGACCGCGGCGCGCTCGGTCTCGACGACCGGCTGCGCGACCGGCTGCCGCGGCTGCCCGCCGCCTGGGGCTACGTGACGCTGCGGCAGCTGCTGAACCACACCAGCGGGCTGCCCGACTACTCCGAGGCCCCCGAGTTCCTGGAGATCCTCACCGCCGATCCCCGCCACCGCTTCGACTCCCGGCGGCTGCTCGACTTCGTCGCCGGTGAACCCCTCCGGTTCCGCCCCGGCAGCCGGTACCGGTACTCCAACTCCGACAACATCGCCGCCGCCCTCATGGCCGAGGCGGCCACCGGCACCCGCTACGAGCGCCTGCTGCGCGACCTCGTGTACCGGCCGCTCGGTCTGCGGCACACCAGCCTCCCCCAGGGATACCGGCTGCCCGACCCCTACCTGCACGGCTACGACGTCACCCCGCCCCCGCCCGAGGACGTCAGCGAGGTCCTGAGCGCCTCCGCCGTCTGGGCGTCCGGCGGCATCGTCTCCACGCCGGCCGACATGACGCGGTTCGTCCGCGGCTACACGGGCGGCGCACTGTTCGGCCGGGCCGTCACCCGCGAGCAGCGGCGCTGGCGGGAGGGCGCCTCCGAGCCCGCGGGCCCCGGCCGCAACACGGCCGGCCTGGGCATCTTCCGCCACGCGACCCGGTGCGGGGCCGTCCTCGGACACACCGGCAACTTCCCCGGCTACACCCAGCTCGTCGCGGCGACACCGGACGGCCGCCGGTCCCTGACGTTCTCCGTCACCACGCAGATCAACGAGACCCTCGCCCCGGACCGGCTGGCGCGGCTGCGGGCGATCCAGGAGGACTTCGTCTGCGCGCTCCTGCGCGAGCGCCGCTAATCGGTACCCGGCCCCGGCTGCTCCCGGTCCTCCCAGTTGTACGCGGTGAGCAGCAGGGCCACGTCGTCCGGCCGGTCCTCGGCCCTGCGGGCCGCCTTGATCAGCTGGTCCGCCAGGTGCTCCACCGAGTCGGTCCGGGTCCGGGCGAGGCAGGCACGTGCCGCCTGGATGCCCGTCTCGATGTCGCTGCCGGGCTGTTCGACCAGGCCGTCGGTGTACAGGGCGAGGACGCTGCCGGGCGTCAGGGTCAGCGCGGTGACCGGGTACAGGGCGTCCGGCTCCACGCCCAGCATCACCCCGCCCAGCAGGTCCAGGGTCTCGGTCCGGCCGTCGGGGTGCCTCAGCAGCGGCGGGGGATGACCGGCCCGCACGGCGAGAGCCCGGCCGCTGCGCGGGTCCAGTTCGATGTAGCAGCAGGTGGCGAAGGCGTCCGCCTCCAGCTCGGCGAGCAGCCGGTTGGTGTGGGTGATGACCTCCTGGGGCGGCCGCCCGCTGGTGGCGAAGGCGTGCACGGCGCTGCGCAGCTGCCCCATCACGGCCGCCGCCCCCACGCTGTGTCCCTCGACGTCGCCGATGACCAGCGCGACGCCCCGCCCCGTCTTGATCACGTCGTACCAGTCGCCGCCGATGGCCATGCCCTGGGTGCCGGGCAGGTAGCGGCCGGTGGTCACCAGCCCCTCGATGGCGGGCAGCCGGTGCGGCAGCAGCCCCTCCTGCAGCCCGCGCGCGACGGCCGACTCCGCGTCGTAGAGCCGGGCCCGCTCCAGCGCCTGGGCGGACAGCCCGCTCAGCGCGGTCAGCGCGGAACGCTCGTCGGGGGTGAACCGGTGCGGCGCCGCCCAGCCGAGGATGCACGACCCCACCGCGTGACCGGACGCGATCAGCGGCAGGAACGACCAGGAGTGCATGCGGTCCAGGGCGATCCCCGGGTACGCCTTGCTCAGCGCGTCCGGCGACTCGAAGAACAGGGGGAACCGCGTGGTGAGCGCGTGCACTCCGGGCAGTTGCGCGTCCAGGGGGACGCCCTCGAACGGGTCGAGGAAGCCCTCCGGGTAGCCGGACTCCCACAGCAGGTGCATCCGACCGTCACGGACCGTGTACAGGGCGATCTCCTGCGCCCCGAACGCCGGTAGCAACTGCTCGGCGACGGCCCGGCACACGTCCTTCACGGTCACCGCCTCCGTGAGCACGCTCGCCATCTGCACGACGTGGTACAGCACGCCCGCGCGCGCCGCCACGACCGGTTCCGGCGGCCCGGCGGCCGCCGGGCCGATCAGCGCCCCGGCCCGGCCGGGGGTGGTGGGCCGGGTGCTCACCGGCGCGGTGGTGCGGAACACCCGGCCGGTCAGCCCGTGCACCCCGGGATACAGGACGAACCCCAGCCAGGTGCCGTGCGGATCGTGCACCAGGTACGTCACCGGCTCCTGCGACAGCATCGCCGCCCGGTAGCGGTCCTCGTAGGCGGGATCGCGCAGCCAGCTGATGACCTGCCAGGGGTGGTGTCCGAGCAGCTGCTGGCGGTCGCAGCCGAGCAGTTCCTCGCAGCGCCGGTTGGCGTAGGTGACCCGGCCGTCCTGGTCGAGGGAGAACAGGCCGTCGGGCAGGCGTTCGGCGGCCTCCGCCGCGGTCACCCCGCCCTCCGTGTCCACCAGCGCGCCCACCAGCAGTTTCCCGGCGGCGCCGACCCGGACCACGTGGCCCCACAGCTCGACGGGCCGGTAGCGGAGCCGGCCGTCCTCGTCCGGATCCTCCATGACTCTGAAGTGCCGGGAGCGCACCTGGCCGTGCGTCAGCGCGTCCCGCCGCCCCGCCCGCAGCTCGAACAGGTCGTCCGGGCAGACCTGCGCCTCGACATCGGCCAGGGTGCCGCCGAAGTCCTCCCGCGTGAGACCGAGGATCAGCAGCGCCTCGTCGTCCGCCGCCCACCGGTCGCTGTCCAGGTCCCACTCGACCATGCCGACCTGCACCGTGTGGGCCGGCGGGGTGGGCAGCCGCACGCTGACCGGCTGGTCGTCGTACTCGATGCCGTACGCCACGACGTCCGGGTCCGCGGTGTGCGTGTCCGCGATCCGGCGCGCGTAGCGGGTGAGCCGGGCCTCCATGTCCTGCCCGGCGGTGCGCAGCGCCGCCTCCACCTCGTCCGGGCCGACCGGGTCGCGCACCGAACGGAGCACGGTCATCACGCCCACGGTCTCGCCGTCGACCCGCACCGGCCGGTGCGCGGACGCGAAGGCGTACGGCAGGGCGGCGGTGAACTGCGGGAAGCGGAGCATCGTCGCCCGCTCGTCCGGCAGCCACATGACCTCGCCGGTGCGGTAGCACTCGGACGCCGGCAGCGCCCCGCCCACCGGCACGCGCCACCAGGCGTTCAGCAGGGACCTCGGCACCCCGGTCACCACCGACAGCACCAGCGAGCGCCGGTCGCGGGAGCGCAGGTACACCAGGCCGCCGTACCCGCCGATCCCCTGGACCGCCGCGACCAGCGGCTCCGCGAGCGCGTCCTCCAGCCGGTCCGCCGTGGCCCCCGTCCCGTGCCCCGCCGAGCCGCCGGCGCGCACGCCGGAGCGCCCGTCGTCCGGTACGGCGGCTGGCATTTCCATCTCGCGTCCTCCCCGGTGCGGACGCACGGGACATCGTTCGCTCCCCCCAGGATGTGTCATGCCGGGCGCTCCGGCGCGGTGGATGCGCACACCAGATCCTCGCCGGCCACCCCCTCCCGGGCCCGGAACTTCCCCGGGACGGCGCCCGTCCCCCGTGCCGGGGACCAGGTCACCGGTGGTTTCCGTCCCGCGCGTCCCACCGGTCACCGCCCGTGGCGGGAACCTCACGTTTCGCCCGGCAACAGCGCAACCATCGGGTGAACCCGGCCGTCTCACCCGATATCAGCAAGAGGCCACCTCAGGGGGCGAAAATGCTTCGAACCAGAACAATCCGATGCGCAACCATCTGCGCGACGCTCGCGCTCGCCGGCGCCGCACTGGGCACCGTCGCGGCCCCGGCCGCCGCCGGCACCACGGCCGCGACGCCGCAGTCCACGGCCTGCCCCACCGGCTGGGGCAGCCTGCCCGAGACCGGCACCCCCGCCACCGCCACACCGGTACGGGACATCAGGACCGGCCGCCACGCCTGCTACGACCGGATGGTCGTCGACGTCCCCGGCGCCGGGAACGTGGGCTACTCCGTCCGCTACGTCGACCGCCTCCACCAGGACGGCTCCGACCGCCCCGTCCCCGTCGCGGGCGGCGCCGTCCTCGAGGTCCGGATCACCGCACCCGCGTACGACCCCGCGACCGGCCGGGCCACCTACCCGGCACAGGCCGGGCGCACCCTGCCGGGAGTGGACCTCACCGGGTACCGCACCTTCCGGGACGCGCGGTTCGCCGGCAGCTTCGAGGGCGACACCCAGGTCGGTCTCGGCGTCCGGGCCCGGCTGCCGTTCCGGGTCCTGCAACTGCCGGACCGCGTCGTGATCGACGTGGCGCACAACTGGACGGGCGCCCCCTGATCCCGGGCGGACGCTCCGAAGGCGGGGCGGCCGGGCGGGACAGCTCCCGCCCGGCCTGCCGCCGGCCCGCTCAGGGCTCCGCGGCGCCGGTCTCGCAGACCCGGCGCGCCACGTCCCGCAGCTTGGTGTTGGTGCGCTGGGACTGGGTGCGCAGCAGTTCGAAGGCCCGTTCCTCGGTGACGTGGTGGCGGCCCATCAGGATGCCCATCGCCTCACCGATCATGTGCCGGGTGGCCAGGGCCTCCCGGAGCTGGGCGCCGGTCAGCGCGGTGGAGAAGGCCACCGCCGCGTGCGAGGCCAGCAGCCAGCCCGCCGTCTCGCTGTCCTCGGTGAACACACCCGGCTTGCGCGAGTACATGTTGAGCGCGCCCAGCTCCTCCTCGCGCGTGTACAGCAGGAACCCCATCATGCTGCCGAGCCCGAGGCCCCGGGCCTCCGGGACATACGCGGGCCAGCGCTCGGCCGGGGCGGTGAAGTCCGGGATGCGGAAGACCCGTTCGTCCAGTTCGGGGCGGGCCACGTCGAAGCACGGCCCCTCCCGGAGCCGGTCCTGGATGCGGTCGCTGTCCACGACCACCTGGTCGGTGGGGGCCAGAGAGCGGGCCCGGCCGTCCTCCAGCACGAGGATCCCGGCGGCGTCGCAGCCCGGCACGAGCCGGACCGCCGATTCGGTGATCTCCTCAAGGGTGGGTTCGAGACCGGATTCGGCCAGCAGATTCCTGGCCATGGAGGCCATCTGCCGCGCGAAGTCACGCCAGTCCACGGTTCGCCTCCTGTTTCCCTGCAGCCATCGACACTGCCATCGTGGCACGCCGTCCGGGGACGCCGGGCCCGATCGTGCCGCTGCGCCCCGGTCCGCCCCGCGTGCCCCGCCGCGCGGGCCCGTTGTCAGTGGCAGCTGTCACCCTGCGGTCATGGACGAGCTGGAGTTCATGCGCGGACGGGTCTACGGCGCCGACCACGACGACCCGGGGCCGCGCGACGGGAGGGTGTACGCGGAGCTGGCGGGCGGACCGCTGGACGGACTGCTGCTGGACGTCACCGACCGGTCCGGACCGGAGCTGGCGGACGGGATCGGCCTGCGCACCGAGATAGGCCGCTACGGCCCCGGCGGACGGGCGGTGTACGTGCGCAGGGAACCGGACGGGCGCGTCCTCGACTGGCGCGGCGACGTGCCCTGAGCCACGGGGACAGGGACGCGGCGGGGATGCGGCCCGGGGACAGCCCGGTCCGGAGCGGAGGGCCCGCCGCGCCGAGGGGTACCCGGGCGCGGAGCCGGGCAGACGACAGCGTAGGGCGGCGGACGGCCGGGCGCGGCAGGCCGGCAGGGCGGAGGCACCATGGGACTTCTCTCGGACGGCGGTCCGGCCGTGCGCGACCGCATCGGCCGGGCGATCTTCACGCGGGTGGCCGGGCCGGACGGGCCGGACAGCCGGGCCCGCATCCACGGCACGCCGGGCCCCCGCTGGTTCGGGCCCGACCGCCCGGTCCGCCGGGTGCACGGGGACGCCTCGATGTTCATCGGCGGGCTCGCCGCCCTGCTGCACCAGTCGCTGCACCCCCTCGCCATGGCCGCCGTCGCCGGACACTCCGGATTCCGCGGCGACCCCTGGGGGCGGCTCCAGCGCACCAGCACCTTCCTCGCCGTCACCACCTACGGCACCGCCGACAGCGCCCAGCGGGCGGTCGACCGGGTCCGGGCGGTGCACGCCACCGTGCGCGGCACCGCCGCCGACGGGCGCCCGTACCGCGCCGACGACCCGCGGCTGCTGGGCTGGGTGCACCTCGCGGAGGTCGACGCGTTCCTGCGCGCCCACCAGCGGTACGGCGCCCGCCCGCTCGACGCCGCGGGCTGCGACGGCTACGTCGCCGACATGGCCCGCATCGCCACCGCCCTCGGCGTCCCCGACCCGCCGGTGACACGCGCCGAACTGGCCGCACGCCTGGCCGAGTACCGCGGTGAACTGCACGCGACCCCCGACGCCCGGGCCACCGCCCGGTTCCTGCTGCTCAACCCGCCCGTGCCGCTCGTCGCCCGCCTGCCCTACGGCGTCCTCGCCGCCAACGCCGTCTCCCTCCTGCCGGTGTGGGCCACCCGCGAGCTGCGGGTGCCCCGGATCCCGCCCGCCGAGGGCCTGTGCGTCCGCCCCCTCGGCACCGCCGTGACCGCGGGCATCCGCTGGGCGCTCGCCCCCACCCGGGAGGGCACCGTCCCGGCGTGAACCGCCGGTCCGGCCCCGGTTGACGCGTCGCAGACGGGGCACTCAGTGCTGACCGAAAGACCGCAGCCGGACACGGGAGGTCGCAGTGGCGGTTCGTCATCGCCTGATCAGAACGAGCCCGCGGACCGTCTGGGAGGTCCTCTCGGACGGCAGCCGCTACGCGGAGTGGGTGGTGGGCACCTCCTCCACGGAGCCGGTCCGGGGACGGTGGCCGGAGCTCGGCTCGGCCCTCCGCTTCCAGGTGCGCCTCGGGCCCGTGACCCTGTCCAACCACACGGTCGTGCGCCGCTGCGAGCCGGGCCAGGAACTGGAACTGGAGGCGAAGGCCGGCTCCCTGGGCACCGCCCGGATCGCCATCGCCCTCAAACCATGGGGCGACTACTGCCTGGTCGTCGTCGACGAGCATCCGCTGCGCGGGATGGGCGGCTTCGTGCACAACGCCGGCGTGGAGGCGCTGATCCAGCTCCGCCACCGGTCCATGCTGCACCGGCTGGCCGACCTCTGCGAGGAGGTCGCCGCCGAGGAGGAACGCCGCCGCCCCATGGGACACGTCGTCGCGCCGCAGACCGGTGGGGGAGAGCCCCGTGGCTGATGCCGTCGTGATCGGCGCCGGACCCAACGGGCTCGTGGCGGCGAACCTGCTGGCCGACGCCGGATGGAGCGTCGAGGTCCTGGAGGAACAGCCGGAACCGGGCGGCGCCGCCCGCCACGACCGCGGCGTCGACCCCGACTTCGTCAGCGACCTCTTCAGCGCCTTCTACCCGCTCGCCGCCGCGTCCCCCGTCCTGGCCGGGCTGGGACTGCACGACCACGGACTGCGCTGGCAGCACGCCCCGCACGTCCTCGCCCACCCGCTGACCGACGGCCGCTGCGCCGTCCTCGACCGCCGGGTGGAGGTCACGGCCGACTCCCTGGAGGCGTTCGCGCCCGGCGACGGGGCGGCCTGGACCCGGCTGCACGACACCTGGCAGCTGCTCCGCCCCGACCTGCTGGAAGCGCTGTTCACGCCGTTCCCGCCGGTGCGGTCCGCCGCACGGGTCGCGATGCGGCTGCGGGCCGCCGGAGGACTGCGCATGGCGCGCACCCTGGTGCTGCCCGTGCGCCGGCTGGCGGAGGAGGAGTTCCGCGGGGAGGGCGGCGGGCTCCTGCTGGCCGGCAACGCCCTGCACGCCGACCTGGCCCCGGAGGCCGCCGGCAGCGGTGGCTTCGGCTGGCTGATGTCGATGCTCGGCCAGACCTACGGCTTCCCGGTGCCCGTGGGCGGCTCCGGCGCCCTCACCGGCGCCCTGGCCCGCCGCCTTCAGGCCCGCGGCGGCGTCCTGCGCTGCGGGCAGCGGGTGGAGCGCATCCTGGTCCGCGACGGCCGGGCGGCCGGGGTGCGCACCGCGGGCGGCGAGACGGTCGCCGCCCGGCGGGCCGTCCTCGCCGACGTGTCCGTGCCCGCCCTGTACGGCGGCCTGGTCGCCCCCGAGCACCTGCCCCCGCAGGTGCTGTCCGACCTGCGCCGCTTCCAGTGGGACTTCGCCACCTTCAAGGTGGACTGGGCGCTCGACGGCCCGGTGCCCTGGCAGGCGGAGGGAGCCGTGGGCGCCGGCACGGTGCACCTCGCCGACGGGGTCGACGAACTCACCCGCTTCGCCGCCCAGCTCGCCATGCGCCAGGTACCCGACCGGCCCTTCTCCCTGTTCGGCCAGATGACGACCTCCGATCCGTCCCGCTCGCCCCGGGGCACCGAGTCGGCGTGGGCGTACACCCACGTGCCGCACGACGTCGCCGGCGACGCGGCCGAGGAGGGGCTGACCGGGTCCTGGGACGCCAAGGAGCAGGAGGTCATGGCCGACCGCGTCGAGCGGCAGGTCGAGCGGTTCGCGCCCGGCTTCCGCTCCCGCATCCGGGCCCGGCGCATCCTCGCCCCGCCCACCCTGCAGTCCATGGACCGCAACCTGCACGGGGGCGCCATCAACGGTGGTACGGCGGCCATGCACCAGCAGCTGTTCTTCCGCCCGCTGCCCGGCACCGCCCGCCCGGAGACCCCCGTGCCGGGCCTGTACCTGGCGTCCGCGTCGGCGCATCCGGGCGGCGGCGTGCACGGCGCGCCGGGCGCCAACGCGGCCCG
>NZ_JAAGMD010000742.1 GCF_010548465.1 Streptomyces sp. SID14436 | reverse complement strand
GGCGGGGGCGCCGGTGTCCGGGTCCGCGGCCGCCGACGCCCGCTGCTCGCCCTGCCGCCGGCCCCGCCGCAGCCCGAAGTAGTACGCGAGGACGCCCGCGCCGATCGCCGCCTGGAGGGCGAACAGCGCCGACTCGACCTCTCCGGACGGCGGTTCGTACAGCGGCGAGAACCACGGCTCGTAGTCCGGGTCGATCTCGGTGATCGCCGTCTCCGCCTCGGCGTCCGCGCCCGCGAAGGGCTCCTCCTTGTGGTCCCCGAGCCCGAGCGCCAGGGGCAGCACCGCGAGCGCGGCGACCACCAGCAGCAGCAGCGCGTTGATCCGCGTGTTCCGGTTCACCGGGCCACCGCCTCGGGGGCCGCGTCGGCCGTCGCGCGTCCGGCCCGCGTCACCAGCACGCCGAGCCGGGTCAGTTCGCCCTTGCTGGACTGCACCAGCAGCCGCATCACCAGCACGGTCAGCAGCCCCTCGCTCACCGCCAGCGGGATCTGCGTGACGGCGAAGACGGAGCCGAACGTGCCGAGCGCGCCCGGCACTCCGCTGCCCGGGTCGGGGAAGGCCAGCGCCAGCTGCACGCTGGTCACGCAGTACGTCGACAGGTCGGCGACGAACGCGGCGGCGAACACCGCGCCCATCAGGGGCACGTCCGCGCGGCGCAGCAGCCGGTAGACGCCGTACCCGGCCCACGGTCCGACGACGGCCATGGAGAAGACGTTCGCGCCGAGCGTGGTCAGCCCGCCGTGGGCCAGCAGCAGCGCCTGGAACAGCAGGGTGATGGTGCCCAGGACCGCCATGACCGGCGGCCGGAACAGGATCGCGCCCAGCCCCGTGCCGGTGGGGTGGGAGCAACTGCCGGTGACCGACGGCAGTTTCAGCGCGGACAGGACGAAGGTGAACGCTCCCGACGCGCCGAGCAGCAGCGTGCTCTCGGGATGGCTCCGGACTTCACGGACGAGCGACCGGGCTCCGTGGACGACGAACGGCGCCGACACGGCACCCCAGGCGACCGCGTGCGCCGGAGGCAGAAAACCCTCGGCTATGTGCATGGCTCAGCAGACCCTCTCCAGCACCTCGTGGATGGTTGACGCGCCTTGGCCGGTCTCCTGGCTGACGGGTACCACCGCCCGTGCTCCGCCTTCCCGGGTCCGAGGACCCAGTGGCTGCCCGTGGGGGCAGGAGCAGGACTTCCCGATCACAGTGGCGAGGGCCGCACCGGTGTCGCACCGGATTTCCCGTCACCAAGGCGTGGTGACAGTAGTGCCCGTGCCCGGCCGGTGACAAGCGGTCACGGGGGCGCACGCACGGCGCCCGCCCTCCCCGCGGCACGCGCCCCGGAGCGGGGGAGCGCGCGGGGACTGGGGGGAGCCGGTACCGGGTAGCCCCTTGCTGCAACTAATATGCAACAACGATTATCGGTCAACTGGAGTGTGAGGTTCGATGACGACCCGACGCGCACGGAGCGCCGCCGTCGCCGCAGTGACGGCCTGCGCGCTCGCCGCCTGCTCGGCCCCGGGAAGCGGCGGTGCCGACGGCGGCGGGTCCGCCGACGCCGTGGTGATCGGGGTCTCCACCGAACCCGACACCCTGAACCCGCTGCTCGGCTACGGCAAGGACGGCAACTCCAAGATCTTCGACGGGCTGCTGGCCCGCGACGCGGAGATGAACCTGAAGCCCGCGCTGGCCAAGGCCCTCCCCGAGATCAGCGAGGACGGCCGCACCTACACCTTCACCCTGCGCGACGACGTCAAATTCACCGACGGCGAGCCGCTGACCAGCGAGGACGTCGTCTACACCTACCGCACGGTGCTCGACGACAAGACCAACAACACCGCCAAGAGCGAACTGGACGCGATCAAGGAGGTCCGGGCCGACGGCGAGCACACGGTCGTCTTCACCCTCGACTACCCCTACGCGGCCTTCGCCGCCCGCACCGTGCTGCCCATCGTGCCCGAGCACGTGGCCGGGAAGCAGGACCCCAACACCGGCTCCTTCAACACCCGCCCGGTCGGCACCGGACCCTACGTCCTCGCCGACTGGCGCAAGGGAGAAAAGCTCACCTTCAAGGCCAACCCGGACTATTGGGGCGGCGCCCCGAAGGTGAAGAAGCTCACCATGGCGGTCATCGCCGACGACGACGTCCGCGCCACCCGGCTGCGCTCCGGTGATCTCGACGGCGCGACCCTGCCGCCCAACCTCGCCGCCACCTTCAAGAACGACGACGAGCGCACGACGTACCGGGCCACCTCCTACGACTTCCGCGCCGTCAGCCTCCCCACCGGGAACCCCGTCACCCGCGACACCGCGATCCGCCGCGCCCTCGACCTCTCCGTCGACCGCAAGGCCATGGTCGACAGGATCCTCGACGGCGCCGGCCGCCCCGCCTACGGCCCGCTCCCCGTCGACGACACCTGGTTCGCCGAGGACATCGAGCGGCCCCGCGACCTCGCCGGAGCCAAGAAGCTCCTCGACGACGCCGGCTGGAAGCCCGGCAAGGACGGCATCCGCGCCAAGGACGGCCGCCGCGCCGCCTTCACCCTCTACTACCCCTCCGGCGACAAGGTCCGCCAGGACCACGCCCTCGCCTACGCCTCCGACGCCAAGCAGGCCGGCATCGACGTCAAGGTCGAGAGCGGCACCTGGGAGGTCATCGAGCCCCGGATGAAGCAGGACGCCGTCCTCGCCGGCTTCGGCAGCACCGGCGACCCCGACTTCGGCCTCTACACCCTGCTGCACTCCTCCCTCGCCGGCGACGGCTTCAACAACATGGCCCGCTACGACGACCCCGACGTGGACAAGGCCCTCGACACCGGCCGCCGCACCCGCGTCCAGGCCGACCGCAAGGCCGCCTACGACGACCTCCAGCGCGCTCTCGTCGAGAACCCCGGCTACACGTTCCTCACCCACATCGACCACCTCTACGTCCTCGCCGACCGCTGGGACGGCCTCACCACCCAGACCGAGCCCCACGAGCACGGCTTCGCCAGCGGCCCCTGGTGGAACGTCGAGGACTGGACGCCGAAGAAGTGAGCAGGCTGCCCTGGGCGGCGATGGGACGCCTCACGGCACGGCGGGCCCTGTTCGCCGTGCCCGTGCTCCTCGTCGTCACCTTCGGCGTGTTCGCGATCGCCGCCGCCTCCCCCTTCGACCCGGTGAAGGCGTACGCGGGCACCGCCGCGCTCGGCGCCGACCAGGAGACCCTGGACCGGCTGCGGGACAACCTGGGCGTGGACCGGCCGCTGACCGCCCGCTGGTGGGAATGGCTCAGCTCCGCCGTCACCGGCGACCTCGGCCAGTCCACCGTGATGCGCCAGCCCGTCGCCGAGGTCATCGGCGAACGGCTGGTGTGGTCGACGCTGCTGTGCACCGTCGCCTTCGCCGTCGCCGTCCTGCTCGGCACCCTGCTCGGCGTGCTGGCCGCCCGCCGCCCCGGCTCCCTCCTCGACCGCGCGGTCACCTCCGTCGCCTACTCCCTGGAAGCCGCCCCGGTCTTCTGGATCGCCCTGCTCGCCATCTGGCTGTTCGCCCTGAAACTGGACGTCCTGCCGGCCGGCGGCCTCACCGACACCGGCAGCGACCACGTCACCGCCGGACAGCTCGCGAGCCACCTCGTGCTGCCCGCCGGCGTCCTCGCCGTGTCCCAGCTGCCCTGGTTCACGCTCTACGTCCGCCAGGGCGTCGGCGACGCCCTCGCCGAGGACCCGGTGCGCGGCGCCCGCGCCCGCGGCCTCGCCGAACGCACCGTGCTCCTCGGCCACGCCCTGCGCTCCGGACTGCTGCCCGTGCTCACCCTGATCGGCTCCCGGGTCCCCGAACTCATCACCGGCGCCCTGCTGGTGGAGACCGTGTTCAGCTGGCCGGGCATCGCGGCGGCCACCGTCGAGGCCGCCACCGCCGTCGACTTCCCCCTGCTGGCCGCGCTCACCACCCTCGCCACCGCCGCCGTCCTCGCCGGGAACCTGCTCGCCGACCTGCTGTACGGACTGACCGACCCGAGGGTGAAGCTGGATGAGATGTGATCCCCATGGCTGACACCACCCTGGAGAAGACCCCGCCGGCCGGACGCGTCCGGCGCCCGCGCGGCACCGCCCGCCGCTCCACCCACACCCTCCGGCTGCGGGTCTCCGCGACCCTGGTCGCCCTCACCGTCCTCGCGGTGCTGCTGGTGCCGCCCCTGGTCCAGCTCGACCAGCAGAGCGTCGACCTCGGCGCCAAGCTGCTGCCGCCCAGCTGGGCCCACCCCTTCGGCACCGACGACGTCGGCCGCGACCTGCTGCTGCGCTGCGTCTACGGCCTGCGGGTCTCCCTGCTCGTCGGCCTGGTCGCCGCGCTCACCGCCACCGTCATCGGCACCGCCGTCGGCGCCACCGCCGGCGCCCTCGGCGGCTGGGCCGACCGCATCGTCATGCGCGTCGTCGACGCCGTCGCCTCGGTCCCGCACCTGCTGCTCGGCATCTTCATCGTCGCCATGTTCCGGCCCGGCGTCTGGCCCGTGGTGGTCTCCGTCGCCCTCACCCACTGGCTGTCCACCGCCCGCATCGTGCGCGCCGAGGTGCTCTCCCTGCGCTCCCGCCCCTACATCGACGCGGCCGTCTCCGGCGGCGCCTCCCGGTGGCGGATCGCCCTGCGGCACCTGCTGCCCGGGGTGCTGCCGCAGGCCGGGCTCGCCGCCGTGCTGATGGTCCCGCACGCCATGTGGCACGAGAGCGCCCTGTCCTTCCTCGGCCTCGGCCTGCCCGCCCACACCGCCAGCCTCGGCACCCTCATCCAGGGTGCCCGCGGCTCCCTGCTCGCCGGACAGTGGTGGCCCACCCTGTTCCCCGGCCTGTTCCTGATCGTCCCCACCCTCGCCATCGCCGGACTCGCCGGCGTCTGGCGGGAACGCATCAACCCCCGCCGCCGATCGGAGCTCACGCTGTGACCGCGACACCCCCCGTGCTGTCCGTGCGCGGCCTGACCGTGCGCTTCCTGCTGCCCGGCGGACGCCGGGTCGCCGCCGTCACCGACGCCCACTTCGACGTCGCCCCCGGCGAATGCCTCGCCCTCGTCGGCGAGAGCGGCTGCGGCAAGTCCGTCCTCGCCTCCGCCCTCCTCGGCCTGCTCCCCGCCAACGCCCGCACCACCGGCCACGCCCACCTCGGCGACCTCGACCTGCTCGCCGCCGACGAACGCACCCTGGCCCGCACCGTCCGGGGCCGCCGCATCGGCCTCGTCCCGCAGAGCCCCGCCGCGCACCTCACCCCCGTACGCACCATCCGCGCGCAGACCGAGGAGACCGTCGCCGAACTCACCGGCGTCCGGGGCCGCGCGGCCCTGCGCACGGCCGCCGAACAGGCCGCCGCCCGCGCCGCCTTCCCCGCCGACCACCTCGACCGTTACCCGCACGAACTCTCCGGCGGCCTCGCCCAGCGTGCCGCCACCGCCCTCGCCCTGATCGGCGATGCGCCCCTGCTCCTCGCCGACGAACCCACCACCGGCCTCGACCGCGACCTGGTGGACCGCACCGTCGACGAACTGCGCCGCCACGTCGACGCCGGACAGGGCCGCGCCCTGCTGATCATCACCCACGACCTGGCCGCCGCCGCCCGCGTCGCCGACCGGGTCGCCGTCATGTACGCCGGCCGCATCGTCGAACTCACCCCCGCCGATACCTTCTTCGGCACCCCCGGCCCCCGCCACCCCTACAGCCGCGGCCTGCTGGACGCCCTCCCCGACCGCGCCTTCACCCCCATCCCGGGCCTGCCGCCCGAACTCGGCAGCCTGCCCGACGGCTGCGCCTTCGCCCCCCGCTGCGACCGCGCCACCGACGCCTGCGCCACCGTCCCGGACCTGACCGCGTCGGTCGCCTGCCACCACCCGGTCCCGGCCCGCACCCCGGAGGACGTCCGTGCTTGAACTGCGCACCGTCACCGCCGGCTACGACCGCCGCGCCCCCGCCGTCCGGGGCGCCTCCCTCACCGTCGCCGCGGGCGAGGCCGTCGGCCTGCTCGGCCCCAGCGGCTGCGGCAAGTCCACCCTCGCCCGGGTCGCCGCCCTCCTGCACCGCCCCGACGCCGGGACCGTCCTCCTCGACGGCACCCCCGTACGCCACTGGCGCCACCGGGCCCCGCGCGCCGCCCGCACCGCCTTCGGCGTGGTCTTCCAGCAGCCCCGGCTCTCCGCCGACCCCCGGCTGCGCCTGAGCGACCTGATCGCCGAACCCCTGCGCGCCACCGGCCGCCGCGACGAGGTCCCCGCCCGGGTCCCCGAACTCGCCGACACCGTCGGCCTCACCCCCGACCTGCTCACCCGCCGCCCCCACGAGGTCAGCGACGGCCAGCTCCAACGCGCCTGCCTGGCCCGCGCGTTGATCCTCCGGCCGCGCATGCTCATCTGCGACGAGATGACCGCCATGCTCGACGCCTCCACCACGGCGGCGCTGGTCGCCGTCGTCGAGGACTACCGTGCGGCCACCGGCGCGGCCCTGCTCGCCGTGGGCCACGACCACGTCCTCCTCGACCGCTGGTGCGACCGCACCGTGCACTGGGACACCGTGACCGCCCCCGCGAAGACCCCCGGAGGCGCCCTCGTCACCGCGTAGGCGTGCCGTCCGGACGGGCCGGTGACGCGGCCGGCCGGACCTCCGCGGACGCCCTACGCGACCCTGACCACGTACTTGCCCCGGACACCGCCCGCCTCCAGCGCCCGGTGGGCCGCCGCCGTCTCCTCCAGGGGGAAGACCGTGTCCACCGCGGGCCTCAGCTTTCCCTCGGCGACATGGCGGGCCAGATCGTCGAAGTCCGCCCGCCCGGGGTTGCCGCTGAAGAAGCGCACCCGGCTCCGTCCGTGGACGGTGCCGGCCGCGAGGTAGGCGAGCGACCTGGCGGGCCGTGTCAGGTCGAAGGCGATGGTGACCATGCGCCCGCCGGGATTCAGCAGGCGCCGGAAGGTCCGCAGGCCGGTGCCCACGGTGTCCAGGACCACGTCGAAGCGGCCCAGGTCCGCCGGCCGCACGTCCCGGTGGTCGACGGCCCGGTGAGCACCCAGCCCGCGGACGAAGTCGTGGTTGGCCGCGCGGGCCAGGGCGGTGACCTCCGCGCCGTACGCCCGGCCGAGCTGGACGCCGGCGTTGCCGACACCGCCCGCCGCGCCCCGCACGAGGAGCCGTTCCCCGGGCCGCAGCCCGGTCTTGTCCCGCAGGGCGGTGATGGCCGTGGTCGTCACCGGCAGCGCGGCGGCGTCCACCGGGTCGAGGCCGTCGGGGAGCCGGCCGATCCGCCCGACGGGCACGGTCAGGTACTCGGCGGCGCTGCCGAACCCGGTGCGGCCCAGGACTCCCCAGACGCGGTCCCCGGCCGCGAACTCCGTGACCCCGGCGCCGGGTGCGGCGACCTCGCCGGTGAAGTCCAGGCCGACCCGCTTGGGGAACGTCCGGCCGGTCAGGAGGCGGAGACGGCCGGCCCGGGCCGCCACTTCGCCGCCGTTGACGCTGAACGCGCGCACCTTCACCAGGACCTCGCCGGGGGCCGGCTCGGGGCGCGGCACGCGGCCCGTGTAGAGCACGCCGGGGCCGCCGTAGCGGTCGTAGAGCACTGCCTTCATCATCCGGTCGTTCATCGTTCCGCCTCTGTCGCAAGGGAGTCGTACGGGGGATCCGGCATCGACCGTAAGCTCGTAAGCGGACGCAATCGTCCGTTTGGAGCGGAAGCGAGAGACAGTGATGGCGGAATCCTCTCGGATCACATCCCGGGGCGGGGTGCGGGCGGACGCCCGGCGCAACCGGGAGCGCGTCCTCGTCGCCGCCCGCGCGGTCTTCGCGGAGCACGGGATCGACGCCCCGATGGCGACGGTGGCGCGGCGGGCCGGGGTCGGCGTGGCGACGCTGTACCGGCACTTCCCGACCCGGGACGCCCTGGTGAGAGGCGCGTACGCGCAGCAGATGGACACCTGCGCGCGGACGCTCACCGAAGCTCTGGCCGCCCCCGACCCGTGGCAGGGCTTCCAGCAGCTGGTCGAGACGGTCTGTGCGCTGCAACGGGAGGAACGCGGATTCCCGGCCGCGTTCCTCGCGGCCTTCCCGGACGCCCCGGCACAGCACGAGCGGTCCCGGCAGCAGGCCGAGCGCGGCCTCACCAGCCTGGTGCGCAGGGCCCAGGCGGCGGGCGCGCTGCGGGCCGACTTCCACCCGTCCGACCTCGCCGTGGTCCTGCTGGCCCACTGCGGTCTGGTGGCCGCCCTCCCGGACGACGACGCGGCGTCCCGGCGCCTGGTGGCCTACCTGCTTCAGTCGTTCCGCGCCGACCGGGCCCACGAACCGCTGCCCCCGCCGGGCGCGTTGACCCTGCGCAGCCTCCCGATGGCGGCCGACGGCCCTCAGGGGCGGCGCCGGCGCCCCGCCGGCGCCTGACACGGCACGGCGCCCGCCGCTCCGTTTCACCACGGGCCCCGGTACCGCGGCCCCACGGGCTCCGCCGCCGCCCTCACAGCGTGACGTCGGCCCACTGCGCGAGCAGGTCGTCGTCGTCCGCCGGCCCGGCCGGCTCGCCGCTGCCGCCGTCCAGCAGCTGCTCGGTCCAGATGACCTTGCCGGCCGGCGTGTACCGCGTGCCCCAGCGCTCCGCGTACCGGGCGACCAGGAACAGCCCGCGCCCGCCCTCGTCCGTGGTGGACGCGTACCGCAGATGCGGCGAGGTGCTGCTGCCGTCGGAGACCTCGCAGATCAGGTGACGGTCCCGCAGCAGACGGACATGGATGGGCGACGTGCCGTAGCGGATGGCGTTGGTGACCAGTTCGCTGAGGATGAGTTCGGTGGCGAAGCCCGCCTCCGTCAGGTCCCACGCGTCCAGCTGCCGGGCGACCTCCGCCCGGACCCGCGACACCGCGGCCGGCTCCTGCGGCACGTCCCAGTCGGCCACCTGGTCGGCGTTCAGCACTCGCGTACGGGCCACCAGCAGCGCCACGTCGTCGGTGGCCCGGTCCGGCGGCAAAGCCTCCAGGACGGCCCGGCAGGTCTCCTCGGGCGCCCGGCCGGGCTGGGCGGCCAGCGCACCCTGCAGGATCGCCAGCCCGACGTCGATGTCCCGGCCGCGCTTCTCCACCAGCCCGTCGGTGTAGAGCACCAGCTGACTGGCCTCGGGCACCTGCACCTCGGCGGCCTCGAAGGGCAGCCCGCCCAGGCCCAGCGGGGGACCGGCGGGCAGGTCCAGGAAGACGGCGGTGCCGTCCGGGTGGACCAGGGCGGGCGGCGGATGCCCGGCCCGCGCCATCATGCAGGAACCGGACGCCGGGTCGTAGACCACGTACAGACAGGTCGCCCCGATGAGGGTCTCGTCCTCGTCATGGCCCGACTGCTCCCGGTCGAGCCGGGCCACCAGGTCGTCCAGCCGGGCCAGCAGCTCGTCCGGCGCCAGGTCGAGCGTGGCGAAGTTGTGCACCGCGGTGCGCAGCCGGCCCATGGTGGCCGCCGCGTGCAGCCCGTGCCCCACCACGTCACCGACGACCAGGGCCACCCGGGCACCCGACAGCTCGATCACGTCGAACCAGTCGCCGCCCACCCCCGCCTGGGCCGGCAGATAGCGGTGCGCCACATCGAGCGCGCTCAGCTCCGGCAGGTCCCGCGGCAGCAGGCTCTCCTGGAGCGTCACCGCCATCGCGTGCTCCCGCGTGTACCGGCGGGCGTTGTCCAGCGCCACCGCGGCCCACGCGGCCAGCTCCTGCGCGAACGCCATGTCGTTCTCGTCGAACGGCTTCTCCCACTGCGACCGCCAGAAGTCCACCACGCCCAGCAGGGTGCCGCGGGCCCGCAGCGGCACCGTGATCAGCGATCCTGCGCCGTGCGCCAGCACGTTCGCGGCCTCCTCCGGGTCCATCGCCTGCCACTCCTCGGCCGTGGCCAGGTCCGCCTCCAGCACCGCCCGGCCGGTCTCCACGCAGCGCGCCTGCGGAGTGCCGGGACGGAAGCGGACCTGCCCGCCCGGCGGCACCAGCGGCCGGTCGGCCTCGATGCCGCTCACGGCGGCCCGGCGCATGACGGAGGCCACCCGGGGCGGCTCCTCCCCGTGCAGCACCTCCTCGGCCAGCTCGACGGTGACGACGAACGCGAACCGCGGCACCGCCACGTCCGCCAGCTCCTGGGCGGTCTTCTGCACGTCCAGGGTGGAACCGATCCGGGCGCCCGCGTCGTAGAGCAGGGTCAGCCGCTCCCGGGCCACCTCCGCCCGGCCCGACAGCGTCCGCAGCTCCGTCGTGTCCCGGAGCGTCACCACGCTCCCCGCCCGCCCGGTGTGGGGGGAGGGGGCCGTACGGCGCTTGTTGACGGCCAGCAGCCGGCCGCCCGCCTGGTGCACCTCGTCGGTGAGCGTCTCGTCCGAGGTCAGCACGTCCACCAGCACCGGGTCCAGCCCCAGATCGTCCACGTCGTGCTGCTCGGCGTCCGGCGGGAGGTCCAGCAGCCGCCGCGCCTCGTCGTTGGCCAGCACCAGCGACCCGTCGTCGTCCGTGATCAGCACGCCCTCCCGCACCGCGTGCAGCACCGCGTCGTGGTGGTCGTACATCCGGGTCATCTCCACCGGCCCCAGCCCGTGCGTCTGGCGCAGCAGCCGCCGGCTGACCAGCGCCGTGCCCGCCGCGCTCAGGGCCAGCGCCCCGACCGCCGCCCCCACCAGCACCGGGAGCTGCGTCGCCGCCATGCTCGCCACCTGCTTCACGGTGATCGAGACCGCGACCGTGCCGACGACCGTGCCGTCCGGCTCGGTGACGGGGACGTAGGAGGCCACGGCGTCGCCCCGGGTGGTGTGGAAGTTCTCCGTCCGCGGGTCGCTCGGCAGGTTGAGCGCGTTCGGATCGAACTCGCCGATCTCCGCGGGGTCGGGGTGCGTGTAGCGGACCCCGGTCGGCGAGAGCACCACGATCAGGTCGACCCCGCTCTCCTTGCGGATCCGCTCGGTGAGGGGCTGGAGCTGCGCCGTCGGGTCCGGCGCGGTGAGGGCCTCCGCCGTGGCCGGGGAGTAGGCGAGCGTCTTGGCGATGTCCATCGACCGCAGCCGGGCGTCCTGGGTGCTGTCCCGGCGCGCCTGGAGCAGCAGCGCGGCCAGCGCGGCGGCGATGACCAGGGTCACGACGAGCACCTGGAGCAGGAACACCTGGCCGGCCACGCTGCGCACCCGGAACAGCGAGCGGAGCCTGCCCGTGGGTGGTCCCTGCGGGCCGGAACGGTCACCGCCCCGCCCCCGTTCCCCGGTCCGGCCCCGCCGCCGGCCGGGTTCCGCCGTCTGCTCCCTCCGGCCGCCGAAGAAGGGGGGCGACAGAACCGGAGGGCGCCGGGAGTACCCGCTCACTGCACCATGTCCCTCCTCCTGAGCGTCCCTGACCTGCTCCGTAGCGAAGAATGCCGTTCGCAATGCTCACGAATGCGTCAACGGTACTCTTTCCGGGCGACAGCGTCGTGCCGCGACGGCATTGCCCCCGTCCCGGCCGCGGCGGCCGACGCGAGGGACCGCACCGCGCGGGCCACATGCGGTTCGACGCGGTCCCGCCGGACCGCCACCAGTTCGACCGGCGGCACCCCGTGCAGCGGCAGCCACACCACCCCCTCGAGCGCGAGCGCCCGGGCCGGCTCCGGCAGCACCGCCAGCCCGAGACCGGCCGCCACGAACATCACCAGCGTCGACGTCTCGGCGACCTCCTGCACGGCCCCCGGCGTGACCCGCGCCTCGGACAGGGCCCGCTGGGCCACGTCGAACATGGCGGACCGGCCGCCGCCCGGATGCGTGAGCAGGGTCACGCCCGCCAGGTCCCGGACGAAGGCCCGGCGCCGCCGCGCCAGCGGATGCCCGTCCGGGACCGCCAGCACCAGCCGGTCGGACCGCAGCCGGGTGACGACGACGCCCGTCCGGTCGGCCGGGGGACGCATCAGCCCCAGGTCGATGGTGCCGTCCCGCAACGCCGCAACCTGGTCCGCGGTGAGCATCTCGCCCCGCACCGCCAGATCGACCGACGTCAGCTCGGCCCGCAGGGCGCGCGCGAAGCGCGGCAGCAGCGAGTACGTGGCCGAGCCGACGCAGCCCACCACGAGACGCCCCTCCAGACCCGCCTCGATCCGGCGCGCGTCCTGCCGGGCCCGCTCCACGCGCGCCAGCACGTCCCGCGCGTGCCGCAGATACGCCTCACCGGCGGCGGTCAGCGCCACCCGGCGCGTGGTCCGCTCCAGCAGCCGGGCCCCCACCGACTCCTCCAGCCCCCGTACTGCCTGGCTGAGCGGCGGCTGCGCCATGTGCAGCCGCTCCGCGGCCCGCCCGAAGTGGAGCTCCTCCGCGACGGTCACGAAGTAACGCATCCGGCGCAGCTCATCAGTCATATGCGAAAGGATATCAATCGGCAGGATTTTGATATTTCCCCTACCCATACCCGCTGACTACGGTCCCTGGTATGAAGTCTGCTTCCGACGTGGTCGTCTGCCACCCGCTGCGCACACCGGTCGGCCGCTTCGGCGGCGTGTTCGCCGGACTCCCGGCGACGGAGCTGGCCCGCCGGCTGCTCCGCGCGCTCGCCGACCGCGCCGGGCTCGCCGAGGGCGACGTCGACGACGTCGTGCTCGGCAACTGCTACCCCAGCGGCGAGAACCCCGCCATCGGCCGGATCGCCGCCCTGGACGCCGGACTCGGCACCGCGGTCACCGGACTCCAGCTCGACCGCCGCTGCGGCTCCGGCCTCCAGGCCGTCCTCTACGCGGCCGGGACCGTCGCCACGGGCGCCGCCACCACGGTCGTCGCCGGCGGTGTGGAGTCGATGAGCCAGGTCGAGCACTACGCGCTCGGCGTCCGCCAGGGCGTCCGGGCCGGCAGCCTCGAACTGTGGGACCGCCTCGACCGGGCCCGCCAGACCGCGGGCGGACGCGACCACCCGGTCCCCGGCGGCATGATCGAGACCGCGGAGAACCTGCGCCGCGAGTACGCCCTCACCCGCGAGGAACAGGACGCCCTCGCCCTCGCCTCCCAGACCCGGGTCGCCCGCGCCCGGGCCGAGGGCCGGTTCGCCGACGAGATCGTGCCGGTCACCGTGCCCGCCACCCGCCGCACACCGGAACGGACCGTCGACACCGACGAGCACCCCCGCCCCGGCACCACCGCCGAGGACCTCGCCGCACTGCGCCCCGTACGGGCCGGGCTGGACCCCGAAGCCACCGTGACCGCGGGCAACTCCAGCGGCCAGAACGACGGCGCCGCCATGTGCCTGGTCACCACCCGCGCCGAGGCGGAACGCCGCGGCTGGGAGCCCCTGCTCGCGCTGCGCGCCTGGGCGGTCGCCGGCGTCGGCCCCGAACGGATGGGCATCGGCCCGGTCCCAGCCACCGCCGCCGCCCTCGGGCGCGCCGGGCTCACCCTGGACGACCTGGACCTCATCGAACTGAACGAGGCGTTCGCCGCCCAGGTGCTGGCCTGCCTGCGCGAGTGGGACATCCCGGCCACGGACGAACGGCTCAACCCCAACGGCTCCGGCATCTCCCTCGGCCACCCCGTCGGCGCCACCGGAGCCCGCATCCTGGCCACCCTCGCGCACCATCTGCGCCGCAGCGGCGGACGCTACGCGCTGGAGACGATGTGCATCGGAGGCGGCCAGGGCCTGGCCGCCGTGTTCGAAAGGGCCGACGCGTGATGCCGACCTTCCACACCGACCCGGCCGAGGCCGTCACCTGCGTGCGCGACGGCGCCGTCGTCATGGTCGGCGGCTTCGGCGCCGCCGGTCAGCCCGTCGAACTCATCGACGCGCTCATCGCCTCCGGCGTCGGCGACCTGACCATCGTCAACAACAACGCAGGCAACGGCGACATCGGCCTGGCCGCGCTGATCGCCAAGGGCAGGGTGCGCAAGGTGATCTGCTCCTTCCCCCGGCAGCACGACTCCTGGCACTTCGACGCCGCCTACCGGGCCGGCACCGTCGCACTCGAACTGGTCCCGCAGGGCACCCTCGCCGAACGCATCCGGGCCGGCGGCGCCGGCATCGGCGGCTTCTTCACCCGCACCGGCTACGGCACCGTGCTCGCCGAGGGCAAGGAGACCCGCGTCATCGACGGACAGGGGTACGTCCTCGAACAGCCGCTCACCGCCGACGTCGCCCTCATCAAGGCCGACACCGCCGACCGCGCCGGCAACCTCGTCTACCGCAAGACCGCCCGCAACTTCGGCCCCGTCATGGCCACCGCGGCGGCCACCACCGTCGTCCAGGTCCGCCGCGTCGTCGAGACCGGCGCCATCGACCCCGAACACGTCGTGACCCCCGGCATCCACACCGACCACGTCGTCACGACCGGAGGCCCGGCATGAGCAGCACCACGCCCCTGCGCGACCGCGACGAACTCGCCGCGCTCATCGCGGCCGACATCCCGGCCGGTTCGTTCGTCAACCTCGGCATCGGCGCGCCCACCCTCATCTCCAACCACCTGCGCCCCGAACAGCACGTCACCCTCCACACCGAGAACGGCATGCTCGGCATGGGCCCGCTCGCCGCCGACGACGCGGTCGACCCCGACCTCATCAACGCCGGCAAGCAGCCCGTCACCGAACTCCCCGGCGCCGCCTACTTCCACCACGCCGACAGCTTCGCCATGATGCGCGGCGGCCACCTCGACTACTGCGTCCTCGGCGCCTACCAGGTCTCCGTCCGCGGCGACCTCGCCAACTGGTCGACCGGCGCCCCGGGTTCCGTCCCGGCCGTCGGCGGGGCCATGGACCTCGCGGTCGGCGCCCGCCGGACCTTCGTGATGATGGACCTCTTCGCCAAGGACGGCACCCCCAAGCTGGTCGAGGAGTGCACCTACCCCCTCACCGGCCTCGGCTGCGTCTCCCGCATCTACACCGACCACGGCGTCTTCGACCTCGCCCCCGACGGAGTCCGCGTCCGCGACCTCTTCGGCACGACGCGGGCGGAGCTGGAGGAACGGCTGGGGCTGCGGCTGCTGGGCTGAGCAGCGGGTGGGGGGCAGGTGGGGCCGCACCCGCCCCCACCACACACACCCACGGGTGCCTCAGACGACGTCCAACTCCCTTTCCCGCTCCTTCCCCCTCCCCCTCCCCCTCCCCTTCTCCTTCCCCTTCTCCGAAGTGCCCTGCGCCCGGCGGCCGTTCGCCGGCCACCGCCGATCCGTCACGCTGCCCAGCCAGCCCAGCAGGAACCCGGCCGGCGCCGTCACCAGGCCCGGGATCGTCACGTCCCAGACCTTGAAGTCGTGCCCCGGGAACAGCGACCCGGGCGTACCGGACGTGTACGGCGACAGCGCGAGGGCCGCGATGCTCAGCGCCGCGGCTCCCCACAGGCACCACAGCGCACCGCGGGCCGTGAACCCCGGCCAGTACACGGCGTACAGCAGGACGGGTGCCAGGGCGGCGCCGCAGATGGCGAGCCAGAGCGTGGAGACGACCACGAGGTTCCAGTCGGCGGCGACGACCGCGACGACCGAGGCGACCGCGCCCGTCGCCGCCGCGGACCACCGCGACGTGGCGCCGTCCGCCCGGCCCGACGGCCGGCGACCGGCGACGGGCGTGCCCGACGTCCCCAGCACGTCGCGGCCCAGCGCGATGCCCGCCGCCAGGGTCACGTCCACCACGGCGGCCAGCGCGGTGAGGAAGAGGACGCAGGCCAGGGCGGCGACCAGGACGCCCCCGTGGTCGAGGGCCCGGCCGAGCACCAGCGGCGTGAACACCTGCGCCGCCGGACCGGCCTCACGCAGCACCTCACCGACGAGGGCCGCCGCACCCACGCCGACGACGGCCAACGCGCCGTACAGCAGGACGAGTTCGCCCAGCATCCACCGGCCGGCGATGCGGGCGCCGCGCGGACTCTTCGTCGAGATCGCCCGCATCAGCACGGCGGGCATCGCCAGCGTCGCCAGCGACATGCCGAACATCTGGCCGATCCGGTTGACGGCCCCGACCCAGCCGTCGCCGGTGTAGCCGCCGGGACGCAGATACGCCTCGCCCATGTGCGAACCGTGGGCCGCGGCGTCGAGCAGTCGCCCGGGGTCCCCGCCGAAACGGTGCAGCACGAGGACCGCCGTCACCACCAGCACAGGCAGGGTGATCACCGACTTGGCGATCATCACGACGCCCGTGCCGCGGATCCCGCCGATGACGGCGAGCGCCGTCATCACACAGCCGATCAGCACGATGCAGCCGGTCCGCAGGCCGGGCTGCCCGATCAGCGCCGCGGCGACGTTGCCGACCACCACCAACTGCACGACGAGCAGCGGGAAGCAGACGAGCAGCGTCACCGCCCCCCACGACAGGCGCACGGCGCGACCGCCGCTGCCCCGCGCGTCCAGCAGGTCCGCGGCCGTCAGCGAGGCGTGCCGGCGCAGCGGTTCCACCAGCAGCACCAGGAAGAGCACCACCCCGAGCAGGCTGCCCAGCATGACGCCGAGCCCGTCGAACCCGGACACGGCGACCATGCCCACCAGCACGGTGACGGTCGCGACCGTGGTGGTGTCGCCGCCCATGGCGATGCCCTGCTGCCAGGAACGCAGCCGACGGCTGTCGGACCGGACGAGGGCCCGGTCGTCCTCGTCGGCGCCGGTGATCACGCACAGCATCAGGCAGACCACGACGAACACGGAGACGACCGCGAGGACGAGGGACCGGGAGGAGGGATCGAGGAGCGAGGTCACGACGCCCACCGCCGCTCGTCCGGCTGCTGCTCGACCCCGTCGGTCTGCCGCCCGTGCGCCACGAGCGCATGCACCCCCACGGCCAGCGGCACCACGGCCAACACGGCGCCCAGACTCACCGGTCCGGCCACGGGCGTGCCGTACCAGGACGGCAGGAGGGCGGCGACGAGCACGAACACGAACCAGACGACGGCGGTCCGGACCCCGAGCCGCAACCCGACCCCCAGGCGCGCGGTCTCCCCGGCGCCGGGATCCTCCGGCTCCCTCCCGGGGTGCGCGTCGACAGCGGGCTTGTCGGGGTACGGCGGCCCGTACCGGGGCTGCGGTCCGAAGGACATGCGAGCGGCTCCACTCACGTTGGACCCGCACCGCCTGAGGGGCGCGGGGACGGGTGCGGGGGGTGACCGCGGAGTCAACCAGACACCCCCACGGCTCCGGCCCCTCCGGCCGCAGACTTGTTCCGCCGCCCAATCAGCAGCGGCGCGGACAGTGAGCGGGCACCGTGTGATCGGGCAGCCCGGGCGGCGAACGGCTCGTCCGCGCGACGATGAACGATCACGATGCCCGCCGTCGGTCATCGGCGTCGGTCGTCGGTCAGCGGTCAGCGGTTGTCGGTCGGCGGGCGGCGCGCGGCGGGCGACGGGCCCCGGGCGGGGTGTCGCGCCGCAGTCCGGGGCGCGTTCGGCGCCCCGGGCCGGCGCCCCGGGCCCTCAGACTCCCGCCGCGGCGGGACGTGGCGCGCCCTGGAAGACCTGCTCCATGTGCCAGGCGCGGTGGTCGGCTGCGACGGGGACCGTTCCCGGCTGAGGGCCGATCAGCTCACGTCCGGCGAGCGCCAGCACCTGCTCCCGGGCCGCGGGGCTGTGCCCCACGAAGCGCTGGGAGACCAGTATCCGGTGGCCGTCGCCGATCCCCAGGACGCCCTTGTCGAAGAGCTTGTGGTGCAGGGAGCAGAGGCAGAGTCCGTTGTCGAGATCGTCCGGACCCTCGAATGCCCACCAGCGCACATGCGCGGCCTCCAGCCCGACCGGGACGGGACCGATCCGGCCGTCGTAACCGCAGAAGGCGCACCGGTACTCGTACGCGGTCAACACCAGTTCACGCATGCGCCGGTGCCGTTGCCGCCGCGTCGCCGACGGCAGCCCCGTCTCCGCGCGCTCCAGGTCCAGGCCGACGGCTTCGCAGAGCTCGCCGTGGAGCGACGGCGGGAAGTGCAGGTCGAGCAACAGCCGTGCCATGCGCGCCAGCAGGGCCGGGTCGTCGCTCAGCGCACCGCGCAGTCCGGGCACCAGCCGGCCGGTGGCACCCGACACCCGCAGGTCACGCACCCCGCTCCCCGGGCTGCCGGGCCCGCGGTCGGTGCGCACTTCCCACACGCCGTCGCTGACGAGGTGATGGAACGGGTAGGAAGGCGTCGTCCGACGGGGCGGACCGTACTCGGTCAACAACTGCTGCAGTTCGCGCTCCACGGCGCTGTACCGCAGCTCGCCCTCGGCGTCCTGCTGGAACCGCCCGAGGGCGTACAGGAGCAGCAGCGGCTTGTGCGGGGCACGCGCCCCGCTCCTGCTCCACTGCCTGAGCTTCGCGACACGCTCGAGCCAGTCCATGGACGGTGATCGTACTGAGGCGCCGCCGTGCACTCTGCGGGGCAGGGTTGCGGTCGGGGCTAGCTCGTGGCGGTCCGTGATCCGCCGATGGCGGGCAGGGAGGGCGGCTCGTAGTCGTACAGGTATCCCTGCGCCCGTTCGAAGAACGGGAGGAGGACGCGCATCCTCGCCGAGTTGATCTGCCGCTTCACGGTGCTGGGCCGCTTGCTCTCCCGGGCGTTGTGCCCGTGCTTGAGCAGCCTGTCGATGCGCGGGCGGCGGGTCGCGTCGTAGGACTTCAGCCCCGCCGGGACGGTCGGGGCGCCGCTCAGCGCCACCGCGAGCTCCAGCGCGTCCTCGATGCACATCGAGGCGCCGTGTCCGACGCCGACGGGGTGGGCGGCGTCGCCGACCAGCACCATGCGAGCACTGTGCCAGGTGCGGACGGTGTCGCAGACGGTCAGGTGGCCGGACGCGACGATCGATGTCGCGGCTCCGACGACGGCCTGCGGCAGCGCCTCGGGGAACAACTCGTTCACGCGCCGCAGCCATTGCGCGTCGTCGATGCCGCGCAGGTCGGGTTTGACGGGATCCCCGATCTGAGCCGTCCACCACTGGGTCCCCTCGTCGATGCCGGTGTAGACGAAGGCACCGGCGCGCGTGTACGCGAGGTTCCAGACCCCGGGCTCGATCCCGGGCGCGTTGGCGATTCCGGCGACCCCGTAGAGCCCGGCGTACTCGGCGCGCGGCGCGGACGAGTCGATCAGTCCGCGCACGGTGGACCAGACGCCGTCGGCGCCCACGAGCAGTTCCGCGCTCTCGCGCCGGCCGGAGGCGAACTCTGCCACCACGCCGTCCGCCGACTCCGTCCCGCCGACCAGGCGTTCGCCCGTGACGATCCGCGCGCCGGCGGCGAGTGCCGCCTCCCGCAGGATCGACACGAGCCGTCCGCGCTGGAGCGTGATGCTGCGCATCGGGTCGGCTTCACGCCGGAGGCGTGCCACGTCGCCCAGGAGACGGCCGCCCTCCGAGTAGAACCGCATCCGTTCGACGGGGTGCCCGGCCTCCTGCACGTCGCGCAGGCAGCCCAGCTTCTCCAGTGCGCGCAGGCCGTTGACCGCCAGGCTGAAGTGGGCGCCCACGTCCTCGGGCGGTACGTCGTACGCCTCGTAGACGGTCACGTCGTGACCGATGTGCCGCAGGGCGAGGGCGATGGCAGGACCAGCTATCCCGCCACCGATCACGATCGTTCGCACGGCGCCTCCCTGAATAAGGATTCACTGAAACTGGATTCAGTGAAAGTCTGTTCCGATACGCTGGCGTCTGTCAACAGCCCATGGAGGACGACATGCCGCAGGCGGGCGCCGCCGGCCGAAAGGTCCGGGCGGCCCAGACGCGCGCCGCGCTGCTGGACGCGGCACGGGAGCTGTTCAGCGAGCGCGGTTACCTCAACACGAAGATCACCGACATCACCGCGGCGGCCGGACGCTCGACCGGCTCGTTCTACGAGCACTTCGCCGGCAAGGACGAGCTGCTCCAGGCGCTCCTCGCCGAGAGAGAAGACGCGATCGACGACCGCATGGCCGGGCAGGAGCATCCCCGCGACCACGACCTGACCGACCGCGACCAGTTGCGCGAGCACCTCGATGCCGCGTGGTCGGTGATGCGGCAGACCCGTCCGGTCACGCTCGCGCTCTTCCAGGCGATGGTGGCCGACGACCCCGGCACGGGCAGGGCCTGGCGCGATCTGCGCGAGCAGACCGGCACGATCCGGATGCATCTGGAGTACCTGGCCGAGCGCGGCCACAAGCTGCCCGGTGACCCCGAACTCGTCGCAGCGGCAATGGGCGCGATGATCGTCACCCTCAACTACGCGTTGCTCCCGCCCGCCGACGGCGAGGACGAGCAGCACGTCATCGACACCTGCACGGACCTGCTCCTGCACGGGCTGGCCGGACCGGAACCACGACCGGCGGAGGAAGCCTGAGCCCACGTGCGCGTCGATCCGCCACCGACCGGGGGCGAGGTTTCACTGTTCCAGGTTGATTGGGCACCGGATGACACCGCGGCGTCGGATCCTTCAGTGCAGGCATTCTGAAGGCTGTCTGTGAGCTCAGTTGAGACTCATGTCTCGGGATGATGCCCTTGGGCCTCGCCGACGACCAGTACGGGGGGCGGGCGTTCTTGCTCTTCCCGTTCGGACAGCAGGGTACTTGAACCGTTCCGGGTTCGATCGAGACTCTAGGTTATGACTGTGACCTGGGGCTTCGTGGTTGCCCGGTAGTAGTTGGTCTCGTATTCGGCGGGTGGGATGTGCCCGATCTCACCGTGCAGTCGGCGGTGGCAGTACCAGTCGACCCATTCGGCGGTGGCCAGCTCGACCTCGGAGAGTGTCTTCCAGGGCCGACGGGGCTTGATCAACTCGGTTTTGAACAGGCCGATCGTGGACTCCATCAGGGCATTGTCGTAGGCGTCGCCGACCGATCCGATCGATGCGGCGATGCCTGCCCGGTCGAGGTGCTCGGCGAGCGCGAACGATGTGTACTGCGACCCGGCATCGGAGTGATGTATCAACTCGCCTTTTTGTAAGGGCGTTGGTCTCGGTCGCGTTGCCAGAGGGCCATCTCGAGGGCGTCCAGGACGAGCCGGGTCTCCTTCGAAGTGGCCGCGGACCAGCAGACGATGCGGCGGGAGAAAGTGTCCACGACGAAGGCGACGTAGACGACGCCGGCGAACGTGGTGACGTGGGTGAAGTCGGCAACCCAGCAGCGGTTCGGGGCCGGGGCGACGAAGTCACGGTCCACGAGGTCCGGGGCCCGCTGTGCGCTCACGTCGGGGATCGTGGTGATCACCTTCTTGCCGCGGACCGCTCCGGCGATGCCGAGCTCGCGCATGAGGCGTTCGACGGTGCAGCGGGCCACCGCGACATCCTGGCGGTTCAAGAGCCGCCAGATCTTCCGGGCGCCGTAGACACGGTAGTTGGCCTCGTACGCCTCCTGGATCA
>NZ_JAAGMD010000726.1 GCF_010548465.1 Streptomyces sp. SID14436 | reverse complement strand
CCGCTCGGGGCGGCGACGGCCGCGCGTACCCGGGAGGCGGCCCCGGCGGCCCCGGCGGCCCGCAGGGGCCTCACGGCCCTCAGGGTCCCGACGGCGAGGAGCAGAGCCCCTGGTTCAACACCCCCCGGCACATCGAGTACCAGGGCGGCTACGACCCGACGTACGACCCGGCCGAGCAGTACGCCTCCTGGTACGAGGAGCAGCAGCAGGCCGACCAGTACCGGGACCAGTACGAGGAGGAGCCCCCGCTCCAGGAGCCCTCGCCGGAGGAGACGGGCAGCTTCCCGATCCCGGTCGTGCCGGGCGGGCGCACCCGTGAGCTGGGCGAGGGCGGCGCACCCCAGGAGGCCCAGGAGCCGCAGGCGTTCCCCGGGCCCCGGCAGCCGCAGGGGCAGGGGCAGGGGCAGGAGCCGGACGAGGAGGCCCTGTACCAGGTCTTCAAGCAGTCGATCCACGACAGCTTCCCCACCCCGCGCGAGTTCGGCGAGAACATCGAGGCGACCTTCGGCACGCCGCTGAAGGACGCCGAGGCCAAGCGCATGGTGACCCGCTTCTCCAACCGCTTCAACGCGGAGCTGGAGGAGAACCACATCGCCTGACCCGCACCACCACGGCACGAGGAGGGGGCGCCCGGTTCAGAACCGGGCGCCCCCTCCTCGCCGTACGCGGATCCTCGGGCGACGGCCGTCGTCCGGCCGTGCCCCTGACTACTCCCCGAGCAGCGCCCGCACCCGCTCCTGGCCCACCGCCAGCAGCAGCGTGGGCAGACGCGGGCCGGTGTCGCGGCCCACGAGCAGGTGGTAGAGCAGCGCGAAGAACGACCGCTGGGCGGTCTTGATCTCCGGCGGCAGTTCCTTCGGCGTGGCGTCGGCGGAGAACCCGGCCTGGACCTTGGGCACCCCGTAGACGAGGTGGGTCAGCCCGTCCAGGGACCAGTGGTCGGCGAGGCCGTCCAGCAGCAGCCGCAGGGACTGCCGGGCCTGCTCGTCGAGCGACTTCAGCAGCTCGCCGTCGGGCTCCGAGCGGACGATGGTGCGGTGGTCGGCGGGGACGTGGGTGTTGATCCACTCCTCGGCCCGGTCGTAGCGCGGGCGGGCCTCGTCGAGGGAGGCCAGCGGGTGGGCCGGGTCGAGGTCGTTCAGGATGCGCAGCGCCTGGTCCTCGTGGCCGGCGGTGATGTCGGCGACGGAGGCCAGCGTGCGGTACGGCAGCGGCCGGGGCGTGCGGGGCAGCTCGCCGGCCGCGGTGCCGACCGCGCGGGCGTGCGCGGCGACGTCACCGGGCAGCGCGGCGCCCTCGGCTACCTTGGCGTCGAGCCGGTCCCACTCGTCGTACAGCCGCTGGATCTCCTGGTCGAAGGCGATCTTGAAGGACTGGTTGGGCTTGCGCCGGGCGTACAGCCAGCGCAGCAGCTGCGGCTCCATGATCCTCAGCGCGTCGGCCGGGGTGGGCACGCCGCCCTTGGACGACGACATCTTGGCCATGCCGCTGATGCCGACGAAGGCGTACATCGGGCCGATCGGCTGCTCGGCGCCGAAGATCCCGACGATCTGGCCGCCCACCTGGAACGACGAGCCCGGCGAGGAGTGGTCGACACCGCTCGGCTCGAAGATCACGCCCTCGTAGGCCCAGCGCATCGGCCAGTCGACCTTCCACACCAGCTTGCCGCGGTTGAACTCGCTGAGCCGGACCGTCTCCGAGAAGCCGCACGCGGTGCACGCGTACGTCAGCTCGGTGGAGTCGTCGTCGTAGGCGGTGACGGTGGTGAAGTCCTTCTCGCAGTTGCCGCAGTACGGCTTGTACGGGAAGTAGCCCGCGGAGCCGGAGCTGCCGTCGTCCTCGGCGGCGGCGCCGGAGCCCTCGGCGGCCTCCAGCTCCGCCTCGTCGACCGGCTTCTGCTGCTGCTTCTTCGGCGGCGCCTTCTTGGTGCGGTACTGGGCGAGGATGGCGTCGATGTCACCGCGGTGCTTCATGGCGTGCAGGATCTGCTCGCGGTAGGCGCCCGAGGTGTACTGCTCCGTCTGGCTGATGCCGTCGAACTCCACGCCCAGCGCGGCCAGCGACTCGACCATCGCGGCCTTGAAGTGCTCCGCCCAGTTCGGGTGCGGGGAGCCCTTCGGCGCGGGCACGGAGGTCAGCGGCTTGCCGATGTGCTCGGCCCACGTCTCGTCGACACCGGGGACGCCGGCCGGGACCTTGCGGTACCGGTCGTAGTCGTCCCAGGAGATCAGGTGCCGGACCTCGCGGCCGCGGCGGCGGATCTCGTCGGCGACGAGGTGCGGGGTCATGACCTCGCGCAGGTTGCCGAGGTGGATCGGGCCCGAGGGGGAGAGCCCGGACGCGACGACGACCGGTTTGCCCGGGGCCCGACGCTCCGACTCGGCAACGACGTCATCCGCGAAACGGGAGACCCAGTCGGTGGTCTCGGTGCTCTGAGCCACGATCGGCACGTCCTCTTTCCTGGAGTTTCTCCTGAGCCAGCCGGTACGGTCGCACGGCTGACCGCCCCATTCTCCCAGGCCCGCCCGTATCCGCGAAAACCGCTTTTCACCGCGTGGGATACTCGGCTTCCGTAGCAGTCAACGCACCCAGAGCAGAACGGCAGCCTCCATGGCCTCGGTCACGTCCCTCACCGACTCCGTCCAGCAGCAGCTCGAGTCCGCCCTCACGGCCACCCGGCCGGAGGCCGCCGGCGCCGACCCGCTGCTGCGACGAAGCGACCGGGCGGACTTCCAGGCCAACGGCATCCTGGCGCTCGCCAAGAAGGCGAAGGCGAACCCGCGGGAGCTGGCGGCCGAGGTCGTCGGGCGGATCACCACCGGCGACCTGATCAAGGACGTCGAGGTGTCCGGGCCCGGCTTCCTCAACATCACGCTCGCCGACCGGGCGATCACCGAGAACCTCGCCGCGCGGCACGCGGACGGCGAGCGCCTCGGCGTCCCGCTGAAGGAGAACCCGGGCATCACCGTCGTCGACTACGCCCAGCCGAACGTGGCGAAGGAGATGCACGTCGGCCACCTGCGCTCCGCGGTCATCGGCGACGCCCTGCGCGGCATGCTCGACTTCACCGGCGAGAAGACCATCGGCCGGCACCACATCGGCGACTGGGGCACCCAGTTCGGCATGCTCATCCAGTACCTGTTCGAGCACCCCGGCGAGCTGGCCCCCGCGGGCGAGGTCGACGGCGAGCAGGCCATGAGCAACCTGAACCGCGTGTACAAGGCGTCGCGTGCGCTGTTCGACGCGGACGAGGACTTCAAGGAGCGGGCCCGCAAGCGGGTCGTCGCCCTCCAGTCCGGCGACAAGGAGACCCTCGGACTGTGGCAGCAGTTCGTCGACGAGTCGAAGGTCTACTTCTACTCCGTCTTCGAGAAGCTGGACATGGAGATCCGCGACGAGGAGATCGTCGGCGAGTCCGCGTACAACGAGGGCATGCCCGAGACCGCCCGGCTCCTGGAGGAGATGGGCGTCGCGGTGCGCTCCGAGGGCGCGCTCGTGGTGTTCTTCGACGACATCCGCGGCAAGGACGACCAGCCGGTCCCGCTGATCGTGCAGAAGGCCGACGGCGGCTTCGGCTACGCGGCCTCCGACCTGACCGCGATCCGCAACCGCGTCCAGGACCTGCACGCCACCACGCTGCTCTACGTCGTCGACGTGCGCCAGTCGCTGCACTTCAAGATGGTCTTCGAGACCGCCCGCCGGGCCGGCTGGCTCAGCGACGGCGTCACCGCGCACAACATGGGCTACGGCACGGTGCTCGGCGCGGACGGCAAGCCCTTCAAGACCCGTGAGGGCGAGACGGTGCGGCTGGAGGACCTGCTGGACGAGGCCGTCCAGCGGGCCGCCGAGGTCGTCCGGGAGAAGGCGCGCGACCTCACCGAGGACGAGATCCAGGAGCGGGCCGCGCAGGTCGGCATCGGCGCCGTGAAGTACGCCGACCTGTCGACGTCCCCGAACCGCGACTACAAGTTCGACCTCGACCAGATGGTCTCGCTGAACGGCGACACCAGCGTCTACCTCCAGTACGCCTACGCCCGCATCCGGTCCATCCTCCGCAAGGCCGGCGACGTCCGCCCCGCCGCCCACCCGGAGCTGGAGCTGCACGAGGCCGAGCGCGCGCTGGGCCTGCACCTGGACGCCTTCGGCGACACGGTCTTCGAGGCCGCCGCGGAGTACGCCCCGCACAAGCTGGCCGCGTACCTGTACCAGCTGGCGTCGCTGTACACGTCGTTCTACGACAAGTGCCCGGTGCTGAAGGCCGGTTCGCCGGAGCAGGTGGCCAACCGCCTGTTCCTGTGCGACCTCACGGCCCGCACGCTGCACCGCGGCATGGCCCTGCTGGGCATCCGCACGCCCGAGCGGCTCTGACCCTGCGCCGGACCACGGCGCGCGAGCGGCCCGCATTCCCACCGGGGGTGCGGGCCGCTCGCGTCGGGCACCGGAGCGGGCGGCACACGGTCCGGCCGCGTCCCACGCCGTCCCACCGCGTCCCGGCCGGGAGGACGTCCGCGCAGGTCGGAGCGTGAGACGTCCCGCATTTTCTCGCTCATGGTCAGGAACCGCTCACCTGACGTCACGGGCCCCTACGCTCACCCCTGCTTCGAACAGTCGACGCAATCGAAGGGTGATCATGCGCCATCGTTCCATCGCGGCCTTCGCCTCCGTGGCCACCGCCGCCATCGCCTCCACGGTCCTCACCGCCGCCCCGGCCCAGGCCTACAGCCCGAACCCGAGGGTCATCCAGCACGACACCGCGCACACCAAGTACTGCCCCTGCCGGTTCAGCGACGCCATCGACGGCACCTACTTCGAGAAGGACGACGGCGGCATCGGGGCCAAGGTCGTCTTCGGCAACGCGAGCGGCTACCCGCTGGCCAAGGTCGAGTTCCACCCGTACGGCGAGAAGCTGATGATGTACGACGTCGTGAACGACGGTGACGGCCTCTACTACAAGGTGTCCTACGAGGGCGACGGCGGAAAGTACGGGGTGTACTCGCCCCCCGGCACCTCCAATGCCTGGGACGTCAGGACGGTGAACCTGAACATCCCGGAGGGCAGGCGCGTGACGATCCAGGTCTACGACGACAAGGCGCTGACCGACCACGTCCGCACCATCACGGCCACCGCCTGACGTTCCTTTTCCGCTGCCGGCCCCCGAGTCACGGGGCCGGCGGCCGGGCACCGCCCCCGGCGTCTATCCGAGGTCGGTCGTGCCCTCCGGCACCCACCCGTCCCCGCCCAGCGGGAACTCGTACGCCGGACGCCCGTTGTTGCCGCTGGTGCGGAAGGGGCGCCCCTTGTCGTTCACGACGAGCGTGCCGCTGCGGGAGCCGCTGGACCACTTCAGTTCCAGGTACCAGCTCACGTCGTAGGCGGACGCGTCGGCGGTGATGTAGTACACCTCGGGGTCGGACTCGCTGACCTTGAAGGGGAAGTCCCGGTGCCCGGACTCCGGCGTCAGGGACGGCCGCGCGGCGTCCAGGGCGACCGTGAAGGACCGCGCCGGCACATTGCCGCCGCAGCCGACGCCGGGATAGCCCATCGCGTAGTCGTTCCAGGCCAACGGCGTCCGTTTCCCCTCGACGCGCACGGCGATGCCCTCCACGACCACCGTCTCCGGGCCGGTCCCCTGCACGCTGAGCCGCACGAGCTGCTCCCCCGACGACACCGCACCCTCCGCGGCGACCCAGGCCGTCGCGTCCTGCTCGACCGGCGGCGGGTGCACCTTGCCCGGCGGCGCGGCGATCAGGTACCGCTGCGAGCAGGGGCTCTCCCAGGCGTACGGTTCGGTGCGCACGGTGACCGGCACCGCGTCCCCGGCGGCCCGGCCGCCCGGCCGAGCGGCGGGCCCGGAGGCGGGCGGGCTGCTCGCGTCCTGGTCCGCCGTGCTCGGGGAACCCGATGGGGAGGCGGAGTCGGACGCGGACGGCGCACCGGCCGTCGGGGATGCGGACGCGCCGTCCGTGCCACCGGTACCCGCGGCCCCGACCTGCTCCCGACGGCCGTCACCGTCCGTCCCGCCGCCCGGCGGTCCCACCACGGCCACGACCCCGACCAGCACGGCGGCCACCGCGGCCCCGGCCAGGACGGCGGTACGGGTCCGGCGCCGGGGGCGGGGGCCGGGACCGGACTCGGACGGGACGGCACCGTCCGCCGCGGAGGACTCGGCAAGCCCGATGGCAACGGCAGCCCCGTTGTGCCCCTCCGGCCCTTGAGCCTCCGACCCCTGCCCCTCCTGCTCCGCTGCCCGAACCTCCGTCGCCTGCTCGGTCCGGCGCCCGCGTGTGGCGTCCGCCAGCACCCACCGCCGGTGCAGCTCGACCAGTTCGGCGGGGGCGGCCCTGCACAGCCGGGCCATCCGCTCCACCGGCGCGTAGTCGGTCGGCACGGCGTCCCCGTTGCAGTACCGGTGCAGGGTCGACGTGCTCATGTGGAGCCGCTTGGCGAGGACCCCGTAGCTCAGCCCGGACCGGTCCTTCAACTCCCGCAGAAGCGCGGCGAACTCCACCGCCGGCGTGGCCTCCGACACCGTTCCTCCATCCCCCGTGTCCCGTTCCACCGTTCCAGGGGACGGTCGTTTCCCCAGGTCACGGCGGTGTCGGCGTTCCAGCGTCCCGGATCCTCCCGCAGAGGTGGCGGCCGGGACGGAGCACGCCGCACGCTCTGGTCATCCAAGCACGCCGCTCCCGCCGACCGGAGGAGCGGCCACGCCGAACCTCCGTCTGACGACAAGGAATTCGCCATGCGTACGTCCCGCATCCGTCTGCTCGCCGCCGCCGGAATCACCCTCGCCACCCTGTCCCTGACGGCCTGCCAGGACGGGACGGGCGCGAAGGACGAGGGCGCGGCCCGGCCCTCCACCGCCCCGACGGCGAGCACCGACAGCAGCGACGGCCCCGCTGCCGGGTCCGAGGCCACCGCCCCGAACCAGCCCGCCCAGGCCGGCACGGACAAGGGCGGCGACAAGACCCCCGCGACCGACCGCACGAAGGGCTCCGACCGCTCGACGGGCGGGGACCGGCCCACGGACCCCTTCGACCCGAAGGCCCGCGTCGCCTGCAACGGCTCCAACACCGCCGTCACCGCCCAGCCGGTCCCGCGCCCCCTCAACCACCTGCTGATCACGGTCCGGAACACCGGCTCGAAGGTCTGCGACCTGACCTACTACCCGGTCCTCCGCTTCGACGAGATGCAGTGGGTGCCGCGGCCCATCGAGGAGTCGAAGCCGCAGGCCGTGGTCACCCTCGCACCGGGCGAGTCGGCGTACGCGGGCGTCCTCCTGTCGGCCGCCGACGGCAGCGGCGACGGCGGCACCACCGGACACCGGCTGACCGTCGGCTTCCAGGGCCGCACCCCCAACAGCGACGGCGGGCCGGCGGCGACCCCGTCCCTCCCGGCCAAGGGCGTGTACTACGACAGCTCGCTGACCGTGACGTACTGGCAGCAGTCGAAGGAGGACGCCCTGACCTACTGACCGCTCTTTCCCGCGCTGCGGCTACTGCCGACCGCGCTCCAGCATCTGGGCCGCCTCGGTGGCCCAGTACGTGAGGATGTTGCGCGCCCCGGCCCGCTTGATGCCGGTCAGCGCCTCCAGGACGGCCCGGTCGCGGTCGATCCAGCCCTTCTCGGCGGCGGCCTCGATCATCGAGTACTCCCCCGAGATCTGGTAGGCGGCGACCGGCACGCCCACCGTGTCGGCGACCCGGGCCAGGATGTCGAGGTAGGGCCCGGCCGGCTTGACCATCACCATGTCGGCGCCCTCTTCGAGGTCCAGCGCCAGCTCCCGCATCGACTCCCGCACATTGGCCGGGTCCTGCTGGTACGTCTTGCGGTCGCCCTTGAGGGACGACCCGACGGCCTCACGGAACGGCCCGTAGAACGCGGAGGCGTACTTCGCGGTGTAGGCGAGGATCGCTACGTCCTCCCGGCCGATCTGGTCGAGGGCGTCCCGGATGACGCCGATCTGCCCGTCCATCATCCCGCTCGGCCCCACCACATGGGCGCCGGCGTCGGCCTGGACCTGCGCCATCTCGGCGTACCGCTCGAGCGTGGCGTCGTTGTCGACCCGCCCCTGCTCGTCCAGCACCCCGCAGTGCCCGTGGTCGGTGGTCTCGTCGAGACACAGGTCGGACATGACGAGCAGCTCGTCCCCGACCTCCGCCCGCACGTCCCGCAGGGCCACCTGGAGAATTCCGTCCGGGTCGGTCCCGGGCGTGCCCACGGCGTCCTTCTTCGACTCCTCCGGCACCCCGAACAGCATGATCCCGGAAACCCCGGCCGCCACGGCCTCCGCCACCGCCTTCTTCAGGCTGTCCCGCGTGTGCTGCACGACCCCCGGCATCGCCGCGATCGGCACCGGCTCACTCACGCCCTCGCGCACGAAGGCCGGGAGGATGAAGTCGGCGGGGTGCAGCCGGGTCTCGGCGACCATCCGACGCATCGCCGGAGTGGTCCGCAGACGCCGGGGCCGAGTACCGGGAAAGGATCCGTACGTCGTCATACCACCTACGCTACGCCCGCCGGGGCGGTGCCTTTGCCGACGGCCGGTCGGCGGCCCGGGCCCACCGGGGCGGACCCCGCCCGGGCCACGGCGACGGACGGCGGCAGAGCCTCCCGGCACAGCTCGCAGCGGGGACCCGCGCTCCGAGCCAGCGGGCGCCCGGAACACCGCCCTGCCGCTCGACGCGTCACCGGAACCCGCCCGCTCAGGCCGCGCATGCGGCCCCGTCCCACTGCGCCGCCCCGTACCGGCAGTCACGGCACCGCCCCGGTTCCGCCGACCGGAAGACCCGCTCGCAGCCGTCGCAGTCCTGGAAGGGGTCCGGGCGGCGGACCCCTGCCGTCACCGTCACCGGTGGGGCGGTGGGCGCCGGGGGGAGTGGGGGCGGCAGCAGTTCCCGCAGCCGGTAGGCGATGACGCCCGCGGGGTGTTTGAGGGAGAGGGGGAGGTCCGCGGTCAGTGTGCGGTGCACGGCAGCCGGGCTGGCCCCTCGTTCGAGCCAGGCGACGACGCTCGGGGCCAGTCTGTTCACGTCCCGCGCGGACAGCGTGAGGCGTTCGTCGGTCCGGCGCAGCCCGGAGAGCAGGCAGGCCGCCTCCTCGTGCCGCGGATCGGGCTCCGGCTGCGGTTCGGGCACCGGAGGTTCTGAGGCGCCGCACTCGGCCGGAACAGGGGCCGCAGCCGGCGGGTCCGCCGGCCGCTCCGCGGGCCGGTCACCCTCCTGGGAGGGTTCCGGCACCTCGTCGGGAGCATGCACCGCCGGGGTGGGCACGGCCCTCGGGCGCACCGCCCCGGACACGGAAGCGGCCTTCTGCGGCTGCGGGCACGGCAGGTGATGGGCGTACGTCCGCGTCACCAGGCGCCCCTCGCGTGTGTGCTCCCGCACCCGCCGCAGGTAGCCGTGCTCCTCCAACTCCCGTAGCGCGACGGCGATCCGGTCCCGCCCCTCGGGGAAGCGCAGGGTGAGGCTGCGGATGTCGACGAGGGTGCCCTCGGGCACCGACAGGATGTGCGCGGCCAGTCCGATCGCGGTCAGCGACAACGCGTGGTGCTGGGCGAGGTGGTTGCCGATCAGCACGTACTGGCCGGACTGGTACGTGCGTACGTGGATGACACCGGAGTGGGTGGTGGATCGGCGAAGGCCCTGATTCGGGCGCGGGGCAGGGTTAGGCTTCTGTTCAGCCATGGGGAAGGTGTCCTCTTCCTTGTTGGTTAGGCCCTCGCCTTGGGAGTGCTAGTCCCTGCGGGGGCCGATTCATGTACGGGCTTGTGGAAGCGCCGAGTTGAGTCGGCGCCGCTCGTGCCGAGACTGCCCGCCCGACCCACCGCCGCGCCAGCCACTTCGGCCGGTTTCACCCAGCCGAGTGATCTACGCGAGGTTTGGTTGGGTTGGTTGGTTATTTCCCTGGGTTCTTAAAGTCTTTTACCGCCCGCAGCCCCGGCCGCCCGTCCTGCCGGAGCCCGGATCTCCGGGCACCGGTGCCGAGTCGGCCGAACAGGTTTTTGTGGCGACCGGATGTCAGTGCGGCCGGTTACGGTGCCGACGTGACCGAGACCCACGGCGACGACCGCCGCTTCCCGCCCGCCCTCGCGGACCTGGCCGCCGTCGGCATCGACTACGCCGACGGCGAGGGCATCGACTTCGACCTCTACAGCGCCTTCAGCTCCGCCGAGGAGACCACGCACTGGATCCGCGGCTGGACCGGCAACCCCGAACTCGACGGAGATGCCTACCGGTTCTTCGGCCAGGACGGCACCGGCGGCACCGCCGCCCTCTGGTACGCGCGTCCCGGCCGGCCCCTCGCCGAGCAGCCCGTGATCTTCCTCGGCTCGGAGGGCGAGCGCGGCGTCGTCGCCGGGAACCTCTCCGACTTCCTCTGGGTCCTCGCGGACGGCGTCGGCCCCCTGGAGGTCGTCCAGTTCGGCGACACCGGCCCCCGCCCCAACGCCGCCCCCCTCACCGACCTGGCCACCCGCCACGCCACCACCCCGCGCCGCCCGGCCGCCACGATCGTCACCGAGGCCCAGGCCGAGTTCCCGGACTTCTCCGACCACATCGACGCACTCTGCCGCTGAGGTCACCGGAGGGGGCCGAGCCTCAGCTCGGCCAGTCGTGTGATCGCTGATCCGAAGGAAGTGCAGCTCCTCGACATTCGTTATGGGACCATCCGGGCGCAGGCTCTCAGCCCACGAGAGTCGACGGCCTTCATCGAGAGAGTGCTTGGAGAGACATGACCCTCAAGCCCTGCCCGAAGCCAACTCCGTCTGGATGAAAAGCAGTTACAGCACGGACGAGGGCCCCGACTGCGTCGAGGTGGCCACTGCCCCGGCTCACATCCTCGTCCGCGACTCCAAGAACCCGACCGGCCCCCGTCTCGCCGTCACCCCAGCCACCTGGGCGACCTTCCTCCCGTACGCCTGCGCGCACTGACGGACCAGAGGCCTCGCCCTCGCCTCCGTACGCAGGTGCGGGCCATGTCCGCGGAGCACTCGGCGCAGGGCGTCTGTCCGCGCGTTCACTCACACGGGCCGTTCACCCTCCGCCGAGCACCCTCTCCACGAACTCCCCCAGCCGCGCCCGCAGTTCCTCCCGTCCCAGCCCTCGCGTGCCGGCGAGGTGCTCGACGAGGTCGGCGCGGACGGTGGCGAGCAGGGCGTGGGCGGTGAAGTCGCCGTCGGTGATGCCGGGGACGGTGGCCAGCATGCCGCTGAGGAGGGCGTGCCACTGGGCGTAGTGCTCGGCCTCGTAGGGGCTGTCGGCGCCCTCCAGG
This sequence comes from Streptomyces sp. SID14436, assembly GCF_010548465.1. GTDB lineage: Bacteria > Actinomycetota > Actinomycetes > Streptomycetales > Streptomycetaceae > Streptomyces. Next base: position 20,221 of record NZ_JAAGMD010000726.1, on the reverse strand, counting down.
GCCAGCGCGAGGTGGCGGTGGTCCAGCTTGAAGCACAGGGCGGCGTCCAGCAGGGCGGGGACGCGCTCCCGGGGCGGTGTGGCGGGGCCGAGCGGGGGCGGGCCCTCGGTGACGGCCTGCTTCAGCGGTTCCAGGCGGGCCTCGTACAGCGCGCGGATCAGGGCCGTGCGGTCGCCGAACGCGCGGAACAGCGTGCCCTTGCCCACTCCGGCCGCCGCCGCCACGTCGGACATCGTGACGTCCTCGGGTTTCTCGCAGCGGGCGAAGAGGTCGTCGGCGGCGGCGAGGAGGGCCGCCCGGTTGCGGGCGGCGTCCTTGCGCGGACGGCGCTCACCGTCCTGCGCACCGCCGTCCCGAGCGGTGCCGCCCCCGGCCCCTGGTTCCTGTCCCGGACGTACGGAGACCACGGCGACTCCTCACCCTGCTTGCGAAGCGGACCAGCGGTCCGTATCGTTGCCGACACCTGAAACGGACCACTGGTCCGCATTCTACGGGACGGAGACCGTCATGCCCGGTACACCCTCACCCACGCCCGCCTCGGCCGAAGAAGTGCTGCACCACGGACTGCGCCTGCTCCTCGGCAAGGACATCACCGGGTGGGTGGACCTGTGGACCGAGGACGGGACGATGGAGTTCCCCTTCGCACCCGAGGGCCGGCCCCGCCGGCTCCAGGGGCGGGAGGCGATCGCCGCGTACATGCGCCACTACCCCGACCACATCGACCTGCGCGAGTTCACCGACGTACGGGTCCACCGGACCGAGGACCCCGGGACCGTCGTCGCCGAGGCGCGCGGACTGGGCCGGATCGTGGAGACCGGCCGGCCCTACGAGATGAACTACATCAGCGTGCTGACGGTCCGGGACGGCCTCATGACCGCCTGCCGCGACTACTGGAACCCCCTCGGCATGCAGCAGCCCGGCACCGAGTTCCACGCGGCCGCACGGTGACCGCCGCTCCCGGGGCCACCCTCGTCATCGGCGCCACCGGCACCACCGGCAGCAGGACCGCCGCCGGGCTGCTCGCTGCCGGACACCGCGTCCGGGCGGCGAGCCGGAACGCCGTCGCCGCACCTCCCGGCGCCGAGCCGGTCCGCTTCGACTGGTACGACCCGGGCACCCACGACGACGCCCTGACCGGCACCGACCGCGTCTACCTGGTGCCGCCCGTCGGCGACCCGGACCCGGCGGCCGTCATGCTGCCCTTCCTTCGGCGGGCCCGCGCCCGGGGCGTGCGCCGGGCGGTACTGCTCAGTTCCTCCGCGATCCCGGAAGGCGGCCCCGCCACGGGCGAGGTGCACCGGGCCCTGCCCGGGCTGTTCGACGCCTGGGCGGTGCTCCGCCCCTCCTGGTTCATGCAGAACTTCACCTCCACCCACCTGCACGCCACCACCCTTCGTGCCACGGGCGCCTTCTCCACCGCGACCGGGGACGGCCGGACCGGGTACGTCGACGCCGACGACATCGCCGCCGTCGCGGTCCGCGCCCTGACCGACGCGCAGGCGCCCCGCACCGACCTGGTGCTGACCGGCCCCCGGGCGCTCAGCCACGACGACATCGCCGACGTTCTCACCGAGGTCACCGGACGGCCGGCCGTGCACCACCGGCTGACGTACGAGGAGATGTGCGACCACCTGATCCGCGCGGCGGGGACGCCCCCGGAGTTCGCCGCGCTGCTGGCCCGCCTGGATCTGGCCATCGCCGACGGCGCCGAGGACCGCGTCACCGACACCGTCCGCCGCATGACCGGCCGGGAGCCGAACGACTTCCGCACCGTGGCGGCACGGGAGGGCGCACCCGTCCCCTGAGACCCGGAGCGGCGGGAACCCGCCCGGGCACGGCTGAGGGCCTCCCGGATCCCACCGGATCCGGGAGGCCCTCAGCCGTCCTACGGCGTCACCTCACGTCGTCGACCGCCGCCGCCGTGCCCCCGGCCGCCGCTCGCTCGGCCGGGTGACCGGGTCGCCCGCCTCGATGGCCGCCAGCCGGCGCCGCGCGCCGAAGTCGGCGAGGACCTCGGCCAGCTTGTGGACGGACGGCTCGGGAGCCATCACGTCGACGCGCAGGCCGTGTTCCTCGGCCGTCTTGGCGGTCGCCGGGCCGATACAGGCGATCACCGTGACGTTGTGCGGCTTGCCCGCGATGCCGACGAGGTTGCGGACCGTGGACGACGACGTGAACATCACCGCGTCGAAGCCACCGCCCTTGATCGCCTCGCGGGTCTCCGCGGGCGGCGGCGAGGCGCGCACGGTGCGGTAGGCCGTGACGTCGTCGACCTCCCAGCCCAGCTCGATCAGCCCGGCGACCAGCGTCTCCGTGGCGATGTCGGCGCGGGGCAGGAACACGCGGTCGATCGGGTCGAAGACCGGGTCGTACGGCGGCCAGTCCTCGACCAGGCCGCGGGCGGACTGCTCCCCGCTGGGCACCAGGTCGGGGCGGACCCCGAAGTCGATCAGGGCCTGGGCGGTCTGGTCGCCGACCGCGGCGACCTTGATCCCGGCGAAGGCGCGGGCATCGAGCCCGTACTCCTCGAACTTCTCGCGCACCGCCTTGACCGCGTTGACCGAGGTGAAGGCGATCCACTCGTAGCGGCCCGTGACCAGGCCCTTGACCGCGCGCTCCATCTGCTGCGGGGTGCGCGGCGGCTCGACGGCGATGGTCGGCACCTCGTGGGGCACCGCGCCGTAGGACCGCAACTGGTCGGAGAGCGACGCGGCCTGCTCCCTGGTGCGCGGCACGAGCACCTTCCAGCCGAACAGCGGCTTGGACTCGAACCACGCCAGCCGGTCCCGCTGCGCGGGTGCCGAACGCTCACCGACCACGGATATCACCGGCCTCCCGCCGTCCGGCGAAGGCAGCACCTTCGCCTGCTTCAGCGTCTGCGCGATCGTGCCGAGCGTCGCCGTCCACGTGCGCTGCCGGGTCGTCGTCCCGGCGACGGTCACCGTCATGGGGGTGTCGGGCTTGCGACCGGCGGACACCAGTTCGCCCGCAGCGGAGGCCACGGAGTCCAGCGTGGTGGAGACGACCACCGTGCCGTCCGAGGCACCGACCTCCGTCCAGCACCGGTCGGACGCGGTACGGGCGTCCACGAACCGCACGTCGGCGCCCTCGGCGTCCCGCAGCGGCACCCCGGCGTACGCGGGCACACCGACCGCGGTCGCGATACCGGGGACGACCTCGAAGGTCACCCCGGCCGCGGCGCAGGCCAGCATCTCCTCGGCGGCGTAGGCGTCGAGCCCGGGATCACCGGACACCGCACGCACGACCCGCCTGCCGCCCCGCGCGGCCTCCATGACAAGATGTGCGGCATCCCGCATCGCGGGCGCACCGGCGGTTGTTGACGCGCCGTCAACGACCGTCAGCTGGGGCGTGCCCGTGCCCGGAACGGATGCCGCGGAGGAACCCGAAGCGTCCGCGTCCGTGAGCACCTCGGCAACGCCCTGCCTGGCGTGCCGGCGCACCACGTCGAGGACCTCGTGCTCGGCGACCAGAACATCCGCGTTGGCCAGCGCCTCCACGGCGCGCAGAGTCAGCAGTCCCGGATCCCCGGGTCCGGCACCGAGGAAGGTGACGTGCCCGTGTTCCGGAGGGGCGGGAAGGGTGGTGGGGCTCAATGTGCTCGCTCCCCCATCAGACCGGCCGCGCCCTGCGCGAGCATCTCGGTGGCGAGTTCGCGACCGAGCGCCATCGCCGCCTCGTGCGTCTCGGGCACGGGACCGGTGGTGGACAACTGCACCAGCCGGGAGCCGTCGGTCGTGCCGACGACGCCCCGCAGGCGCATTTCCTTGACAATCTGCCCGTCTGCCAAGAGGTCGGCCAGTGCGCCCACAGGGGCACTGCACCCGGCCTCCAGGGTGGCGAGCAGTGACCGCTCGGCCGTGACGGCGGCCCGGGTGAACGGGTCGTCGAGCTCGGCGAGCGCGGCGATCAGCTCCGCGTCGTCGGCGGCGCATTCGATCGCCAGGGCCCCCTGGCCGGGGGCGGGCAAAACCGTGTCGACCGAGATGAAGTCGGTCACCTCGTCGCTGCGGCCCACGCGGTTCAGTCCGGCCGCGGCCAGCACCACCGCGTCCAGCTCACCGCTGCGCACGAAGCCCAGCCGGGTGTCCACGTTGCCGCGGATCGGCACCGTCCGGACCGACGAGCCGCGGGCCCGGGCGTACGCGTTGAGCTGCGCCATGCGGCGCGGCGAGCCGGTGCCGATGCGGGCGCCGTCCGGCAGGTCGGTCAGCTTCAGGTCGTCGCGCGCGACGATGACGTCCCGCGGGTCCTCGCGCACCGGGACCGCCGCGAGCGTCAGGCGGGGGTGCGGGGTGGTGGGCAGGTCCTTCAGCGAGTGCACGGCGAAGTCGACCTCGCCGCGCACCAGCGCCTCGCGCAGCGCGGCCACGAACACACCGGTGCCGCCGATCTGCGCGAGATGCTCACGCGAGGTGTCGCCGTACGTGGTGACGCCGACCAGCTCGACGGGCCGTCCGGTCACCTGGCTCACGGCTTCCGCCACCTGCCCGGACTGGGACATGGCCAGCTTGCTGCGCCTGGTCCCGAGCCTCAGTGCCTTCTCAGTCATGCCGGCCCTCGGTTTCTGCGTTTTCGGTGCTTTCCTCGGCGCGGGAGACGGAGGCCACCGTCTCGGGGTCGAGGTTGAACAGGGTGCGCAGTGCGTCGGCGTACCCGGCGCCGCCGGGCTCGGCCGCGAGCTGCTTGACCCGTACGGTCGGTGCGTGCAGCAGCTTGTCGACCACCCGCCGCACCGTCTGTGTGATCTCCGCGCGGTGCTTGTCGTCCAGGCCGGGCAACCGCCCCTCGAGACGGGCGATCTCGCCGGCCACCACATCCGCGGCCATGGTGCGCAGGGCGACCACGGTCGGCGTGATGTGCGCCGCCCGCTGCGCCGCCCCGAAGGCCGCGACCTCGTCGGAGACGATACGCCGGACCTGGTCCACATCGGCAGCCATGGGAGCATCCGCGGACGCGTCGGCGAGCGACTCGATGTCGACCAGCCGTACGCCGGCCAGCCGGTGCACCGCCGGGTCGACGTCCCGCGGCATCGCCAGATCCAGCAGGAACTGCACGGGTTCCGGGCGCGGCGGCTCCGCGACCGGCTCCGGACGGCGCCGTTCGGGGATCCGGCCCGCGCTCGCCGCGGTCGCGGCCAGCGCGCCGATCAGTTCGGCGTCCACCTCGACGCCCCGCCTGCCCTCCCGGCGCTCGACGGCGCTGCCGGCGGCCCAGGCCGCGTGCTGCTCCAGCGTGGCGGCGTCCATGCCGGCCACGGCGGCCTCCCCCATGACGGAGAAGCCGGGCTGCACGGCGGACAGGTCCAGCGGGCAGTTCTCCTCGGCGCCCGGGGAGGCGGGCGGCAGAGTCGTTCCGCCGGCGGGGGCGTCCGGCTCGGCGGCCGGGCGGGTGGCCGGCGGCTCACCGGTGCGGCCCTCGATGCCGGCCGCGATCGCGTCGGCGGTCAGGACGATGCCGGTGGCCCCGGTGCAGGACACGACGATGTCGGCACGTGTCAGCTCGAACGGCACCGACCCCATCGGCACGGCACGGGCGCGCACGCCGGTCTCGTCGCTCCCGGTCAGGATCTGGGCGAGCCGCTCGGCCCGCTCGGACGTGCGGTTGGCGACGACGATCTCGGTGACACCGGCCCGCGCGAGCGTGGCCGCCGCCAGCGACGACATCGAACCGGCGCCCACGACCAGGGCCTTCTTGCCGCGCGCCCAGGTGCCGACGTCCGCACCGCGGGCCAGCTGCTCCAGGCCGAAGGTGACCAGGGACTGCCCGGCGCGGTCGATGCCGGTCTCGGAGTGGGCGCGCTTGCCGACCCGCAGCGACTGCTGGAACAGGTCGTTCAGCAGCCGTCCGGCGGTGTGCAGTTCCTGCGAGCGGGCCAGCGAGTCCTTGATCTGGCCGAGGATCTGTCCCTCGCCCACGACCATCGAGTCCAGTCCGCAGGCCACCGAGAACAGGTGGTGGACGGCCCGGTCCTCGTAGTGCACGTAGAGATAGGGAGTGAGCTCCTCCAGGCCGACCCCGCTGTGCTGGGCGAGCAGCGTGGACAGCTCGGCGACACCGGCGTGGAACTTGTCCACGTCGGCGTACAGCTCGATGCGGTTGCAGGTGGCCAGCACCGAGGCCTCGGTGGCCGGTTCGGCGGCGACCGTGTCCTGCAGCAGCTTGACCTGCGCGTCCGCGCTCAGGGAGGCCCGCTCCAGCACGCTGACCGGCGCGCTGCGGTGGCTCAGGCCGACGACCAGCAGACTCATGTCGGCATCACGGCGGGTACGTCCCCGTCGGGCCCCTGATCGGTGGCGACGTCCTGGCGGGCGGTGCGCGGCACGGCGGCGGTGGCCGCGGCCTCCTCACCGGCCTTGCGCTGCTCGTGGAAGGCGAGGATCTGCAGCTCGATGGAGAGGTCCACCTTGCGCACGTCGACGCCGTCCGGCACGGACAGCACGGTCGGCGCGAAGTTCAGGATGGAGGTGACACCGGCGGCCACGAGCCGGTCGCAGACCTGCTGGGCGGCACCGGCGGGGGTCGCGATCACGCCGATCGAGACACCGTCGTCCTGGATGATCTTCTCCAGTTCGTCGGTGTGCTGCACCGGGATCCCGGCGACGGGCTTCCCGGCCATCGCGGGGTCGGCGTCGATGAGGGCGGCGACGCGGAAACCGCGGGAGGCGAATCCGCCGTAATTGGCGAGCGCGGCACCGAGGTTACCGATCCCGACGATCACAACCGGCCAGTCCTGTGTGAGGCCGAGTTCACGGGAGATCTGGTACACGAGATACTCGACGTCGTAGCCGACGCCCCGGGTGCCGTAGGAACCCAGGTAGGAGAAGTCCTTGCGCAGCTTCGCGGAGTTGACGCCCGCGGCGGCCGCCAGCTCCTCCGAGGAGACCGTGGGCACGGAACGCTCGGACAGCGCGGTCAGGGCGCGGAGGTACAGCGGAAGCCTGGCGACGGTGGCCTCGGGAATCCCTCGGCTACGGGTCGCCGGTCGGTGAGTTCGGCCAGTTGCCACGGTGCTCCTGCGGGTAGAGCGGGGCTTCAGGCGGTCATACGTCCCCGGACCGCCCCGTCGCATGCAGGCTATGCCTTTGTGAACGCGTGCACAAAGATGGTGTCCGATTTGCCCGGCCAACGTGACCGGGGTCACGCAACCGCGATGCATCAGCGCGGAACCGGCACGCGAGGACCGCCGCACCTTTACTTCCGGGGGCAAAACAGCACACCTTCCTCTGTCTATCCCGCCCCCGAGACCCAGTCGCCATCAATCCTAAGCGAATCTCCGCCAAGTTTGGACTGGCCGGTCAGTCGTTGAGCGCCTTACGAAGCCGACCCTCGTCGACCCTCCAGAACGTGTGCTGCTCCCCGTCGACGAGAACCACGGGAATCTGCTCCCAGTACTGCTCGTGCAGGTCCGGATCCTGCGTGATGTCCCGCTGCTCCCAGCGGACGCCGAGGTCGCCGCAGACCCTCTCCACCACCACCTGCGCGTCGTCGCACAGGTGACAGCCGGGCTTGCGGACGAGGGTGACGAGACGGTCCTGCGGTGCCTTGCGGCGGAAGAGGGGGCTCATGCCGGCCATTCTCGCGCGCCTCCGCACGAGACGGACGCACGGATTCACGACACCGACGCGCGGAGTTCACGGCGTTTGAACCGTCGTGACTCCGGAACGGCCGAACGGACTGGCTATGCTCACGCCATGGCCGCTCTCGGATGGCTCACCCCCCGTAGGCGCTCCGCCACGGCGCGGAGCGTGTTGGCAGGCGAGGCCTCGGCGGAGGCCGCCCGCAAATCCACCCAGGACCTCGCCGACCGCGAACCGCAGTTCCCGGTGCACGGCGACGAGCAGGCCGCCGCCTTCTTCGACCTCGACAACACCGTGATGCAGGGCGCCGCCCTGTTCCACTTCGGCCGGGGCCTGTACAAGCGGAAGTTCTTCGAGACGCGCGAACTCCTCCGGTTCGCCTGGCAGCAGGCATGGTTCCGGCTGGCCGGCGTGGAGGACCCCGAGCACATGCAGGAGGCCCGGGACTCCGCGCTCTCCATCGTCCAGGGCCACCGGGTCTCCGAACTGCAGTCCATCGGCGAGGAGATCTACGACGAGTACATGGCCGAGCGGATCTGGCCCGGCACCCGTGCCCTGGCCGAGGCGCACCTCGACGCCGGACAGCGGGTGTGGCTGGTCACCGCGGCGCCGGTGGAGATCGCCCAGGTCATCGCACGGCGGCTGGGACTGACCGGCGCCCTCGGCACCGTGGCCGAGTCCATCGACGGCGTGTACACCGGCAAGCTGGTCGGCGAACCGCTGCACGGCCCGGCGAAGGCGGAGGCGGTCCGCGCCCTGGCGGCGGCGGAGGGCCTCGACCTCTCCCGCTGCGCCGCCTACAGCGACTCCCACAACGACATCCCGATGCTGTCGCTGGTGGGCCACCCGTACGCGATCAACCCGGACGCCAAGCTGCGCAAGCACGCCCGGGAGAAGGACTGGCGCCTGCGGGACTACCGCACCGGCCGCAAGGCGGCCAAGGTCGGCATCCCCGCCGCGGCCGGCGTGGGCGCGGTCGCGGGCGGCACCGCGGCGGCCATCGCCATCCACCGCCGCCGCCGCTGACCCCGACAGCAGCGGGCCGGAGCACCCGGCGACGCCCTCCGCGGCGTCCGCACGAAGCGCCGCACCGCGGTCAACCTCGCGACACCCGCCTGCGCCGCCCGTCCCCGTGACCGTCCCGGAACACACACGGCGCCCCGCCCGTGAACGTGGCCAATCCAACTGCCGTACCCCGCAACCCGCCTGTCCAGTCACGTTGGCTGCACACGGCCAGAACTCGTACTGCACCGACCCGGAACTCGAAACCAATTGGTCCAAGATCGGCCATTCTGCGGCACGCGAACGAACATCAATCGGTTACGGAAGCGACGTAATCGATGATTTGAGCAACTGGGTGTAGCAGTGCCTGTACGAAGCGTTATTCTCCTCAGACGCAAACCGGCACCTTCCCGTCGCTACGACGGGTGAAAGGTTCCGACCTGCACGTGATGGAAGCTCTGCCTCTGGGAGTCCCGTGTACCCACACGTCGGGGTTGACGCCTCGGGCCTGGCTACGCTGCGCGCAGCGGTCGCATCGGCCCGGGACACGCTGCGCGGCTTTGTCCCCCCCGCGTACGCCGTCCCCGCATTCGCCACCGCACCCGTCGGACCCTGCTACGCCCTCGCCGACGGCCTCGAGCGGGGACCGGCGCGCAGCGCCGTCGCCGAGGGGCGGCGGGCGGGCGACGGACGGGCGGTCGCCCGACGAGGGCGTGCCGCGGGTTCCACCACCGTCCGCCGGCCCGCCGCGGACAGTGACAGCGCCCGGATGATGGACCTCGTCGAGCGGGCCCAGGCCGGCGAGGCCGACGCCTTCGGGCGCCTCTACGACCAGTACAGCGACACCGTGTACCGGTACATCTACTACCGGGTGGGAGGGAAGGCGACCGCCGAGGACCTCACGAGCGAGACCTTCCTGCGCGCCCTGCGCCGCATCGGCACCTTCACCTGGCAGGGCCGTGACTTCGGCGCCTGGCTGGTGACCATCGCCCGCAACCTCGTCGCCGACCACTTCAAGTCGAGCCGCTTCCGCCTGGAGGTCACCACCGGGGAGATGCTCGACGCCAACGAGGTCGAGCGGTCCCCCGAGGACTCCGTCCTGGAGTCCCTGTCCAACGCCGCGCTGCTCGACGCGGTGCGCCGGCTCAACCCCCAGCAGCAGGAGTGCGTCACGCTCCGCTTCCTCCAGGGCCTCTCCGTGGCCGAGACCGCCCGCGTGATGGGCAAGAACGAAGGGGCGATCAAGACCCTCCAGTACCGGGCCGTGCGCACCCTGGCCCGGCTCCTGCCGGAAGACGCCCGCTGAGCGGCACACGCTCGGCGACACTCAACTCACGGTCAGTGAAAGTCCGTTGACTTCCTCATCCGATCCTTCTTCGTCCGTAACCGAAGTGCCGCGCCACTCGTTGTGCGGGATGCAGGCTCCCTGTGGTCACCCCCTGGCAGACTCCGATCACCCGATCGTGTGGATGCGGCCGGGGAGTGGAACCCTCAGGACCCCCTGGGGAGTCGACCGTCATGACGAGAGGAGGTGCCGCCAGTGATCGCGAACGTATCGGCGCACCGGCGGGCGAACGCCTTCGCCCAGGCCCTGGAGGAGCAGTCCGAGCGGGGCCCGGCGGCCGAGCAGCCCGAAGGACCCGCGCCGGCCCCGGCCGCAGCGGAGACCGAGCAGGCCCACCTGCTCGCGCTGACTTCCGGCCTCGGCGCGCTGCCCAAGCCGGAGCTCGACCCCGAGGTCAAGGTCGTCCAACGGGCCCAGTTGGTGGCCGCGTTCGAGGCCATGCTCCAGGAAGGCACCGCTGCGGGCGAGGCGACGGAACCAGCCGTGCCCGAGCAGCGCTCGCGGCGCGCCAAGGGCGCCCACCGGGCGACCCCCCTGGGCAGACTGCGCCCGCGCACCCGGCTCGCCAAGGGCCTCACCGCGGGCGGACTCAGCGTGGGCGTGGCCGCCGGCGCCCTCGGCGGAGTGGCCGCCGCCAGCTCCGACGCCCTGCCCGGCGATTCCCTCTACGGCCTGAAGCGGGGTATCGAGGACGTCAAACTCGGCCTCGCCGACGGCAACGACGAGCGCGGACGCGTCTACCTCGACCACGCCTCCACCCGGCTCAGCGAAGCCCGCCGCCTGATGGAACGCGGACGCAGCGGCCCCCTCGACCACGAGTCCCTGGGCGAGATCCGCCGCGCCCTGTCCGGCATGCGCCACGACGCCTCCGAGGGCCACCGGCTGCTGCGCGAGGCGTACAAGCGCCACCCCGACTCCCTCGGCCCCATGCAGGCCCTGTCGTCGTTCTCCCAGTCGCACCGCGACGCCTGGGGGACCCTGCGCGAGCAGCTGCCCGTGCAGCTCGGAGACGTCAGCGAGCAGGTCTCCTCGGTGTTCGACGCCATAGACGAGGACGTCGCCCCGCTCCAGTCCCTCCTGCCCCAGCCCCCCGCCCGCGAGGGCGAGGACAGTGGGCGCAAGGGCAGCGGCGGCTCGACCCCCGGCCACCCGTCCGAGACCGGCCGGTCGCAGACCCCCGGCACCGGTCCCGGCGGCACGGCAGACGACGGCGGCCCCGGCAGCCAGGCCCCCAGCCGCTCCGCCGACTCCGGCACCGAGAACGACGGCCTGCTCGGCGGCAACACCGGCGGCCTCCTCGACCCGCCGAAGGGCAGCGACGCCAGTCCTTCCCTGCCGTCCACCGGCGACATCGCCCCGCCCAGCAGGCCCGACGTCACACTCCCGCCGCTCCTGCCCGGCCTGCTCCCGGGCCTGGGCATCGACGCCGAGGACGCGGACTAGGACGCCGGACCGGCACACGGTTCCGGACACGGTTCCGGACACGGAGCAGGACACAGCACGGACGGCGGGGCGCGCCCGGGCCCCCTCTGCGGAGGGGAATCCCCGGCCGCGCCCCGCCGTGCGGCGGCTCCTAGAAGAACACCGACCTGCGCTGCACCAGCAACTTGTACAGCGTGTGCTGGATCTGCTCCCGCACCTGATCCGTCAGGTTGAACATCAGCATCGGGTCCTCCGCCGCCTCCGGCGGATAGCCGTCCGTCGGGATCGGCTCCCCGAACTGGATCGTCCACTTCGTCGGCAGCGGCACGAGCCCCAGCGGCCCCAGCCAGGGGAAGGTCGGCGTCAGCGGGAAGTACGGGAAGCCGAGCAGCCGCGCCACGGTCCGCGCGTTGCCGATCATCGGGTAGATCTCCTCCGCCCCCACGACGGAGCACGGAATGATCGGCGCCCGCGCCCGCAACGCCGTGGACACGAAGCCGCCCCGGCCGAACCGCTGCAGCTTGTACCGGTCCGCGAAGGGCTTCCCGAGGCCCTTGAACCCCTCCGGCATCACCCCGACCACCTCGCCCTGCTCCAGCAGCCGGGCCGCGTCCTCCGCACACGCCAGGGTGTGCCCCAGCTTGCGGGCCAGCTCGTTGACCACCGGCAGCATGAACACCAGGTCCGCCGCCAGCAGCCGCAGGTGACGGCCCGCTGGATGGTTGTCGTGCACCGCGACCTGCATCATCAGGCCGTCCATCGGCAGCGTCCCCGAGTGGTTGGCGACGATCAGCGCGCCGCCCTCGGACGGGATGTTCTCGACGCCCTTCACCTCGACCCGGAAGTACTTCTCGTACACCGGCCGCAGCAGCGACATCAGGACCTGGTCGGTGAGTTCCTCGTCGTAGCCGAAGTCGTCGACCTCGTAGTCCCCCGTGAGCCGGCGGCGCAGGAAGGCCAGACCGCTCGCGAGACGCTGCTCCAGGCCGCCGGTGCCGTCACCCTGCCGGTCCGCCGCGGGCGGCTCCTCAGCGGGCTCCTGGGCGTCGCCCGGCGCCGGGCCCCGGCCGGGCAGGGGCTGGACCTCGCCGACCGCCGAGGAGCCCGGGTCCGGGCGCCGGTTCCCCGCGCCCCGGCGGCGTGACGCGCGCTGCGCGGAGTTCCCGCGGGAGCGGTCGTCGTCGAACGGAATGACCTTGGCGTCCGCCATCGTTGCTGCGCTCCTCAGTTGGCGCTCTGCTTCGGGGGGTGACCGCTGCCCGGCAGGGGCAGCGCGGCGATCCGGTCGACGGCCTCCGCCAGGGTCTCCGGCGGAAGCAGCCCCGGGCCGCGGCCGCGCGCGAAGTCCGCGAACGTTTCTGCGGTCGTGTACTTCGGCGAGAAGCCCAACGTGTCGCGCATCTGGTCCGTCGCCACCACCCGGCCGTGGGTCAGCAGCCGGATCTGCTCCGGCGAGAAGTCCGTCATGCCCAGCGTACGCATCACGGAACCCGCCCACGTGACGGCGGGCAGCAGCAACGGCACGGTGGGCCGGCCGAGCCGCCGCGAGCACTGCGAGAGCAGCAGGACACCGTCCCCGGCGATGTTGAACGTGCCGCTGTTCAGGGTGCCGCGCCGCGCCTCGTGCGCACCGATCCGCAGGGCCTCGATCACGTCGTCCTCGTGCACGAACTGCAGCCGCGGGTCGTAGCCGAACACGGTCGGCAGCACCGGCAGCGAGAAGTACGAGGCGAGCGGGCTGTCCGCGGCGGGCCCCAGGATGTTGGCGAACCGCAGCACGCACACGGCGACGTCCGGCCGGCGGCGCGCGAAGCCCCGCACGTACCCCTCGACCTCCACCGTGTCCTTGGCGAATCCGCCGCTGGGCAGGGACTTGGGCGTGGTCGTCTCGGTGAACACCGCCGGGTCGCGGGGCGCGGAGCCGTAGACGTTGGTGCTGGACTTCACCACGAGCCGCGTGATGTTCGGGGACTTCTGGCAGGCACCGAGCAGCTGCATGGTGCCGATGACGTTGGTCTCCTTGAGGCCGGCCCGCCCGCCGCTGCCGAGCGGGGTGCCCGTCACGTCGAGGTGGACGACCGTGTCGGCGCCCGTCTCGGCGAGCACCCGCGCGATCGTGGGCTGCCGGATGTCCGCCTGCACGAAATCCGCGCCGCCGAGGTGGTGCTCGGGCGGGACCGCGTCCACGGCGACGACCCGGTCCACGTCCGGGTCACGCTGGATCCGCCGGACGAAGCGGCCTCCCAACGGCCGGGCCACTCCGGTCACGAGCACGACCTTTCCCAAGATCAGCGCCTTCCTTCTCGCTCCGCCCTCGTCCTGACGGTCAACCTAGCGGGTCGCCGTCGCTCTGGGGCGTACGCCCGATACATGAAGTGACGACTACCCCTCAGGGGCGAACGGACCCGGCCACACGGCGAAGGGTCCGAGGCAGGGTCCGAGGCAGGGTCCGAGGCAGCAGATGACAGTGGCCCCCCACCGCAACGGATGCGGTGGGGGGCCACTGGACACGCTTTCGCGCTGCCGCTTACTTCTTGTTGCGGCGCTGAACGCGCGTGCGCTTGAGCAGCTTGCGGTGCTTCTTCTTGGCCATCCGCTTGCGCCGCTTCTTGATAACAGAGCCCACGACTACCCTCGCTCACTTCTCATCACTCGGTGTTTGGGCGCCATGGGCCCACACGACCTACGAGGGGCCAGCCTACCCGCCCGAGAGCTGAGGTCGTAATCGAAGGGTCGGGGAGATCCCCATGAGTGCCCTGTACGAATCTCCCCGGCCGCCGTCAGGCCGTGTCCACCCCCACATAACTCTCGCGGAGGTACTCGTGAACCGCTTGCTCGGGGACGCGGAAGGACCGCCCCACCCGGATCGCGGGCAGATGACCACTGTGCACCAGACGGTACACGGTCATCTTCGACACTCGCATCACCGAGGCGACTTCCGCCACGGTAAGGAACTGAACCTCGTTCAGAGGCCTTTCGCCAGCTGCAGCCATGACACACCTGAACCTTCCGCACTCGACGGCCACCGGCTTCCCCTTCCGGTGACTCTTCGTCGCTGCGTGCTCACTCCCCAATGTAGGGGCGGGTGATGCGAGTGGGGAAGAGGTGTATCCATCCGCGGCCTAATGCGACAGACACGCCCGATCGAGTACGTAGCGGGCCAGTGGCAGGTAGTGAGCGCCCCGCACACCGTCATCAAGTGGAACGACGACCGACACGCGCCCCTCGGCCTCCCCCACGAACGGGGCGGGGTCGTTGACATCGGCCAGCGCCAGCACCTCGAACCCCAGCTGACCTGCTCCGCAGGCCCAGCCGTGGTCGCCGATCACCAATTCCGGGAGGGGCTCGCCGGCCTCCGCGGCCGCCGCGAGCGCGGCTCGAACCGGGAGAGGGGAGTGGGTGTGCGCGCCGGGCTCACAACCGGAGCGTTCCGGGTCGGCCGCGCGGACCAGCCCGACTCCCCGGTGGTAGTGGAGGTTGTGCGTGCGTAGACCGAACCGGGTCGTTATGTCGACACAGCGACCCTGCGCGGGGGTGAGAACGGCACATCCCGCCGCCGACAGCGCGTCTGCGAGCTCGGCGTAGAACCCGAGCAGCCGCCCGGGGTGCCCGGTCCCCAGCAGCACCGGCGAGCGGCGCCGCACCGCGAGCGCCAGCCGCGCCGCGTACCCGTCCAGGGCGGCCAGCGTCCGGTCCGGGTCGATCACATCATGGCCAAAGACGCACCCAGGATCGGCCGAAACCCCACATCTGTCCGCCATCAACGCAAGCAACTCCCGCTGCCCCCACGAGCACGCGGGCTCGATCCCGATCAGCGCGCGCGGATCCCGGGCCGCGAACAACCGGTAGCTGAGCAGACTCGCCTCACGCGTCGTCGCCACCACGCCGGCGAGCCGGACGGCCAGCAGATGCGCGCGAAGGTCCGCGGGAGTCAGCACCCAGCGATGGTGCGCCCTCGCCGACGCCGCCCGCCCGGAGAACCGGCGAACACCGCACAGTTGGCGTAACGCCACCGCCGCTCCTTGTGGCGCCATAGGGGGCCTGCGGGTCCTACGGGTCCTGCGGGGCCTGCGGGTCCTGCGGGGCCTACGGGTCCTACGGGTCCTACGGGTCCTGCGGGTCCTACGAGGTGCTACGGCAACATGCCCCGGAGGGGGAACACCGCACGGCGGGTGGAGCGGATCGCCTGGTCGAGACGGTCCGCCGGGTCGTAGCCCGCCTCCCACGAGGCCCACTCGACCGGCCACCGCCCGTCCGTCATCCGCTGCGGCCCCAACTGCCGGGTCCGCGCGTACACCTCCTGGCGCCAGCCCTCGGGGATCACCGTCACCGGGTCCACCGGCCGCCCGGCCGCGATCCCCACCAGGTGCGTCCAGGACCGGGGCACCACCTCGACCACCGCGTAACCGCCGCCGCCCAGCGCGACCCACCGCCCGTCGGCGTGCTCGTGCGCCAGCTCGTGGCAGGCCACCTGCACCGCCCGCTGTGCGTCCAGCGACACCGCCAGGTGCGCCAGCGGATCCTCGAAGTGAGTGTCGGCACCGTGCTGCGTCACCAGCACCTGCGGCCGGAACTCCGCGAGCAGCTCGGGCACCACCGCGTGGAACGCCCGCACCCACCCGGCGTCCCCGGTCCCGGCCGGCAGCGCCACGTTGACCGCGCTGCCCTCCGCACCGTCCGCACCCGTCTCCTCCGGCCAGCCGGTCTGCGGGAACAGGGTGCGGGGATGCTCGTGCAGCGAGATCGTCAGGACCCGCGGGTCCTCCCAGAACGCCGCCTGCACCCCGTCCCCGTGGTGCACGTCCACGTCGACGTACGCCACCCGCTCCGCCCCCAGCTCCAGCAGCCGGGCGATGGCCAGCGAGGCGTCGTTGTAGATGCAGAAGCCTGAGGCGCCGCCCGGCATCGCGTGGTGCAGCCCGCCCGCGAAGTTGACGGCGTGCAGGGCCTCCCCACGCCACACCGCCTCCGCCGCCCCCACCGACTGGCCCGCGATCAGCGCGGACACCTCGTGCATCCCGGCGAACGCCGGATCGTCGACCGTGCCCAGCCCGTACGACGTGTCCGCCGAGCCAGGATCGGCCGACGCGGCCTTCACCGCCGCGATGTAGTCCTCCCGGTGGACCAGGCGCAGCGTCGACTCCCCGGCCGCCTTCGCGGCGACCACGTCGACCTCCCGGTCGAGCCCGAGAGCCGACACCAGACTCCGGGTCAGCGCCAGCCGCACCGGGTCCATCGGGTGCTCCCGACCGAAGTCATAGCCCGTTACTGCCTCGTCCCACATCAGCTGTGTGCGGCCGCTCATGCCCGCCACCGTATCGGTCCGGCCGCGGCGCGAACGACCTGGCGTACACGAGCGTCACCAGCACCAGGACCATCGGGACGAGCATCGCCCCCCGGTAGCTCCACACGTCCCCGAGCGCGCCCACCAACGGCGACCCGATCAGGAAACCGACGTAATTGAAGACATTGAGCCGCGCGACGGCCGCGTCCGACGCCCCGGGGAACAGCCGCCCCGCGGCGGCGAAGGTCTGCGGCACCAGCACGCACAACCCGAGCCCCAGCAGCGTGAAGCCCAGCATGCCCACCCACGCCCCGGGCGCCCCGGCCACCACCGCGAACCCGCCCGCCGCCACCAGCGCCCCGGCCCGCACCACCGCCACGGCACCGAACCGCCGCACCCCGAAGTCGCCGAGCGTGCGCCCCAGCAGGGTGGTGACCATGTAGACGTTGTAGGGCACGGTCGCCATCTGCTCGGAGCTCCCCAGCACGTCCTGGAGGTACTTCGCGCTCCAGTTGGAGACCGTCGAGTCCCCGATGTACGCCACCGTCATCACCAGACACAGCGGCAGCAGCATCCGGAAGGCCACGGTCCCGCCCGGCCCCGGGCTCCCCCCGGCTCCCCCGGCGCCCGTCCCCGCCACCCCCGCGGCACCCCCGCCCGTGCCGTCCCCGTCGACGAACCACCGGCTCCCGACCAGCGCGGCCGGCAGCAGCACCAGCACCACCGGCAGGTACAACACCCACAGCGCCAGCTGCCAGTGGGCCCCCACCCACGCCAGCGACGCCCCGACGATCCCGCCCAGGCTGTAGGCGGCGTGGAAACTCAGCATGATGCTGCGTCCGTACGCCCGCTGGAGGCTCACCCCGAGCATGTTCATCGAGGCGTCCAGCGCGCCCACTGCCAAACCGAAGGCGGCCAGGGACACGGCCAGGACGGTCATGTCGCGCCCCGCGCCGACACCCAGCAGGGCAAGCAGGACGACGGGCTGCGACCACCGCAGCACCCGGCTCGGCGGCACCCGCCGCACCAGCCGCTCGGTCGTCACGCTCCCGATGCCGGCCAGGATCGGCACCGCGGCGAGGAAGACGGGCAGCAGCGCGTCGGAGACCCCGTACCGGTTCTGGATCGCCGGGATCCGCGTCACGAGCAGGGCGAACGCGACGCCCTGCACGAGGAAGCTGAACGCCAGCGAGGCCCTGCCGCGCCGCAGCACATCAGTCATGGCGGCGAGCGTAGGGCCCCTGGGTACCGGTGGGTAGATCCGGCCAAAGGTGAATTCCCCTCAGGTAGTGAGGAGTTCGCGGGTGCCGGCGGGCTCGGCGGGCTTCGCGGAGCTGTCGGCAGGGCCTGCACGGTCGATGCGGTCGGTGCCGTCGGTGCCGTCGGTGCCGTCGGCGGAGTCGCGGGGCTCGGTGCGGTCCGGGGTGGCGGCGACCGCGTACGTCCCGGCGGTCCGGACGGCCGTCGGCCCGCACCCCTTCAGCTCGGCGGCGATCATCGCCGCCATGGGTCCCGCCCCGAGCACCCCGCTGACCAGGAACGTGCCGCTCATCGTGACGATCATGAGCACGACGCCCAGCCACACCATGGTGTCCACCGGCACCGTGTAGGCCAGCAGCACCCGCACCACACACTCGGCGAGCAGGGCCACGCCCCACACCACGGAGAACCGCCGCTCGGCCCGGCGGAACGCCTCCGACCCGGCCGACAGCCGCGTCCAGGCCGCCTCCCGCTCGGCACGCCCCCTGGTCAGCCACGGCTTCATGGCCGGCGTCATCATCGGCTTGCCCGCCATCACGGACAGCAGCACTCCGATGCCGATGACACTGCCGATCGCCCCGTCCTTGGCGACCATCAGCCGGGCGTCCCCGGAGACGAAGCCGAGCACCACGGAGGCCACGTTCACGAAGAGGATCAGTGCCGCGAACGCGTTGAGCGTCCGGTCCACCACCGCGCCCCACACGGTCCGGGCGGCCGGCACGACGCTGCTCCAGGCGAGCGCACCGATCGTGCCCATCCCGAAGGCGTTCTTGAGCAGGTAGTAGGACCCGACGGGTACCGCCACGTCCAGGACGATCGGCAGGAAGGTCCGTCGCTTGCTGCTGGGAGTGCCTGTGTTCGTCGTCATGTCCACAGCTTCGCGGGCGGCACCCCTCGGCCAGTAGAAACGATCGTCCGCACCTCGCCATGACAATTGTCAGACCGGTGGGCGGTCAACGGTCACACCAGCAGGTCGGGCAACTTCCGCAGGTCGTCGAAGAGTCGGGTCGCGCCTGCCAGCTTCTCGGGCGGTGTCATCGCGGTGAATCCGTAGACGTCCATCCCGGCCGCCACGGCTGCCTGGACGCCCAGGGGGCTGTCCTCCACGACCGCGCAGCGGTCGGGCGTCACTCCCATCCGCTCGGCCGCGTGCAGGAAGAGATCCGGCGCGGGCTTGCCCCGGCCGACGTCCTGGGAGCTGAAGACGACCTCGTCCCCGAACCAGCGGTCCAGCCCGGTCGTGCGGTGCCCGACCCGGATCCGCTCGTGGCTGCCGGAGGAGGCCACGCAGTACGGCTCCTTGTCCGCGGCCAGCTTCTCCACCAGGTCCACGGCCCCGGCGACCGGCTTCAGCTCCCGCTCGAAGGCGGCGAAGACCCGGGCGTGGAACACGTCGTCGAAGTCCGCCGGCAGCCGCTGCCCCGTCCGCTCCTCGACCAGGTCGTGCACGCGATGCATGGCGGACCCCATGTAGTCGCGTATGGAGTCCTCGTAGGAGGTCGGGTGACCGAGCTCGGTGAGATAGGCGGCCAGAAGCCGATTGGAGATCGGCTCACTGTCGACGAGAACACCGTCGTTGTCGAAGATGACGAGGTCGTAGCGCATGCCCCGACCCTAAACGACCCTGAAATGCAGAAAGCCCCCGTGTCATCAGACACGGGGGCTTCCCCACAATTTGTTCGGCGGCGTCCTACTCTCCCACAGGGTCCCCCCTGCAGTACCATCGGCGCTGTAAGGCTTAGCTTCCGGGTTCGGAATGTAACCGGGCGTTTCCCCTACGCTATGACCACCGAAACACTATGAAACCTCAACCGCACCATGTGTGGCACATGGGGTTGTTCGTGGTTTCAGAACCAACACAGTGGACGCGAGCAACTGAGGACAAGCCCTCGGCCTATTAGTACCGGTCAACTCCACACGTTACCGTGCTTCCATATCCGGCCTATCAACCCAGTCGTCTACTGGGAGCCTTACCCCATCAAGTGGGTGGGAGCCCTCATCTCGAAGCAGGCTTCCCGCTTAGATGCTTTCAGCGGTTATCCCTCCCGAACGTAGCCAACCAGCCATGCCCTTGGCAGAACAACTGGCACACCAGAGGTTCGTCCGTCCCGGTCCTCTCGTACTAGGGACAGCCCTTCTCAAGACTCCTACGCGCACAGCGGATAGGGACCGAACTGTCTCACGACGTTCTAAACCCAGCTCGCGTACCGCTTTAATGGGCGAACAGCCCAACCCTTGGGACCGACTCCAGCCCCAGGATGCGACGAGCCGACATCGAGGTGCCAAACCATCCCGTCGATATGGACTCTT